>NZ_JBVHWK010000006.1:177523-202956 GCF_055569445.1 Streptomyces sp. NPDC029122 | reverse complement strand
CCCACCAACCCCCTCGCGGGTAGGGGGGGGGATGGGGGGGGGCCGCGGGAGCCCCCCCCCCCCCCCCCCGCCGTCGTATCGGGGGGGGCGGCCACCGGTGCCCGGGGTCCGGGTTGTGACGGTCCGTGCGGACGACTAGGGTCATCGGGCCTTGGTGTTCGGGAAACCGGTGGAAAACCGGTGCGGCCCTCGCCACTGTAATCGGGAAGTCCGGCTCCAATCCTCCCAGACGCCGTCCGGGAGGCGCCCCCAGCGGGTAGGCCACTGGGCCCACGCGGAAGACCGCACGGGCCCGGGAAGGCGGAGCCCGGGCATCATGACCCGTGAGCCAGGAGACCGGCCGAGGCGCGTCGTCCATCCACGAGGTGCTGGAGAGGTCTCCCAACTCATGCATATCGCCGAGGGGTTCCTGCCCCCTTTGCACGCGGCCGCCTGGGGCGCCGCGTCCGCCCCCTTCGTCGTCCACGGGGTCCGGGCCCTGACCCGCGAGGTGAAGGCGAACCCGGAGAGCACGCTGCTGCTCGGGGCGTCCGGTGCGTTCACGTTCGTCCTGTCCGCCCTGAAGATCCCTTCTGTGACGGGAAGTTGCTCGCACCCGACGGGGACGGGGCTCGGGGCCATCCTCTTCCGTCCGCCGGTCATGGCGGTGCTCGGCACGATCACCCTGCTCTTCCAGGCGCTGCTGCTGGCCCACGGCGGGCTCACCACGCTGGGCGCCAACGTGTTCTCGATGGCCGTCGCCGGGCCCTGGGCGGGCTACGGCGCCTACCGGCTGCTGCGCAGGTTCGGCCTGCCGCTGATGGTGACCGTCTTCTTCGGCGCGTTCTTCGCCGACCTGATCACCTACTGCGTGACCTCCGTCCAGCTGGCGCTTGCCTTCCCCGACCCGGCGAGCGGCTTCCTGGGCTCCCTGGAGAAGTTCGCGGGCATCTTCGCGCTCACCCAGATCCCCCTCGCCGTCAGCGAGGGCCTGCTGACCGTCCTCGTGATGCGGCTGCTGATGCAGTCCAGCACGGCGGACCTGGTCCGGCTCGGGGTCACGAAGCTGACCGGCGGCAAGCGGACCGAGCAGGGGGCGGCCCTCTGATGACCAGGAACACGAAGATCAACACCCTGCTGCTGCTCCTGGTGGCGGCACTGGCCGTGATCCCGCTCGCGCTGGGACTCGGCGACGGCAAGGAGGAGCCGTTCACCGGCGCCGACGCCCAGGCGGAGGCGGCCATCACGGAGCTGGAGCCGGACTACGAGCCCTGGTTCTCCCCGCTGTACGAGCCCCCCTCGGCCGAGATCGAGTCGGCGCTGTTCGCGCTCCAGGCGGCGCTCGGCGCGGGCGTGCTCGCCTACTACTTCGGCGTCCGCAGGGGCCGGCGCCAGGGTGCCGCACAGGCCCTCGCCGAGGCCGGGGCGGCCGAGAAGACCCGCACCACCCCGGAGCCGTAGGCGGTGCTGCCGATCGACGTGGCGGCCCACTCCAGCCGCTGGCGGGGCCGCCACCCCCTGGAGAAGGCCCTGCTGGGGCTCGGGCTCACCGTCACCGCCGTGTGCCTGCCGCCCTGGCCCGGCGGGCCGCTGGTCGCCGCCGCGACCCTGGCCGTGCTGCTCGGGCCCGCCGGGGTGCCCGGGCGGCAGCTGTGGCGGGCCTTCCGGGTCCCGCTCGGGTTCTGCGTGACCGGGGCGCTGCCGCTGCTGGTCTCGGTGGGCGGCCCCGGCGGCTTCCTCGCCCTGGCCCCGGACGGGCCCCGGCACGCGGCCGAGCTGCTGCTGCGCACCTCCGCGGCCTCGCTCGGGGTGCTGCTGTTCGCCTTCACCACGCCGGTCTCGGACGTGCTGCCCCGGCTGGTGCGGGCCGGGGTGCCCGCGCCCGTGGTGGACGTGGCCCTGGTCATGTACCGGATCGGCTTCCTGCTGCTGGACTCGATGGCCCAGGTGCGCCGCGCCCAGGCGGCCCGGCTCGGGCAGACGAGCCGGGCCGCGGTGTGGCGTTCGCTGGCCGGGCTCGCGGCGACCTCGTTCGTCCGGGCCTTCGACCGCGCCGCCCGGCTCCAGCAGGGGCTGGCGGGGCGCGGTTACGACGGCGCGCTGCGGGTGCTCGTACCCGACGCGGCGCTGTCCCGGCGGTTCCTGACGGGGTCCGCCGCCCTGCTGGCCGCCCTGGTCGCGGGGACCCTCGCACTGAAGGAGCTGTGGCTGTGACCCCGTTGGTGGAGCTGGTCGGCGCGGGTTACGCGTACGAGGACGGCCCGGCCGTGCTGTCCGGGGTGGACTTCGCCATCGCCGAGGGCCGGGCGCTGGTACTGCTGGGCCGCAACGGCAGCGGCAAGACCACGCTGATGCGGCTGCTGAGCGGCGGACTGCGGCCCGGCACGGGGGCGCTGCGCCTCGACGGCGCGGAGGTGGCGTACGACCGCAAGGGCCTGGTCCGGCTGCGGACCTCGGTGCAGCTGGTGGTGCAGGACCCGGACGACCAGCTCTTCGCCGCCTCCGTCGGGCAGGACGTGTCCTTCGGCCCGATGAACCTGGGGCTGCCGGCCGCGGAGGTCCGTGAGCGGGTGGACGCCGCCCTGGCCGCGCTGGACATCACCGCGCTGCGGGACCGCCCGACGCACCTGCTGTCGTACGGGCAGCGCAAGCGCGCGGCGATCGCGGGCGCGGTGGCGATGGCCCCGCGGGTGCTGATCCTGGACGAGCCGACCGCCGGGCTCGACCCGGACGGGCAGGAACGCCTCCTGGACGTCCTCGCGGGGCTGCGCGCGACCGGCACGACGGTGGTCATGGCCACCCACGACGTGGACCTCGCGGTCCGCTGGGCCGACGACGCGGCCGTGCTGACCCCGGCCGGGATCCGCACCGGCCCCGCCGGGGAGCTGCTCTCGGACCCGGAGCTGCTGGCGGCGGCGGGCCTGCGCCAGGCCTGGGCGCCGGCGGTGACGGCCCTCCTGCGCGCGCACGGCCTGCTGGCGGCGGGCCTGCCCGGTCCCCGGGTGCCGGAGGCGCTGGCCGAGTGGCGGCCGGCGGCGCCGCCGGCCCGGCCGCAAACCTAGGATGGCGGCATGTCGCTGCCGCACGCCATCCTGACCGCCCTGCTGGAGAAGCCCTCGTCGGGGCTGGAGCTGACCCGGCGGTTCGACAAGTCGATCGGCTACTTCTGGTCCTCGACGCACCAGCAGATCTACCGGGAGCTGGGGCGGCTGGAGGAGGCCGGGCTGATCCGGGCGCTGCCGAGCGAGGTGCCCGTGCGCGGGCAGAAGAAGGAGTACGAGGTGCTGCCCGACGGCCGGGCGGAGCTGGCCCGGTGGGTGGACGAGAGCCAGGACCCGAAGCCGGTGCGGGACGCGCTGCTGCTGCGGATCCGTGCGGCGGCGGTGGTCGGTCCGCAGCGGCTGGGGCCGGAGCTGCGGCGCCATCTGGAGTTGCACCGGGCGCAGTTGGCCACGTACGAGGCCATCGAGGCGAAGGACTTCCCGCCGGGGCGGGACGCGGCCGCGGACCGGTTGCGCCGGCTCGTGCTGCACGGCGGCATCGCCCTGGAGGGGTTCTGGCTGAGCTGGCTGGAGGAAGCGCTGTCCGAGGTGGAGGAGCTGGCTTCGGCACAGGCGCCGCCGGAGGGCGGGGCCTGACGCGCCCCCGCCCCGGCGTGCGGAGCGGAGGCGGACGCGCCGCGCTTACTTGTTCAGGGAGGCCCAGAACTCGTCGAAGCTCATCAGCTTGTCGCCGTCGCTGTCCTTGGCGGCGATCACGGAGTCCGCGATCGCGGCGGTGACGAAGTGGTCACCCATCGCCTTCATGGCCGCGCTGTACTCGTCGGCCGTGACGAAGCCGTCACCGTTCACGTCGAACTTGTCGAACGTCGCCCGTGCGCTCTCGATGTCAGCCACTGGGTCCACCCCTTCTCGGTGCTTGTTGACCGGCTCAGGGTAACGGCACCGGGCGCGCGGGCACTCGCGGGGTCCCGTCCGGGCCGCGGAGCGGAACCGGCGGCTCGCGCGCGCTCCGCCGGAAGCGGTCACCGGGTGGGCGGAAGCTTTAATTCCAGCTGATGGATCCGGCTTCGGCTTGTCACGCTCCGGGATCGCGGCATAACGTACCGGCATGGCCGCCCCACCCGCGGGCAGTTGAGGGCCCGGCGCGCATTCCGCCGGAGCGGTGGCGACGTGCCCCGCGTTCCGCCCGGCCGGCACGGCCGGCGCGTTCCGGCCGTCCGTCGGCGGCCCCACGGACACGGTGTCCCGGGAGCTGTGCGAGCTCCCGGGGCACCGTTGTTTCACGGCCTAGCGGAAGATGCCCGTGTGGCCCAGGGAGTAGCGGCCGGGCTGCGGGTACACGGCGAGGCCGTGGGGGCCGCCGCCGACGGGGATCCGGGCGAGCTGCTTGCCGGTGGCGGTGTCGATCGCGTAGACCTCGGAGTTGTAGCGGCCCGACAGCCACAGCACCTTGCCGTCGGCGGAGACCCCGCCCATGTCGGGGCTGCCGCCGCCCGGCAGCTGCCACTTCTTGGTGAGCCGGTTCTCCTTGAAGTCGAAGACCGAGACGCTGCCCTCGCCCCGGTTGGAGACGTACATCTCCCGGGAGTCGCGGCTGACGTACAGCCCGTGGCAGCCCTTGCCGGTGGGCAGCAGCTTGGGGACGTCGAACGTGTCGCCGCTGAGCACCCACATGCCGTGCGCCATCATGTCCGCGACGTAGAAGGTCTTCCCGTCCGGGGAGATCTTCACGTCCTGCGGCATCGCGCCCTCGAAGGGCAGCTTCTGCTGGCCGATCACCTCCATCTTCTCGGTGTCGACCTTGAGGAGCTCGCCGGAGAACTCGCAGCTGACGATGAAGTAGCGGCCGTCGGCCGAGAAGTCGGCGTGGTTGACCCCGAAGCAGGTGACGGGCACCGTCTTGACGCGGTCCATGGTGTGGGGATCGCGGAAGACCAGCTCGCGGTCCATGGAGGCCATCACGACCGCGTACTTGCCGTTGGGCGTGAAGTACAGGTTGTACGGGTCGTGCACCTCGACCGGCTTGCCCGCCTCGCCGGTGGCCGGGTTGATCGGGGTGAGCGTGTGGCCCCGGTTGTTGTTGACCCACAGGGTCTTCATGTCCCAGGAGGGCACCACGTGCTGCGGCTGGACCCCGACCGGGATGGTGTCGACGACCTTGTACGTGGCCGGGTCGATGACGGACACCGTGTTGGAGTTGGTGTTCGGCACGTAGACGCGGGACGGGAAGTCCTTGACCACCGGGGAGAGCCGGTTCGGCCGGTCGGCGGCGTACACGTCGTGGGGGTCGAGCAGCGGGGGCATGCCGGGCAGCCCGGGCGGCGCGGCCGGGGGGACGGCCTTGACGGGCTTGGCCGGCCCCTTGGAGCCGAGCGCCTCGGCGGGGGACTCGTCTGCCGATCCGCAGCCGGCCAGGGCGGCGAGGACCAGACCGGCCAGCAGCACGGTGGCCTTCCGGGGAAGGCGGGTGGTCTTCATGAGGTCAGCAGCTCCGTGGTGGTCACCGCGCGCAGTTCGCGGCGCGCGAGTTCTTCGAGGAGGGGCGGCATCGCGTCGGCCGTGTCCGCGTAGCCGAAGTGCAGGCTCACCACCGATCCGCGCTGGATGGTCCCGGTGACGTTGCGGATGACGGCCGCCGCGCCGGGCGAGGTGAAGTCGAGGGAGTCCACGTCGTACGAGAGGACGTGCGGGTAGCCCGCCCGCTGGGCGAGCCGCCGGACGAGCGGGGTGGCGTACTGGGTCTGGGAGGGGCGGAACCAGGTGCCGATCGAGCCGGTGAGGCGCTTGAGGCGCTGGGCGCAGCCGGCGATCTCGGCGTAGGCGTCCGCCTCGGACATGTGGTTGATCGCGAGGTGCCGCTGGGTGTGGTTGCCCAGTTCGTGCCCGCCGTCGAGGATCCGCCGGGCCATGGCGGGGTGTTCGTCGAGCCAGCTGCCGATGGCCAGTACGGTGACCCGCGCGCCGGACTTCTCCGCGGTGGCGAGTACGGTCCGGGCGATGGCGGGGTCCCCGTTGCCGTGGAAGGTGAGGGCGACCCGGGGCCGGTCGCGGGGGCCGTGCGCGATCTCCACGGGCTGCCCGGGGAAGCGCCGCGGGGCGGCCGGTGCCGGCCCGGCCGGCCGGGCGGGACGGGCGGGAGCGGCCCGGGCGGGTCCCGGCGCCGCCGGACCGCCGTCCGTGTCGCAGGCCGCGGTGAGGACGCCGGCGGCGGCCGCCGCCGTGGCGCGCAGGGCCGTACGACGGTCTGGGTAACAGAGCACCCGCCCATTTAAGGGCCGGATGGCGCCGAAGGTAATGATTGACCCAATTTGGGACTTCCGTCGAATGGCCCCTCAGGGGCGATCGTCCGCTATGTGATCAACGATTTACACAGAGCGGTCGATATTTATTCGCTGATTGCGAGGTGAGTGGCCCATCTCACCTAGGATTTAGATGGAAACTCTTGGGATATGCACACTTATGTCCGAGTCGGGACTTTTGGCGTTCCGTGACTCGTCTGCCATAGTCGGAACCACGGCTTCCCTTTGACCCGAGCGAAGTCCTCGCCGAGGATCACACACCCCACCGGTCCTCGGCGCACCCATGAAACCCCCGCCGCGCCCCACCTGGGCAAGAGGGGGTTTCTGGCGTTCCGGGGCCCTCAGCGGTCGGCGACCCGCATCTCGAACCAGGTGATCTTGCCGCGCGGCAGCAGGTCCGCGCCCCAGCGGTCGGAGAGCTTGTCCACGAGGAACAACCCCCGGCCGGTGGTGTCCAGTTCGTGGACCGGCATCAGGCAGGGCAGCCCCCGCGAGGGATCGCGCACCTCCACCCGGATCCACCCGCGCCGGCGCAGCATGCGTAAGCCGAACGACCTCGCCCCGGTATGGCGGACGGCGTTGCCGACGAGCTCGGAGACCAGCAGGACGGCGTGCTCGGAGATCTGCGGCGACAGGCCCCAGAAGCGGACCACGACGCTCTGGGTGAGCCGGCGGGCCGTACCGGCGGACTCCGGCATGGACGGCAACGTCACCTCCGCCTCGGACGGGTTCCCGTACAACTCCAGGGCCCTCAGGCCCTGTTCGTCCTCGACCGCCGCCGTCAGCCGTACGGCCGAAGCGCTGCTGCGCTGCCGCGGCTGTTCCACACCCTCCAGGCCCGCCATGCACCCATCATGGACGGCCCGCACACCCGCCCGGGCCGTTCCGCGGGAATACACCCCCCGGAACCGAGGGTCCCGAGGGGGCGTACCGGCATATGCGACGGGCAACCGAGGGCCGCACGGACGACTCTCACCTGCGGTGACGGTGCGCGGCCCGGCGATCACGGTCGGTGGATCACCGATGGCCCTTAAGGCTGCCTTAAGGCCTGGCTAATCCACCCGCACGGGTTTCGTGCAGCCGAGCTCATGCGGCCCTCGAGGCACCCGCCGCACGGCGGCGCTCATACGGCTTGCTCATACGGCTGCGCTCAGACGAACTTGGCCTTGCCCGGGCCCTCTTCGACGAAGCTCCGCATCCCGCGCTCGCGGTCCTCGGTGGCGAACAGGCCCGCGAACCAGTTGCGTTCGATGGTCAGGCCGGTGTCGATGTCGGCCTCCAGGCCCGCGTCCACGCACTCCTTCGCGGCGCGCAGCGCGATCGCCGGGCCCTGGGCGAGCTTGGCGGCCCAGGCGTGCGCCTGCTCGTACACCTCGGCGGCGGGCACGACCCGGTCCACCAGGCCGAGGGCGAGGGCCTCCTCGGCCTTGACCATGCGGCCGGTGAAGATCAGGTCCTTGGCCTTGGAGGGGCCGATCAGCCGGGAGAGCCGCTGGGTGCCGCCCGCGCCCGGGATCAGGCCGAGCAGGATCTCGGGCTGGCCGAGCTTGGCGTTGTCGGCGGCGATGCGGTAGTCGGCGCACAGGGCGAGCTCGCAACCGCCGCCGAGGGCGTAGCCGGTGACGGCGGCGACGACGGGCTTGGGAATGCGGGCGACGGCGGTGAAGGCGTCCTGGAGCGCGCGGGACCGGGCGACCATGGCCGCGTGGTCCATGTTCTGCATCTCCTTGATGTCCGCGCCGGCCGCGAACACCTTCTCCCCGCCGTAGAGGATGACGGCGCGCACGTCGGCGCGGTCGGTGGCCTCCGCGGCGAGCGCGCGCAGCCGGTCCTGGGTGTCGATGTCCAGGGCGTTCATGGGCGGGCGGTCCAGCAGGATGGTGCCGACGCCTTCGGAGACTTCGAGAGAGATGGTCATACGGGGAAGGTTAGCGGCGGTTAACGCCAAGTGGCCCGGTGCTGTGGGTCACAGCACCGGGCCACCGGGACTACGCGAGCGGTGGGACTACTTGATCCACTCCGCCCAGTCCATGTTCCAGCCGTTGAGGCCGTTGTCCGGGGCGATCTGCTTGTCCTTGGAGTTCTTCACGATCATCACGTCGCCGATCAGCGACTCGTTGTAGAACCACGCCGCGGGGGTGTTGGGGTCGCCGGCGCCGCGCTCGTCCTCCAGGCCGACGCAGCCGTGGCTGACGTTCTCCGAGCCGAACGTGCTCGAGGAGGCCCAGTAGTTGCCGTGGACGAAGGTGCCGGAGGTCGACAGCCGCATCGCGTGCGGGACGTCGGAGATGTCGTACTCGCCGCCGAAGCCGACGGTGGCGCCGTTCATCCGGGTCACCTTGTACTTCTCGCTGATGACCATCTGTCCGTTGTAGGTGGTCGTCGACGGGGCGCCCGCGGTGATCGGGATGGTCTTGAGCACCTGGCCGTCGCGGACGACCTCCATCTTCTTGGAGCTCGCGTCGACCGTGGTGACCTGGGAGCGGCCGATGGTGAAGTTGACCGTGCGGGTCTGCTTGCCGTAGACGCCGGGGCGGCCCTCGACGCCGTCGAGCGCGAGCTTCACGGTGACCTTGGTGCCCGCGGCCCAGTACTTCTCGGGACGGAAGTCGAGGCGGTCGTTGCCGAACCAGTGGCCCTCGATCGGCACGGACGGCTCGGACGTCACGGTGATCGCCTTCTCGACGGCCTCCGTGTTGGTGATGCCGCGGGTGAAGTTGATGGACACCGGCATGCCCACGCCGACGGTCGAGCCGTCCTCGGGCGTGTAGTGGCCGACGAAGGTGTTCTGCGGAGTGAGGGTGGTGAAGGTGGTGTCCTTGGCGGACTCGCGGCCGGCCTCGTCCTTGGCGACCGCGTGCACCTTGTACTCGGTGGCGGCGGCCAGGTGGCGGGCGGGCTCCCAGGTCGCGCCGTCGGCGGCCAGCTTGCCCTCCACCGCGTTGCCCTTGGTGTCGGCCACCGTCACGGCGGTCAGCTTGCCCCCGCTGCTGGTGATCTTCAGGACGCCGCTGGTGGCGACCTCCTTCGACCCGTCGTCCGGCTTGACGCTGACCACGGCCTTGGACGCCTCGGTGCCGGTCTTGGCCGTGCCGCCCCCGGGCTTGCCGTTGTCCCCGCCGCTGCCCGCGCTGTTGCCCCCGCCGCTGCACGCGCTGGTCAGCAGCAGGGCCGCCCCCAGCAGAACGGCCGGCAGGCCGGTGCGGACGCGTCCGCGTATCGGCTGCAGGTTCACTCGTGTTCTCCCCATGTCCCCCGCGCACGGACAGTCGCGCGCTTGTCGTCAGGAAATCACATGGGGAGATTACGAATAGGCACAGTCATGTCACCGTTCCGTCCCAAGTGCCGGGGCGGCCGGGGTGTCGGCCCTCGCGGCCGGCCCCCGGGCCCGTCACCCGGGGACCGGCCGGAACCGTCGGTGCGTCAGTGCTCGGGACGGCCGTGCTCCGGCCCGTCGTGGTCGGGGCGGCCGTGGTCGGGACGCCCGTGCTCTGGCCCACCGTGCTCCGGACGCCCGTGCTCGGGACGCCCGTGGTCCGGCTTGTCCTCGCAGGGGCAGGGCCGGCCGTCGTGCGCGCGCTGGTTGAGGAGGGTGACGGCGATCCGGTGGCCCGGGGTCCGGCCGTCCAGCGTCAGCGGGCCGGTCACCGGGTCGCGCGGCAGGGCGTAGCCCTCGGGGACGTCCACCTCGACGACGTAGTACGCGCCGTCGGCGAGCCCGTCGAAGGAACAGACGCCGTCCCGGCCGGTGGTGCACTCGGCCCCGGTCCGCTCGTCGGCGTTGATGCCGCGCTGCTGGAGGCCGGCGGTGTGGTTGGTCTCCCTCCAGAGCTCGAACTCCGCCCCGCGCAGCGGCCGCTTCGTCTTCGCGTCCTTCTTCAGGACCCTGATGGTGCCGGTCCGGTCCTCCTCCTTCCGGTTCGGGACGGTGACGACGACCTCCTCCTCGGTGTCACCCCGCTCCAGCTCGAAGGCGGTGACCGGGTCTCCGGGGCGCTCGTAGCCCGCCGGGAGGCCCACCTCCCGCCAGTAGTAGCGCTCCCCCACCGGCAGCTCGACCGTGCACGAGCCCCGTTCGTCGGTGACGCAGACGCCGTCGAGCCGGCTGTCGGCGCTCTCGCGGGTCTGCAGGCCCGCGGTCCCGTTGCTCTCGCGCCACAGCTCGAAGCGGGCGCCGGCCAGCGGCTCGCCGGTGTCCTTGTCGACCTTGCGCAGCACCACCCTGGCGCTGCCGTCCGGCGGCTGCGGGGTCCTGCGGTTCACCGCGACCCGGCGGACGCCCTCCGAGACGTTCTCCGCCGTCAGGACCAGCACGTGCACCGGGTCCGCGGGGAGCTCGTAGCCGGGGGGCGGGGCCGTCTCGCGCCAGTAGTAGGTACCGGGCTCCTCATCGCGCCGGCAGGTTCCGTCCGCGAGGGTGGTGCACTCGTCCACCTTGGTGTCGGGGTCCTGGCCCTCGTACTGGAGGCCGTCGCGGCCGTTGGTCTCCTTCCACAGCTCGAACCGCGCACCGGGCAGCGGCCGGCCGTCCTCGTCGTGCTTGACGACCGTCACCGCGCCCCTGGCCGGCGGGACCGGCGCGCAGTCGGGCAGGTCCCCGTCGAAGGGGTAGGCGTGGAGCTCCGCGCCCAGGCCGGTGGTCTCCGTCGGGCTGGTGTGGGTCACGCTGCCCGCGGTGAAGAACCGGCCGTTCAGGCCGATGACGGAGACGGTGGCGACCGACGCGCGCGGGCCGATCAGCACGCTGCCGCCGAGCTGCGCCGAGCCGGCCAGGGTGACCGACCGGGCGTCGGGGAAGTTCCACAGCAGCCGCTCGCGCAGCCCGGCGGGCAGCAGGGCGTTGTTGACGCGCAGGGCGGGGGACTCCCCGGTGACGTTGACCAGGACGGTGGCGTGGTCCGGGATCCCGGCGAAGCGCAGGGTCTGCTGCGCGCCGGAGGGGCCGGAGAGGTCGAAGTCGACGTTGAAGACCTGGAGGGGCGAGGCCCCGTCACCGGTGAAGACGGTCTCCTGGGCGCTCCACACGGCCCGGCCGGTCGGCGTGCGGGGGACTCCCCCGGGCAGGGCGTAGCAGGTGCTGGCCGCGGTGAGCTCGCCGCGCAGGCGGCTGTAGGGGACGGCGGCGTCCGGGTCGTGGGTGAGGATGCCGGTGACGGTTCCGGTGAGGCTGCCCGCGTAGCGGACGGTTCCGCCGTCGGCGAGGAGGGACTGGCGGGGGGCCACGGTGACGTCCCCGCCGGTGGTGAGGAAGTCGGAGTCCTTCGGCGGGGGGACCCGGGAGCCGACTCCGGCGATGCCCACGTTGTAGACGAGTCCGCCGGCGGACTTGTTCATGTCGAAGTCGCCGAGGACGACGACCTTGCCCTCCGCCTCGGCGGCGCCCCGGCGGACGAGCATGTCCCCGCCGACGAACACGTTGATGTTGCGGTCGCGGCCGGTGAACGGCAGGTTGTTGGGGTCCGGGTAGGGGGACGGGCAGCCCTCGCCGGGGCCGGTACCGCCCGGAATGCAGGGCCCGAGGCCGCCGGGCAGCGGGGCCCTGAGGGCGCGCGCCGCCGTGGGGGGCTCGGCGTCCGGGCCCGCGGCGTGGGCCGTGGGGGCCCCGGCCGCGAGTACGGCGCCCACGGCCAGCCCGAGGGTCCAGTTCCTTGCTGACATGACACTCCGTCCGCTGTCTGCGCCATCCGCCCGCGCCGATGGCCCTGACAGGCTGCGGGCGCGCACCGGCACGGGGACGGAAGACACTCTCCGCGTACGGCATTCCGGTCCGACAATCACTCGATCGCGCCGCTTCTCCGGGGTGCGGGGACGTCCGGGGTGTGTCCGCGGAGGTGTGGCGGGCGGGTGGGCCGGCGCGTCAGCCGATGGCGGAGCCCGCCACCCAGTCGGCCCAGGACATGTTCCAGCCGCCCAGTCCGTTGTTGGGGGCGACGGTCTTGTCCTGCGAGTTCACGACCTCCACCACGTCGCCGACCAGCGTCCGGTCGAAGAACCAGCCCGCCGGGGTGTCCGAGCCGCCTCCCTTGTCGTCGCGCAGGCCCACGCAGCCGTGGCTGGTGTTGGTGGTGCCGAAGGTGTCGGGGCTGGCCCAGTAGTTGCCGTGCAGGAAGGTGCCGGAGGCGGTGAGCCGCATGGCGTGCGGGACGTCCGGGATGTCGTACTCGCCCTTGCCGTCCTCGCTGGTGAAGCCGACGGTGGCGCCGTTCATCCGGGTCACGTCGAACATCTCCATCACCACCATCTTGCCGTTGTAGGTGGTGTTCTTGGGCGCTCCGGCGCTGATGGGGATGGTCGACAGCAGCTGCCCGTCCCGGCGGACCTCCATGGTGTGCGCCTCCGCGTCGACGGTGGAGACCTGGGAGCGGCCGACGGTGAAGCGGATGGTCTTGTCCTGGATGCCGTACGAGCCGGGCGCGCCCTCGATGTCGCGCAGCTTCATCCTGACGGTGACCTCGGTTCCGGGCTTCCAGTACTCCTTGGGCCGGAAGTCGAGGCGCTCGCCGCCGAACCAGTGGCCGACGACCTCAACGGGCGGCCGGGCGGTGACGGTGATGGCCCGTTCCACGTCGGCTCGCTGCTTGATCGGCCGGTTGAAGCTGAAGGAGACGATCATCCCGGTGCCGACGGTGGAGCGATTCTCGGGCTTGAAGTAGCCGATGAACCGCTCCTCGGGGACGTAGGTGGTGAAGGTGGTGTGCCGGGCCTGGCGGCGGTTGTGCCCGTCGAGGGCGACCGCGTCGACGGTGTACTTGGCGGCGAGCGCGAGCCGGCCGGCGTCGGGGTCGGGGCTCCAGCTGAGGCCGTCGGCGGCGATCTCCCCGGGGACCTCCTCCTCCTGGGCGTCCTCGACCTTGGTGACCCTCACCCGTTCGAGGCGTCCCTCGGGGACGTGCACCCGGAGCGGGCCGTCGGCCGGTACGCCCTTGGCGTTGTCCCCGGGGGTGATCCGGATGGCCTCGTCGGGGGAGCGCGGTTTGCCGGGCAGCTGGATCTCCACGGGGGACCTGCCGTCCCCCGTGCAGCCGGTGAGCCCGCCCAGCAGGCCCGCCCACGCCGCCACGGCGGCCAAGCCCGCCCCTGCCCGCCTCGTCAGAAGAGTCACGCCCCCTCCAACGACCGGGGCCCTCCGGGGGAAACGTGAGGGCCGGGCACGTTCCGGGCAGAACAGTCCGGGCAGAACAGTGGGAAGGACCAGACGGGGGCGGGCCCGGCCGGGACGCCGGGCCGCACTCCCCCGCCGGTACCCAGGAGCCGTGGAGGCGGGCAGTGTCGAGCGCAGCCGAGCAAGAGGCGGTGGATACCGCCGCCAGCGACGCCAGCAGGACCGTCGCGGGCATGGACGCCGTACGGGCGCGGGTCCAGGCCAAGGTGTTACGGGCGGCCGCGCACCCGCCGCCACCGGTGTGGCCCGGTTCCTCGCACCCGCTGGGGGCCCGCTACCACGCGGGGCCGGCCGGGGTGGAGGGCACCAACTTCGCGCTCTGGGCGCAGGGCGCGGAGGCGGTGGAGCTGTGCCTGTTCGACGCGCTGGGGGCGGAGACCCGCTGCACCCTGACCGAGCTGACGCACGAGATCTGGCACGGCTTCGTCCCGGGCGTGCGGCCCGGGCAGCGGTACGGGTTCCGGGTGCACGGGCGCTGGGACCCCTGGACGGGTGCCCGGTACAACCCGGCGAAGCTGCTGCTGGACCCGTACGCGCGGGCGGTGGACGGGGAGTTCTCGCTGCCGCCGGAGGTGTACGGGCACGTGCGGGACTGGCCGCAGCAGTACATCGCGGACACGGTCCGGGACGACAGGGACTCGGCCCCGTACGTCCCGAAGGGGGTGGTCGTCCACGATGACGACGACTGGTCGGACGACGTCCGGCCGAAGACGCCCTGGGCCGATTCGGTGATCTACGAGCTGCACGTGCGCGGGTTCACGATGCGCCATCCGGGTGTTCCCGAGGAGCTGCGCGGGACGTACGCGGGGCTCGCCCATCCGGCGGCGGTGGAGCACCTGAAGACGCTGGGCGTGACGGCGGTGGAGCTGCTCCCGGTGCACCAGTTCGCGCACGAGGACCACCTGCTGCGGCGGGGGCTGCGCAACTACTGGGGCTACAACTCGGTGGGGTACTTCGCCCCGCACGCCGGGTACTCCGCCAGCGGGACGGCGGGGCAGCAGGTCGGCGAGTTCAAACGGATGGTGAAGGCCCTGCACGCGGCGGGAATCGAGGTCATCCTCGACGTGGTCTACAACCACACGGCGGAGGCCGGGGAACTGGGCCCGACCCTGTCGCTGCGCGGGATCGACAACCGGGGCTACTACCGGCTCCAGCCCGACCAGCGCCGCTACGCCGACTACACGGGCTGCGGGAACACCCTGCACGCCGGGCGCCCGCACGTGCTGCGGCTGATCACCGACTCCCTGCGGTACTGGGTGACAGAGATGGGGGTGGACGGCTTCCGCTTCGACCTGGCGGCGGCGCTGGCCCGCTCGATGCACGACGTGGACATGCTGTCGCCGTTCCTCGCGGTGATCGCCCAGGACCCGGTGCTGCGGCGGGTCAAGCTGATCGCGGAGCCGTGGGACGTGGGCTCGGGCGGCTACCAGGTGGGCGCGTTCCCGCCGCTGTGGACGGAGTGGAACGACCGCTACCGGGACGCCGTACGGGACTTCTGGCGGGGCGCGCTGCCCGACGTACGGGACCTGGGGTACCGGCTGTCGGGGTCGAGCGACCTGTACGCGTGGGGCGGGCGGCGGCCGTACGCCTCGGTGAACTTCGTGACGGCGCACGACGGGTTCACCCTGCGGGACCTGGTCTCGTACGAGCGCAAGCACAACGAGGCGAACGGGGAGGCGAACCGGGACGGCACCAACGACAACCGGTCCTGGAACTGCGGGGCCGAGGGCGAGAGCGGGGATCCGCGGATCGGGGCGCTGCGGCGGCGGCAGCTGCGCAACCTGCTGACGACGCTGCTGCTGTCGACGGGCGTGCCGATGCTGGTGGCGGGCGACGAGTTCGGGCGCACGCAGGGCGGCAACAACAACGCGTACTGCCAGGACAACGAGACGGGGTGGGTGGACTGGTCGCTGCTGTCCGACCCGGAGTGGAACGGGCTGTTCGCGCTGACCCGGCGGCTGATCGCGCTGCGCCAGGCCCATCCGGTGCTGCGCCGGCGGGCGTTCTTCTCCGGCCGGGCCCAGGGTGCGGACGGGCTGCGGGACCTGGCCTGGTTCACCCCGGCGGGGGCGGAGATGACGGAGCGGGACTGGTACGCGCCGGCCGCGGCGGTGGGCCTGTACCTCTCGGGGCGGGACATCCCGGGGCGGGACGAGCGGGGCCGGCAGGTGACGGACGACAGCTTCCTGGCGTTGCTGCACGCCGGGGACGGGCCGGTGGAGTGGGTGCTGCCGGGCGCGCCGTGGGCGACGGCGTACGAGCTGGTGCTGGACACCTCGCGGGAGGCGCAGGCGGCTCCGCCCGGGACGCGGCACCGGGGCGGGGAGCCGCTGACGGTTCCGGCGAGGTCGGTGCTGCTGCTGCGGGTGGTGAGCTGACCCTGCGGGCGGGAGCGGGCCATGCGGGCGGGGGCCGGCCCTGCGGTGGCTCGCCGGCCCGCCTGCCGGAGCCGGCCCGCTCGCCGGAGCCGTCCCGCCCGCTCCTGAGGCGAGTTGGCCGATCCGGAGCGGAACCTTTCGCTCCCCCTGCGATGATGTGCCCTTCCTGTGAACACACGAACACATGACCACATGAACAGGGGCACGCATGGGGAGAGTCGGGACCGCCCTCCGGGAACTGCGGGGAGCGCAGAAGTCGGCCAAGGGGGTGTCGCTCTACTCGCGGTTCGTCAACCGGCCCGCCGGCCGGTACCTGGCCGCCGGCTCCTACGCGCTGGGCCTGACCCCCAACCAGGTGACCCTCGTCAGCGCCGCGTTCAGCTTCGCGGCCGTGGCGGCGGTCGCCCTGGCCGCGCCCTCGTGGGGGCTGGGCGTGGCCGTCTGGGCGGCGCTCGCGGTCGGCTTCGCCTTCGACTCGGCCGACGGCCAGCTGGCCCGGCTGCGCGGTGGCGGGAGCGCGGCGGGCGAGTGGCTCGACCACGTCGTGGACGCCGCCAAGCTGACCGCTCTGCACGCCTGCGTGCTCATCGCCTTCCACCGGTTCCCCGAGGCCTACGGGACCGGCTCGGACGGCTGGCTGCTGGTGCCGCTGGGCTTCCAGTTCGCCGCGGTCGTCACCTTCTTCGGCGGGCTGCTGACCGAGAAGCTCAAGCCGAAGCCCGCCCCGGGCAGCCCGGCCGCCGCGCCGTCGACCCTGCGCGCGGTGGCGCTGCTGCCCGTGGACTACGGGGTGTTCTGCCTGGTGTTCCTGCTGCTGGGCGGCGGGACGCTGTTCCGCTGGGCGTACGCGGGCCTGGGCGCGGTCGCCGCCCTGTTCCTGCTGGCGTTCCTGGCGAAGTGGTTCCGCGAGCTCAGCGCCGTTCGGCGGTGAGCTGCTCCAACGGCGGGCCCGCCGGCTGGGCGAGGACGTCCAGGGCCCGGCGCAGCTGGGTACTGGAGGTGTGCACGGTGTAGGGGAAGTAGACGACGTCGACCCCGTGGGCGGCGAAGTCCCGTTCCAGCTTCTCCCCCTTGGGGGTGCCCCGCCAGTCGTCGCCCTTGAAGATGACGTCGAAGCGGACCTGCCTCCAGGTCTCCACCTTGTCGGGGACCGTCTCCACGAAGGCCGCGTCGACGTACTTGACGCTGCGGACGATCTCCAGCCGCTCGACGAGCGGGATCATCGGGCGCCGCCCCTTGGCCAGTTCGGCCATCTCGTCCGAGACCACGCCGGCCACCAGGTAGTCGCACCGGCTGCGGGCGTGCCGGAGGATGTTGAGGTGGCCTATGTGGAAGAGGTCGTAGGCACCGGGCGCGTATCCCACCCGGTACGGCCTGCGCGTGGACGGCACAGGATCGGTCAATTCGCGCTCCGTCATCGGTTACCCCCCAGCGGCCGCACCCCCCGGTGCGGCGGTTCAGCAGACAATAGCGTGCACGTTCCATAGCCCGTCGGTGAACGAATAGGGTGACGTGCGCATCATCCAGGGGAGAAGGGGACGTTCAGTGTCCACATCCGGTCACCGGCGCCTGCTGCTGGTTTCCACCAACTACGCCCCCGAGCATGCGGGCATAGGGCCGTACGCCACCCAGATCGCGGAGCACTGGGCGAGTACCGGCCACGACACGCACGTCCTGGCGGGCATGCCGCACTATCCGGCCTGGTCGCTCGAGCCGGAGTACAAGGGGGCGCTGCGGCGCACGGAACGGCGCGCGGGGGTCACCGTGCACCGGCGCGCGCACACCGTGCCGCCCCGTCAGACCGCCCTCCGACGGGCCCTCTTCGAAGGATCGATCCTGCTGCACGGTGCGGTGGCCCCGCCCCGGATGCCCAGGCCGGACGCCGTCATGGCGCAGATGCCGAGCCTCGCCGGCGGGGTGACGGCCGCACGGCTCGCGGCCCGCTGGAAGGTGCCGTTCGTACCCGTCGTCCAGGACCTGATGGGCGCCGCGGCCGCGCAGAGCGGCATCAGCGGCGGCGACAAGGCGGCCGCGATCGCCGGGCGCGCGGAGGCGTACGCCCTCAGGCGGGCCACCCTGGTCGGCGTCATCCACGAGACCTTCGTGGACCGGGTCGTGGCGATGGGCGTGGACCCGGGGCGGATCCGTCTCGTCCCCAACTGGTCCCACGTGCCGAGGCCCACCAGGCCGCGCGGGGAGACGCGCCACCACCTGGGCTGGGCGCCCGGCCAGACCGTCGTCCTGCACTCCGGGAACATGGGCCTCAAGCAGGGCCTCGAAGTCCTCGTCGGTGCCGCCCGGCTGGATCCGGACGTCCGCTTCGTCCTCATGGGCGACGGCAGCCAGCGCGCGGCGCTCGCGAGCCTCGCCGCCGACGTGCCGAACCTGGACATCATCCCCCCGGCCGCGGACGGCGAGTTCCCGGACGTCCTCGCCGCGGCGGACGTCCTCGCGGTCACGCAGCACGCCGGCGTGCTGGACATGAGCGTCCCGTCCAAGCTCACCTCCTACTTCCAGGCCGGCCGGCCCGTCGTCGCCTCCGTCGCGGCGCGGGGCGGAACCGCGCAGGAGGTGGAGCGTTCGGGCGCCGGGGTGCTCGTACCGCCGGAGGACCCCGAGGCCCTGCTGAAGGCCGTCCGGTCCCTGGCCGAGGACCCCGAGGGCGCGGAGGCCCTGGGCGCGGCGGGGCCGGCGCACGTGGCGGCCCACCTGAGCCGCGAGGCGGGCCTGGCCCGCATCGACGCACTCATCGACGAAGCACTTGGGGGACCGCGCCCGTGACCGAGACGAACCGCCCGGCGACGGCCCCGTCCGAGGACGAACCCGATCTCCTGCGCGACCAGTTCAAGCAGCTGCTGCGCTACCGCCGGGTCCTCGGCGCGGGCGTGGCGGTCGGCCTGCTGGGCGGCGTCTACCTCGGCGTGTCCACGTCGGACACCTACGTGTCCGTCGCGGACGTGGTGCTGCGCGCACCCACCGACGACCCGTTCAACCCGAGCATGGCCCCCGACAAGGCCATCAACATCGGCTCGGAACGCCAGGTCGCGCTCTCCAGCTCCACGGCCGAACAGGCCGCGAAGACGCTCGGCGTGCCCGACAAGGACTTCCGGGCCCTCCGCGGCGGCCTCCAGGTGACCAACCCGCCGCAGACGATGGTGCTCCGGTTCACCTACACCGCGGCCTCCCCCAAGGAGGCCGCCAAGCGCGCCAACGGCATGGCCGCCGCCTACCTGCTCAAGCGGCGGGAGGCCCTCGACGTCACCCGCGACACGATGGTCAAGGGGTACGAGGCCCAGCGCGACCCGATCGCCAAGCAGCTCGACGAGGTGGCCCGGCAGATCAACAACATGCCGGCGGGAACCGCCCGCGACGCGGCCCTCTCCTCGCGGACCGACCTCCAGAACAAGGTCAACACCCTCAACGGCAACATCGCCAAGCTGCAGGCCCTGGACATGACCCCGGGCCGGGTCACCAGCGCCGCGACCCCGCCCGCCGCTCCCGACGGGCCGGGCCTCCCCATGTCGCTCGCGCTGGGCGCGGCCGTGGGCCTGGCGCTCGGCCTGCTCGCCGCATGGGTCCGGCTCGTCTTCGACCCGGCGCCGCGCTCGGAGGGCGACGTGGCCCGGTCCCTGCGCGCGCCCGTACTGGGCTACCTGCCCCGGGACCGGACCGGCGGCGGCCCGCTCCTCGCGGCCGGGGAGGCCGATCCGCGGCTCGCCGAGGAGTACCGCTCGGTGGCCTTCCGGCTGGCCTACGACTCCCGTTTCGCGGACCGGCGCCGACTGCTGGTCGTCGCCCCGCGCGGCAGCAGCGAGACGGCCGCCGCCGTGGCCGTGAACCTGGCCGCCTCCTTCGCCGAGACCGGCAAGGACGTCCTGCTCATCGAGGCCGACCTGCGCACCCCGGTACTGGCCAGCCAGCTCCCCACGGACGCGGCCGGGCGGCCGCGCTGGAGCCAGCCGCCGGGCGGCGCGGACGCGGCCGCCCCCGAGTGGCCCGACGGACGCCAGCTCGTCGTGGACGCCGGGGAATCGGGCGACTTCGACCTGATCCCCGGCGACCGGGTGCGCAACGTGGCCCGTGCGCTGACCTCCCCGCGCACCACCCGGCTGATCGCCGAGGCCGACTCCCCCAACTCCACCGTCGTGGTGCTCGCGCCGCCCGTCCTCTCGTACGCCGACGCGCTCGCCCTGGTCGACCGGGTCGACGGCGTCCTGGTGGTCTGCGACCCGCGTGCCGTGCACCGCACCGACCTGGCCCGGATCCGCGAGCTGATCAGCGGCGCCGGCGGGACCGTGCTGGGCGCCGTGCTGCACGCGCCGCCGCACTCCGACAAGCGCGGCGCGGCCCGCGCCGGGGCCGCCGACGACGCGTCTGGCGACGGCGCGGCACGGCCGGAGCCGCCGGCCGGGGAGGGCGCCGGAGCCGGGGAGAGCGTCCCGGGCGACGGCAGCGACACGGTGGCGCTGCGCACCGTCCGCACGGGCCGCAGGTGAGCCGGCGGGGACTCGCCGCGGTCTCCTCGGTCCTGGACCAGGCCGCCGCCAGCGCCACGAACATCCTGGTCCTGGTCCTGGCGGCCAGGCTGTCGTCCGCTTCGGGCTTCGCCGCCTTCTCGACGGTGTACGTGGCCTTCAGCGTGCTCCTCGGGCTGAACATGGCGTACGTCGGCCAGACCGTGGTGCTGGAGAAGGGCGAGCGGCTGGCGACGGTGTGCCGTTCCTCCGTGCTGTTCACGGCCGCCGCTTCGGCCGCCGCCGGGCTGGTGCCGGCCGCTGTGGGCCTCGCGGTGCCCGGGGACGCCGGGTGGGCGTTCCTCGCGCTGGGACTCGTCCTGCCGGCGGTGCTCGTCCAGGACGGACTGCGCTACTGCTTCTCCGCCCTGCGGGTGCCCGAGCGGGCGCTGGCCGCGGACGCGCTGCGGCTGGGGTGCGTGGCCGGGGCGCTGGCCGTGCAGCCGTACGGGGCTTCGGCGGGCCGGCTGGTGCTGGTGTGGGGGCTGTCCGCGCTGCCCGCGCTGGGGCTGGGCCTGTGGCTGCTGCGGCCGTTCGTGCGCGGGGTGCGCGGCGACCTGCGGCCCTATCTGCGGCGCGGGCACCTCGGGCGGCGCTTCGTCGTCGAGTTCGCGGTGGGCAACGGCTCCAGCCAGCTGGCGGTGCTCGGGCTCGGCGTGTTCGCGACACCGCTCGCCGTCGGTGCGCTGCGCGGCGCCAGTACCCTCTTCGGCCCGCTGAACGTGCTGTTCAACTCGGCGAACGCCTTCGGGCCGCCGGTGGTCGGGCGGGCGTCCGGCAAGCGGGGCGTGGTCCGGCTGACCGCGCTGATGGGAGGGGTCCTCGCGGTACTGGGCGCGGGCTGGGCGGCGGTGCTGTACGCCCTGCCGGACCGGCTGGGGCGGGAGCTGCTGGGCGACACCTGGGCCTCCGCCTCGGCCCTGCTGCCCGCCACGGGCGCGCAGTACGCGGTCATGGGCCTCGGTACCTGCGCGCTGCTGACCCTGCGCGTGCTCCGTCCGAAGGCCACCCTCTCGCTCCAGGTGGTGTACTCGCTGCTGTCGGTGGGCCTGCTGCTGGGCGGGTACGCCGTGTGGGGGGTCGCGGGCGCCGCCTGGGGCCTGGCCCTGGGCTCCGCCGCGAAGGCCGCCGCCGGGTGGCTGCGGGTGGGCCGCCTGAAGGTGCCGGCGGAGGTCACGGCCGCCGCCTGAGCGTCGCGCGGGAGCGGGCCCGGGACGGTGGTCGTCCCGGGCCCGCGGTGTGTCCGGGTCAGCTGTAGGTGCCGGTGATCGAGACACCGGTCCGGGTGCCGGGGACGCCGGTCAGGTCGACCGGGGCGGCGGGCGACCAGGTCCCGTTCACGGCGCGGATGGTGTGCAGGACCCGTCCGTCGGTGGTGACGAAGGCCGCCTGGAGCTCGTTGTCCACCGCGGCCGCCGCGATGTCGGTGACGGTGACGCTCGCCGGGACGACGGCGGACAGGTCGTTCAGGTCCCACTGGCCACTGGCGTAACGCGCCCCGTGGTAGCGCTTCGCACCGCCCTCGGTGGTCACCACCAGCTGGAGGTCACCGCCCGTACCGGCCGCCGCGACGTCCTCGACACCGGTCACACCCGTCTCGGCGGAGGCGTTGCCCCAGCCCAGCCAGGTGCCGTCGGCGTGCCGGACCGTGTGGAAGAGGGAACCGTTCGAGACCGCCACGACCTGCGTGTCCGTCCCCACCTGGGCGACCGCGAGCTTCGTCACCGGCGCCCCGCCCGGGTTGCCGACCGCGCCGAACGGCGCCCACGTCCCGTTCGCCCGGCGGACCGTGTGGTGGACCTTGCCGTCCGCCACCACCACGACCTGGAGCTCGGTGCCCGAGGAGACCGCCGCCACGTGCGTCACGTTGGCCAGGGGGCCCGCGACGGCGTGGACGTCCCCGAAGTCCGCCCAGGAGCGGTCGGCGAAGCGGATGGAGTGGTACAGCTTGCCCTCGTTGGTCACGGCGAGGACGTGCGTGTCGCCGTTGATGCCCGCCTCGGCGGTGGTCCGCACCCCGCCCGGAAGCGCGCCGGTCACGCTTTCGACGTTGCCGAAGCCGGTCCACGTGCGGTCCGCGTTGCGCACCGCGTGGTGGAGGCCGCCGCCCGACTCCACCACGACCTGCGCCCGCCACTGGCCCGACGGCGCCGGCGGGGGCGTCGTGTCGGCGCAGTTGCGGCTGGTCAGCGTCGTACCCATCTGGAAGGGCACGCCGTCGAAGACGGACTGCTTGACGGAGCCGTTGTACTGCTGCTCGTAGTGAAGGTGGGCGCCCGAGGAGTTGCCGGTGTTGCCCACGACGCCGATCTTCTGGCCCCGTACGACGCGGGTTCCCGCGCTGACGTCGTAACCGTTGAGGTGGGCGTAGAGGGTCCTCGAGCCGTTGCCGTGGTCGATGACCACGTACTTGCCGTAACTGCGGTACGAGCCATCCGGGTTGGTCAGGGTCGTGGCGATGCTGACGACGCCGTCGGCGCTGGCGAGCACGGGCTGGTTGGCGGTCGTGCTGCCGTGCGTCCAGTCGATCGACTGCACGGAGGGGCTGTGACCGCTGTACGTCTTGCCCAGCCATGCCTGGTTGCAGCTGAAGGGCATCTGGTAGGCGGGTCCCGCGGCGTGGGAGGGGGACGCGGCGAGGGCGACCAGGCCGGAGGCGGCCAGGGCGAGACCGGTGACCGAGGTCAGCGCACGACGGCTGAAGGTGGTGGCCCCGCCCAAGGGACGGATGGTGTGAGCAGACATGACAATCCCCCAGATTTCGGACGCGAATGAGCCACGTGTCCGCAGCTGCGCGGACGCCCCGCGGTGCGGTGTGTGCGGCTGCGGGGAGCGCTCGGCGGCGCCGCCCCGTTTCCCCGGCCCCTCTCGGGGCGTTGACAGGATCATGTCCTGCGGGCGGGGGGTGTTCCAGGGGCCGGGGGTGGCCCGAAGCTGCCTGGCGCCATGCGGCCAGGACCGCGCCGCGTCAGCGCAGGGTGGTGCCCTTGTCCTGGCGGTACGTGGCCACGAGCGCGAGGCACATCGCGGCGATCGCGACCCGGCCGGAGGCCTGGAGCAGCGGACCGCGCAGCAGGATGAAGGAGTACCCGGCGACCAGCGGGACCACCACGGAGATCAGGCTGCCCGGTGCGGAGCGGCGCGTGGCCCGCTCGGCGTAGCGGCGGTCCACGCGCGCGGCGGCGTACCCGATGCCCAGCAGCCCGGCGCCCATGCCCAGCGGGCCGAAGTCGAGCCACAGCTCGGCCCAGACGGGCGAGGAGAGGTTGGTGTTGACCGTGCCCATCCACTGGCCGACCATCACGCCCGTGTCGCGCGGCTTGCCCGGCCACACCGAGCGGGGCACCGCGAAGAAGACGGATCCGGCGAGCTGGCGCCCGTAGAAGTGGCCGGGGCCGGACTCGGAGAAGGTGATGGTGTTCGCGAACATGCCGATCTGGTCGTAGTCCTTGAGCGCCATGGGCTCCAGGAACGAGGTCGTCTCGACGGGCTTGTAGTTCTTCTCGTCGTAGCGGAAGCGGTCCGCGAAGGGGAAGACGAGCAGGGCGACCACGACGGCCATCGACAGCGCCACCCGGTACATGGCGGCGCTCACCGGGAACACGGTGAACAGCAGCGCGAACAGCACGGTCAGGAACCAGTAGCGCGGGTTGGAGACCGGGTTGTTGACGATCAGGTTGAGCACCGCCAGCGCCGACCAGGTGACGATGACCGACACCTTGCGCCGGGCGAACCTCGAGGTGATCAGCCAGCGCGTGTACAGGAGCAGCGCGAGCAGCGCGGGCACGGTGCCGAAGCCGCGCAGCAGGGCCTGGCCGGCCTGGCCGTCACCGTTGGAGACGCCCGCCTCCTCGATCCCGGCGATGATCTCCTGGCGGCTGGAGAAGAAGACGGCCGGGCCGCCGAGTTTGAGGATGAAGGCCACGCTGCCCAGGAAGGCGAGGACGGTCAGCAGCTGGAGCCGCCGCCGGTGCGCCATGAGCGGCCGGGGTTCGCCCGGGGCGCCGCCCGCACGGCCCGCGGGCCGGTGGCGGGCGAGCAGCACGCCGACGTCGAAGGCCGTACAGCCGAGCAGGACCAGGCCGATGGCGAGGGTGAGGTCGGAGCGGGGCCCCACGACGGGGGTGGGGACCCGGCCGAGGACGGCCTGGGCGAGCGGGGCCACGCCCATGGCCATGTAGACGAAGAGCCAGAAGGAGCCCTGGAGCAGTTTCCGACGGCTGGTCAGGACCATGGCGGACAGCCGGGCGCCCGCGTACATGGTGAGCAGCAACTGGAGCCAGAATGCGGCGTCGTGCTGGCCTTCGCCGGGCTGGACGGCGACGAAGAGCGGGAGGAAGACGGTGAATCCGAGGGCGAGCGGCACGGACAGCGCCCGCGAGAGCAGGGTCCGCGGGGCGGTGACCTTCCCCCACTGGGACTCGTCCTCGAAGGACGGCGGGACCGGCTTCACGGCGGGTCCGCGTATGTCCGTGGCCACTGTTGCCCCCACCCCTGTAAGTGATCAGCGCGCAGTTTAGTCTGAGCGTTCGGCGCCCGGGGAGGCGCGCCCGGGGCGGACGACGAGGGGCGACTGTTGCGCGATCTTCCTGCTTTCACGCTGGCCGGATACGACAAGGGGCGGGGACTGCTGACGCAGGCCCTGTGGTTCGCCGTGATGAACACCCTCTTCATGGCCTGGTTCTGTCCCGCCCGGCTGCGCGTGGCGCTGCTGCGGGCCTTCGGGGCGAAGATCGGCGAGGGGGTGCTGATCCGGCACCGGGTGCGCGTGCTGTGGCCGTGGAAGCTGGAGGTCGGTGACCACACGTGGATCGGCGAGGGCGTCTGGCTGCTCAACCTGGAGCCCCTGACCATCGGTTCGCACGTGTGCCTGTCGCAGGAGTCGATGCTGTGCACCGGCTCGCACGACCACCGGGTCTCCGACTTCCGCTACCGCAACGCCCCGATCACCGTCGAGGACGGCGCGTGGGTGGCCGTACGGGCCACCGTGCTGGCGGGCGGGACCGTGGGCCGCTGCGCGGTGGCGGGCGCGGGCGCGGTCGTGCACCGGGACCTGCCCGCCCTGACCCTGCAGACCCAGGACGGGCGCCGCCGCCCGG
>NZ_JBVHWK010000006.1:140877-177429 GCF_055569445.1 Streptomyces sp. NPDC029122 | reverse complement strand
GTGACCGTGGGCCGCTGCGCGGTGGCGGGCGCGGGCGCGGTCGTGCACCGGGACCTGCCCGCCCTGACCCTGCAGACCCAGGACGGGCGCCGCCGCCCGGTGGAGGAGCCGAAGTGAGAGTCCTGCACGCCGTCACCCTGCACTCCCCCTCGCACGCCTTCGGCGGCCCCGTACGGGTCGCGCTGAACCTGGCCGCGGGGCTCCGGGCGCGCGGGCACGAGGCGCGGCTCCTCGCGCTCGGGGAGGGCTTCGATCCGTGGCCGACCGCGGTGGAGGGGGTGCCGGCGAAGCTGTTCCCGGCCCGCCGGCTGCTGCCCCTCGGCTTCAGCGGGATGACCTCGCCGGCCCTGCTGGCCTCGGCGGGCCGCCTGGTGCGGGACGCCGACGCCGTCCACGTCCACCTGGCCCGGGACCTGGTCACCCTGCCCGTGGCGCTGGCCGCGCTGCGGGCCCGCAAACCGCTGGTGCTCCAGACCCACGGCATGGTGGACCCGAGCGCGAAGGTCCTGGCCAAGGTCCTCGACGCGGTGGCGGTACGCCGCCTGCTGCGCGGCGCGGACGCGGTGCTGTACCTGACCCCGCACGAGAGGGAGGGGCTCGACGCGGTGGCCGGCTCGCCGCTGGCGCGGGCCGTCCGGCTGGTCAACGGCACCCCGGCGCAGGAGGAGCGTCCGCCGCCGGCCGGTCCGCCGCGCATCCTGTACTCGGCGCGGCTCCAGGCCCGCAAGCGCCCGGTGGACTTCGTGGACGCGGCCCCGGCGGTGCTCGCCGTCCACCCCGACGCGGAGTTCGTCGTGGCCGGCCCGGACGAGGGCGAGGCCGCGGCGGTCCGGGCCCGGATCGACTCCCTCGGCCTGGGCGGCCGGTTCACCGTCCCGGGGGCCCTGTCCACCCCCGAGGTGCTGGCGGAGCTGCGCCGCGCGCACGTCTACGTACTGCCCTCGGTGGACGAACCGTTCCCCATGTCGGTCCTGGAGGCCCTCGCGGTGGGCGTCCCCACGGTGGTCACCCACTCCAACGGCCTGGCCCGCGACATCGCGGCGGCGGGCGCGGGCCGCGCCGTCGAACCGGGACCGGAGAACGTGGCACGGGCGGTCCTCGACCTCCTGACCCCCGCCGCGAACGCGAGCGCCTCCACGGCCGCCCGCGAACTGGCCGCGGCCTCCTTCTCGATGGACGCCGTACTGGACACCCTGCTCGGGGTGTACGAGGGGGCCGTGCGGCGCTGAGGCCTCAGAGGTCGCCCCGGTGGTGCTCCTCCACCACCGGGAAGGCGGCCGTGGTGCGGCGGCGCTTGAGGACGCTCGCGTAGACGCCGAGGCCGACGCAGCCGGCCGCCATCATGATCAGGCCGACGAGGTCGAGGTTGACGCTCTCCAGCTCCCAGTCACTCGCGAAGGTGAGGACGGCCCCCACCACGATCAGGGCGATGCAACCGCCGATGCCCCGCATAGGATTCGCCTCCGTCTGTCGTGTGACGGCGCGGTTACCCGCAAGACGGGCGGGGAAACGCCCGTCGGGGCGGGGCGGTTGAAGCGCGGCGGTGCTTACGCCGGCAGCCAGGCGTAGCAGCCCGTCGAGCTGAAGCGGTCCGCGCCGGCGGGGATGGCGGCCGTGATCCGGTCGCCCGGCTTGGGCGGGGCTTCCGGACCCGAGGCGAGGACGGAGCCGTCCTTGGCCCTGACCTCCCAGGTGCACGTGGTGCTCTGGGTCAGGGCCCGGTAGGTGCCGGGGGCGGGGGCGGTGCGGGGGCCGTCGCCGAAGCCCTTCTCCGCGGTCTCCAGGACCGGCTTCTGTTCCGGGCAGAGCAGGGTGATCGCCTCCCTGGCCCCGGTGACCTCGCCGGAGATGACGGCCGCGGCCGCGGCTTCCTTGTCCCGCTTGGCCGTGCGCTCCACCCGCTGGCAGGTCTCCTGGCCGATCTGGAGGACGGCCGCCGGGTCCGTCTTCTCCGGGACGCGTCCGCTCAGGTACTTCTTCTCGTTCTCCTTGAAGCTGCCCGTCTTCGGGGTGAGCTTCGCGTCGGGCAGGACCGGGCCCGTCGGCTTCGCGTCGGGCGGGGCCGCCGCGGTCGGCCCGCTGGTGGCGTCCGCCGGGTCGGGGACGGAGGACGGGGCCGGCGGCTTCGGATCGGCGGTCCGGGCGGTACCGGCCCCGCCGTCGTCCGCGGAACAGCCGGTCAGCGTGAGGGCGGCGGCGAGCAGGACGGCGGCCGCCGCGGAGCGTCGGTACATCAGGTGGCTCCCGTACGTCTGGGTGGGTAGGCGTACGGGGCCCGGCGCTTGGCGTGCCGGGCCCCGTATGCCGTCAGGCGGTTACTTCTGGCCGAAGGTGAGGACCAACTGCGGGGCGGCGTCCGCGGCGGTGGACTCCGAGGACCAGATCCACAGCGGGTCGGTGCCCGTGCCGGTCAGGCCGAGGCTGTAGCTGCCGCCCAGCACCGCGGAGACCGCGGCGGTGTCCAGTTCGACGTTCTGGACGGCCGAGCCGTCCGGCACGCCCGCGATGCTGCCGAGCGGGGTGGTGCCGAGGGTGGGCTTGGTGTTGAACGTCGTGCCGTCGCCGCTCCAGGTGCCGGTGACGGGGACCACGGAGACGGTGTCGGCGGTGCCGGCACCGGCCTGCGTGGAGGTCTTGAACTGGAGGGAGGCGGCCTTCAGGACCTGTCCGGCCGGGGCGGCCGGGAGGGTGAAGCGCAGGTACGTCTCGTACGCCGAGGTGCCGCGCACCGCGAGGGAGGACGAGGTGCCGTAGGCGGTGGCCGGGGCGCCCTGGTTGATGTAGGTGTCCTCGGAGACGGCGACCTTGGCGACCGTGTCCGTCGGGGCCTTGGCCAGGTCGAAGTGGGACTTGACCTGGGCCTGGGTGAGCGCCGACGGGTAGACGGCGGTCTCGTCGATCTGCCCGGCGAAGAAGTTGCTCGTCGGGCGGCTCGGCCAGCCGCTGAGGTTGTCGCCGCCCACGTGCCAGTAGCCGGCGTACGCGGCGGAGGTGGTGGCGCTGTGGGTGCCCTTGTTCTGGCCGTCCACGTACAGGGTCATGCCGCCGGGGCCCTGCGTGCCGACGACGTGGTGCCACTTGTTGTCGTTGTACGTCTCGAACAGGCCGGTGGAAATGGTGCGGGCCGAGCCGTTGTAGACGCCGAAGACGAGGCGGCCGGTGTTGGTCATGTACAGCTGCTTGTCGAAGGAGCCGCTGGTGTTGACCGTGTTGTTGCCGAAGCCGATCAGCTTGCCGCCGCGCGTGGTGTTCGTCTTGAACCAGGTCTCGACGGTGAAGGCGCTGCCGACGAACTGCCGGTGGTCGCTGTGCACCTGCTGGCTGGTGCCGTTGAAGCCCATGGCGGTGCTGGTGCCGCTGACGGCGCCGGGGCTCTGGCGCAGCGCGGGGGCGTTGACCTGGATGCCGCTGGTGTTGCCGCCGACGGAGGAGTCGGCGACGTACGGGCTGACCGTGTCGTCGTAGCGCCAGTACAGCTGGGCGCCGTCCGCGCGGACCTTGTCCGGGTAGGCCTGGACGGAGACCGGGACGGTCACGGAGGCGTTCGCCGACAGGGCGCTGGTGTTGCCGGCGGCGTCGGTGGCGGTCACCCGGTAGGTGTACGACTGGCCGGCCTTGACGCTGGTGTCGGTCCAGGAGGCCTGCGGGCGCTCGAACTCCAGGGAGTCGGCGGTCATGGTGTGGACCGGGGTGGCCGAGCCGTTGCGGTAGATCCGGTACGTGAGCTTGCTGTCGTCCTGGTCGTAGCTGGTGCGCCAGCGGACCTGGGCCTCGCCGGGCTTGACGCTGGCGGCGCTGGCGACGGGGGTGGTCGGCGCGCCGATGTCACCGGTGCTGGCGAAGCGGGTCAGGGCCTGCTGGGGGCGGCCGTTGATGAGGGTGAACTCACCGCCCGCCCACAGGTACTTGACGCCGTTCTTCTCGGCGACGGACATGACGCGCGGGCCGATGCCCTCACCGACGCCGTCGTTGGCGGTGGGGTGCCAGCCGAGCTTGCGCGGGCCGCGTACGAAGCCGTCCACGGGCGCGGGGGCGGCGCCGGTGTGGTCGGTGGGCTGGGCGAGGAAGAAGTGCCGCTTGCCGTCGGGGAATTCGAGCTCGGTGGAGCAGTCGTGCGCGTGCGAGGAGCTGTAGAGGACTCCGTCGTACGGCAGCACGTACTGGGTCGCGCCGAGGCAGCGGTCGCGCCACTTCTCGCCGAAGTCGAGGTTCAGGCCGAGGCGGCCGTCGAAGACGCCGCCGCCGGAGCCCTCGTTGCCCGTGTAGTAGCCCGTCGCGTCGGCGGATATGTGCTTGACGACCGAGTTGGACGGGATGTTGGAGTACGTCTTGGTGACCGCGCCCGTGGTGGCGTCGACGACCGCGAGCGCGTGGGTGCCGGCGCCGTTGACGGCGAAGAAGTCGCCGCCGAGCAGGACGTTCTTGCCGTCGTTGCTGACCTTGACGGCCCGGCCGGGCTCGTCCGCGTTGGCGGTGAAGGGCTTGAGGGCACCGGAGGCCGCGTCGACCGCGGCGAACCGCTCGCGGGTCTGGCCGTCGACGGTGCCGAAGTCGCCGGCCACGTAGAGCGTGTCGTCGGTGACGTCGAGCGCGCGCACGGTGGCGGGCACGCCCGGGTGGAACGAGGCCTTGGGGGTGCAGCTCTCGATGTCGATCGCGGCGAGGCTGGAGACGGGGGTGCCGTTGACGGCGCCGAAGTAACCGCCCGCGTACAGGGTCTTCTTGTCCTTGGAAACGGCCAGCGCCCGGACGGTGGCGCTGCCGTCGCTCACGGTGAAGGCCAGCTTGCAGGAGGTGGGGCTGCCCGTCGCGGCGTCCAGGGCGACGAAGTTGACCGCTTCCTGCTCGGCGCCGCCGGCGCCGTCGGGCGGGCGGACGGCCGAGAAGGTGCCGCCGGCGAAGACGGTGCCGTTCGCCTGCTCCATGGCGAAGACGACGCCGTTCGGCTGCCAGGTGGGCAGTTCGTCGGCGGTGAACGCCACCGGCGGCGTGATGGCGGACGCCTCGGGCATCAGCACGAGGCCGAGTCCCGTGCCGGCGCCGGCCAGTGACAGGGCGAGGGCAGCAGTCAGCCCTCTGGATCTACGCATGGGCCCCCCAGGGCTTTCGCCCGGTTTGATGGCTGGAACTATCCGAACAGCCATATGTACTGGCGCAGACTAGGGCTCACGCGAGGGCCCGGTCATCTCACTTGACCCATTGCATACCAACTTGGAATCAACGGGGTTCAGGCGGGAGGGTGCACTGTGGACATACGGCGGGTACGCGCCCGGCCATACCCGTACGAAGCCCTGAGCTCGCGGGAATGGCCGGGACACGGCAAATCGTAGGCGAAGCGGGACGCCTCAGCGGTCGATCCGCACGGTGGCGCCCGCCAGTTGGTCCTCGACCTGGCGGACATCGACGTCGACCATGATCCGCGCCAGTTCGGGTACCAGCACCGTCGGCTTCCAGCCAAGGATCTCCCGCGCCTTGGAGGCGTCGCCGATGAGCGCGTCGACCTCGCTGGGGCGCTCGTACTTGGCGTCGTAGCGCACGTGCTGGGTCCAGTCGAGGCCGGCGTGGGCGAAGGAGGACTCCACGAACTCCCGCACGGTGGCGGCGACTCCGGTGGCGACCACGTAGTCGGTGGGCTCGTCCTGCTGGAGCATGCGCCACATCGCGTCGACGTACTCGGGGGCGTAGCCCCAGTCGCGGACGGCGTCGAGGTTGCCGAGGTAGAGGTGGCCCTGGAGACCGGCCTTGATGCGGGCGACGGCGCGGGTGATCTTGCGGGTCACGAAGGTCTCGCCGCGGCGGGGTGACTCGTGGTTGAAGAGGATCCCGTTGACGGCGAACATGTCGTACGCCTCCCGGTAGTTCACCGTGGTCCAGTACGCGAAGACCTTGGCCGCGCCGTACGGGCTGCGCGGGTGGAAGGGGGTGGCCTCGTTCTGCGGGGGCGGGGTGGAGCCGTACATCTCGGAGGACGACGCCTGGTAGATCCGGGTGTCGACACCGCTGGCCCGGATGGCCTCCAGCAGGCGCAGCGCGCCGAGTCCGGTCACGTCGCCCGTGTAGAGGGGGGCGTCGAAGGAGACGCGGACGTGCGACTGGGCGCCGAGGTTGTAGACCTCGTCGGGGCGTATGTCGCGCAGCAGGTTCACCAGGGCGACGCCGTCGGAGAGGTCGGCGTGGTGCAGCACGAAGGAACGGTTCTCCGTCTGCGGATCCTGGTAGACGTGGTCGATCCGCTCCGTGTTGAAGCTGGAGGACCGCCGCACGAGCCCGTGCACCGTGTAGCCCTTGGAGAGCAGGAGCTCGGCGAGGTACGAGCCGTCCTGCCCGGTGACGCCGGTGATCAGTGCGGTCTTGCCCATCTGGGGTCCCCCTGGGGTCGGTTGCTGTTGTGTCCGGGGCCGCGCCCCGGTGCCTGCGTGCGGCCCGGCCGGCCGCTGGTCGTGCGCGGCCGCGCGGGACCGGCGGCCGCACGGCGGCCGCTCCCCCGTTCCCGGCGACCGGATGGGTACCGTACACGCCGGGCCGGCGGCGTCCGGGCCCGTCGGCGTCCGGGGCGCTGACGTTCGTGGCTCCGGCCCTTGGTGACGCGGCCTCAGGCCGGTGCGGTCCCGGGGCCGGAGGGCCCGCCGCTTCCGGCCGCCGGCCGTCGGGATCCCGGCTCCCCGGGAACCCGCCGCGAGCGGACTGGCATCATCGGCGGTATGACACGTTCGCAGCCCCTCCTGCCCCCGCACGCCCGCGTCTTCGTCGCCGGACACCGCGGCCTCGTGGGGTCCGCGGTCGCGCGCCGCCTCACCGCCGACGGCCACGAGGTGCTCACCCGCGGCCGCGTCGACCTCGACCTGCGCGACGCCACCGCGACGGAGGCGTACCTGCGGGACGTCCGCCCCGACGCCGTCGTGCTGGCCGCCGCCAAAGTCGGCGGGATCATGGCGAACAGCACGTACCCGGTGCAGTTCCTGGAGGACAACCTCAGGATCCAGCTCAGCGTCATCGCCGGCGCCCACGCCGCCGGCGTGGGCCGTCTGCTGTTCCTCGGCTCCTCCTGCATCTACCCGAAGCTGGCCCCGCAGCCCATCACCGAGGACGCCCTGCTGACGGGTCCCCTCGAGCCCACGAACGAGGCCTACGCCCTCGCGAAGATCGCCGGCATCGTGCAGGTCCAGTCGTACCGCAAGCAGTACGGGGCCTCGTACATCTCCGCGATGCCCACGAACCTCTACGGCCCGGGCGACAACTTCGACCTCCAGTCCTCGCACGTGCTGCCCGCCCTCATCCGCCGCTTCCACGAGGCGGCGGCCGAGGGCCGCGAGGAGGTCGTCCTGTGGGGCAGCGGCACCCCGCGCCGGGAGTTCCTCCACGTGGACGACTTGGCGGCCGCCTGCGCGGTGCTGCTGGAGCGCTACGACGGTGACGAGCCCGTCAACATCGGCTGCGGGGAGGACCTCACCATCAAGGAACTGGCCGAGACGGTCGCCGAGGTGACCGGTTTCCGGGGCAGGCTGGCCTGGGACACGTCGAAGCCCGACGGGACCCCGCGCAAGCTGCTGGACGTCTCGCGCCTGACCTCGCTGGGCTGGAAGCCGGGCATCGCGCTGCGGGACGGCATCGACGCCACCTACCGCTGGTGGCTGGCTCAGAGCTGACGGGCTCAAAGGGGGCCTCAACGGGGGCCGCCCCTCAGTACGCTCCGCGACCGTCGACGACGGCGCGGAGCGTACGGCCCATCACGTCGACGTCGCTGGTGAAGGACCAGTTGTCCACGTACTCCAGATCGAGCTGAATCGTTTCGTCCCAGGACAGGTCAGACCGCCCGCTGATCTGCCACAGTCCGGTCATCCCGGGCCGCACGGTGAGCCGGCGCAGCTCGACCTCGTCGTACTCGGCCACCTCCTCGGGGAGGGGCGGCCGGGGGCCGACCAGCGACATGCTGCCCGTCAGTACGTTGACCAGCTGGGGCAGTTCGTCCAGCGAGGTGCGGCGCAGCAGCCGGCCCACCCGGGTGACCCGGGGATCGCGGCGCATCTTGAACATCAGGCCGTCGTTCTCGTTGGCCCCCGCCAGGTCGGCCTTGAGGCGCTCGGCGTCCACCACCATCGTGCGGAACTTCCACATGACGAAGGGGACTCCGCCGCGCCCGACGCGCCGCTGGCTGTAGAAGGCCGGCCCCTTCGAGCCGAGGCGGATGGCCAGGACGAGCCCGAGGAACAGCGGCGACAGCAGGAGCAGTCCGAGGGCCGCTCCCGCCCGGTCGAACACCGCCTTGAGCAGGGGCTGTAGCCCCCGCCGCACGGGCGGAGCGACCCGCAGCAGGGCGAGTCCCCCGGCGGACAGGGTCTCCAGCCGCTTGACGGAGACCTCCACCAGCCCGGGGAAGACGGCCAGTTCGAGGCGCTCGTCGTGCAGGGCCCACGCCACCCGGCGCAGCCGCTCCCCCGCGATCCGCGCCCCGGGCGCCACGAGCACCAGGTCGGCGCGGTGGCTGCGGACGGCTCCCAGCACGGCGGCGGCGTCCCCGTCCGGGGCCTGCGGCATCGAGGCGTCCAGCCGGGCCGCGACGGGCATGCCCCCGGCGAGGGGGCCCTCGCCGACGGGGACCACGCCGACGACGACGTAGGGGTGGTCGGTGCGCGCGGCGAGGTGCGCGATGACGTGCTCGGCGGCGGCGGGCTCGCCCACCACCAGGACCCGGCTGACGGCCTGCGCCTCGCGGCGGGCGGCGGAAAGGTGGTGGTACGTCAGTTTGTGGCGGGCAACGGTGACGAGGAGCGCGGGCAGCAGGGCGCCGAGGGCGGCGAGCCGGGGGGTGTCCTCCGCCGTCACCACGCGGACGACGGCCAGGACGCCGATCAGAATCAGCCAGTCGTGCAGCACGGGCAGCACCCCGCGGGACTCGCCGAGCACGCGTGCGGCGTACCGCCGGCGCAGGGCCTGCACCCCGGCCCAGGCGAGGGCCGCGCCGAGGGCGCAGTACCCGGGCCTGGCCTGCCCGGCCGCCTCGAAGACCAGGCCCACGGGCACGGCGGCCCCGATGAGGTCGGCGCTCACGGCAGCGGGCAGGTACCACCGCGCCTTGTCGCCGAGCCGCCGCACCGGCACCGCGGCCGGGCCGTCGGGCGCGGTCGTCTCTCCGGCCATCCTTTGCACAGGAAAATGGACATGCCTCATGGGCCCCCCTGGCACGTGGTCAATGTCGGTGGCGCCTGTCCACTGCTTCCCCTGGCAGCGAACATCCGTCGCACCGGGAAACAGTACGACAAACACCCGTACGGAAGATGCCGTTCGGGTGAACAAGGCCTCTCGTCGCCCACGGGTCAACAGGAGGCGGCAACCGTTCCGTCAGCCGGAGCGATCCCTTCCCATACCAAGGTGAATGGTTCGCATACCGGATACGTATCTTCGGACAACGGACTGTTTCCGGCCAACCTTTTGATGTGGCCCTGACATCGCAGCCCACAGGTGGCACTCTTCGATCCGTTCATCGCACCAGCCCTGATCTGCCCGGAGGCCCACCCAGCCATCCGGAACCCCCCCTTGCAGAAGGAGTCTGCGTTGAGTCCCACCCCCCAGCGGCGTGCCACCGCGGCCGGCGCACTCGTTGCCGCGGCCGCACTGCTCGCCGTAGGCATACAGGCCGGTTCCGCCACCGCCGACGCCACCGCGTCGCAGGCTGCCCGCGCGGCCGCCCAGCCCAACCCGGGCGCGGCCCCCGTCGTACTCAGCGCTTCGGAGCGTGCGACGCTCATCACCGAGGCCAACTCGACCTCCGCCCAGGCCGCCAAGGCGCTCGGCCTCGGCGGCGCCGAGAAGCTGATCGTCCGCGATGTGGTCAAGGACGCGGACGGCACCACGCACACCACCTACGAGCGGACCTACGACGGTCTGCCCGTCCTCGGCGGCGACCTCACCGTCCACGCCAAGGGCGGCGTCACCAAGAGCGTCACCAAGGCGACCCAGCACGAGATCAAGGTCGCCGACACCAACGCCACGGTCACCCCGGCCGCCGCCGAGGGCCAGGCCGTCTCGGCCGCGAACGCCGAGGGCTCCAAGCAGACCAAGGCCGACAAGGGCGCCCGCAAGGTGATCTGGGCCGCGGACGGCGTCCCGGTCCTCGCCTTCGAGACCGTCGTCGGCGGTCTCCAGGACGACGACACCCCCAGCCAGCTCCACGTGATCACGAACGCCAAGACCGGCGCGAAGATCGCCCAGTGGCAGGGTGTCCAGACCGGCACCGGCAACACCCAGTACAGCGGCCAGGTCACCCTCGGCAGCTCGCAGTCGGGCAGCAACTGGACGCTGACCGACGCCGGCCGGGGCAGCCACAAGACCTACAACCTGAACCGGGGCACCTCCGGCACCGGCACCCTGTTCTCCGGCCCGGACGACATCTGGGGCAACGGCCTCCCCTCCAACACGGAGACCGCCGGCGCGGACGCCCACTACGGCGCCCAGGTCACGTGGGACTACTTCAAGAACGTCCACGGCCGCAACGGCCTGCGCAACGACGGCGTCGCCCCGTACAGCCGGGTCCACTACGGCAACGCGTACGTCAACGCCTTCTGGGACGACTCCTGCTTCTGCATGACCTACGGCGACGGTGACGCCAACAGCAAGCCGCTCACCTCGATCGACGTGGCCGCGCACGAGATGACCCACGGCCTGACCTCGGTCACCGGCAACATGACCTACAGCGGTGAGCCCGGCGGTCTGAACGAGGCCACCTCCGACATCATGGCGGCGGCGGTCGAGTTCTACGCCAACAACCCGCAGGACGCCGGCGACTACCTCGTCGGCGAGAAGATCGACATCCGCGGCAACGGCACCCCGCTGCGCTACATGGACAAGCCGAGCAAGGACGGCTCCTCGAAGGACGCCTGGTACTCCGGCCTCGGCGGCATCGACGTCCACTACTCCTCGGGCCCGGCCAACCACTGGTACTACCTGGCCTCCGAGGGCTCCGGCGCCAAGGTCATCAACGGCGTGAGCTACGACTCGCCGACCTCCGACGGCCTCCCGGTCACCGCGATTGGCCGCGACGCCGCCTCGAAGATCTGGTTCCGCGCGCTGACGGTCGGCTACTTCAAGTCGACCACCAACTACGCCGACGCCCGCACCCAGACGCTGAGGGCCGCCGCCGACCTGTACGGCCAGGGCTCGGCCACGTACAACAACGTCGCCAACGCCTGGGCCGCCGTCAACGTCGGTCCGCGCATCAACGACGGTGTGACGGTCACCCCGATCGCCAACCAGACCACCCAGATCAACACGGCGGTCAGCCTCCAGGTCCAGGCGACCAGCACCAACCCCGGTGCGCTGACCTACTCGGCGACCGGCCTCCCGGCCGGCCTGTCGATCAACTCCTCGACCGGTCTGATCTCCGGTACGGCCACCACCGCGGCCACGTCCAACGTGACCGTCACCGTGACCGACTCGGCGTCCAAGACGGGCACGGCGTCCTTCACCTGGACCGTCGGCACGGCGCAGCAGAACGTGTTCGAGAACACCACCGACTACGCGATCGCCGACAACGCGACCGTCGATTCCCCGATCACGGTGACCCGGACCGGCAACGCCCCGAGCACCCTCAAGGTGGACGTCAACATCGTCCACACCTACATCGGTGACCTGAAGGTCGACCTGGTCGCCCCCGACGGCACCCTCTACAACCTGCACAACCGCGCCGGCGGCAGTGCGGACAACATCGTCAAGAGCTTCACGGTGAACGCCTCCTCCGAGGTCGCCCAGGGCGTCTGGAAGCTCCGGGTCAACGACAACGCGAGCGTGGACACCGGAAAGATCGACAGCTGGAAGCTCACCTTCTGACCCCACCGGGGCCGGTCGTGAACCAGAGCTGAACCGCCAGACCACGGGGCCGCCCGGGAGAAGACTCCCCGGGCGGCCCTGTCCCATACCGCGGTCCTAGTCGTCCTGCCAGTCGTCGTGCCAGTCGTCACGTCCGCCGTGGTGGCCGTCGTGGTGGCCGTGGTGGTGGCCGGCCGGCTTGAAGTACACCGACCGGACCGACAGGTCGCGCGCCCGCTCGCCCGGCCGGAGCGCCTCCACCGCCTCGCCTCCGCAGCTGCCGTCCTCGTACAGGAGGGCGAGGGACTCCGTCTCGTTGGCCACCCAGAAGGCGGGCCGGTTCCGCGAGGTGTTCGTCAGCCGGTAGCAGGTGTCGTTGTCGGCGGGCTCGATCGTCCTGCGGCGCACGTCGCCGTCGCCGTCCGTGAACCGGTAGTGCAGCTCACCGAGGGTGCCGCGGTCACGGTCGTGGTCGTAGGCCAGTGACGGGCCGGCGGTCGGCAGGACGAGCGCGCAGGAGGCGACCAGCGCGGCCGCGGCGGTGGAACGAAGACGCATGTGAGGGTCCGTTTCTCGGGTGCGGGGACACCGGCTCCGGTGGACGTCCCGGGACAGCCTCGGAGCGCACCGGCCGCCGGCGGGCTGCCATGCACAGCACGCTCGAAGCTTCACCCTCCCGGCACGCCCGCGCACCGCCACGGCGTCCGTACGGGTGTACGGACGCCGTGGCGGCCGGGGTGGCCGGGGCCCCAGCGCATCGGGGCCCCAGCGCATCAGGACCTCAGCGCATCAGGACCCCGCCCAGCGACGCCTCGCTGCCCACCGGCGCCGCGACGAGGCCCAGCTCGGCCGGGCTCGCCAGCAGCGGGTGCGCCGGCAGGACGCGCACGGTGTAGCCGAAGGGCCCCGTCCGGTCGAGGGCGAGCGGGCCCTCGTAGACCCAGCGCCCCTCCAGGTCGGGGCCGGCCGCGGGCTTGAGCGGGAAGGCCCGGCCGTCCCGGATCACGTCCTGGGCGTCGACCCGCCCCGCGACGGCCTGCACCTCCACGTCCTCCGGCGTGAGCGCGTCCAGCGCCACCCGCACCCGCAGCGTGAGGGTGGCGCCCAGCTCGGCGGTGCCTCCCACGGGCGCGGCGGCGACGGCCTCCACGTGCTCGACGGCGACCTCCGGCCAGGAGGCCCGGATCCGGCCCTTCCACCAGGCGAGGTCCCGCGCGGTGTCGGGGGTCAGGGTCCGGTGGGAGAGAGCGGCGGGGGCGTAGAGGCGCTCCACGTACTCCCGTACCATCCGCCCCGCGAGCACCTTCGGCCCCAGGGAGACCAGGGTGCGCCGGACCATCTCGATCCAGCGCACGGGCAGCCCGGCCCGGCCGTCCCGGTCGTAGAAGCGGGGTGCGACCCGCTCCTCGATCAGCTCGTAGAGGGCGCCCGCCTCCAGGTCGTCGCGGCGGTCCTCGTCCGTGCCGAGCCCGTCGGCCGTGGGGATGGCCCAGCCGAAGTCGGGTTCGAACCACTCGTCCCACCAGCCGTCCAGGACGGACAGGTTGAGGCAGCCGTTGAGCGCGGCCTTCATCCCGCTGGTCCCGCAGGCCTCCAGCGGGCGCAGCGGGTTGTTCAGCCAGACGTCGCAGCCCGGGTAGAGCTTCTGCGCCATGGCCATGCCGTAGTCCGGCAGGAAGACGATGCGGTGGCGCACGCGCGGGTCGTCGGAGAAGCGCACCAGCTCCTGCACGAGCCGCTTGCCGCCGTCGTCGGCCGGGTGCGCCTTGCCGGCGACGACGATCTGCACCGGGCGGTCCGGGTGCAGCAGCAGCCTGCGCAGCCGCTCGGGGTCGCGCAGCATCAGCGTGAGCCGCTTGTACGAGGGCACGCGCCGGGCGAAGCCGATGGTCAGCACGTCCGGGTCGAGGACGGTGTCGACCCAGCCGAGCTCGGCGTCGGCGGCTCCGCGCTGCTTCCAGGAGGCGCGCAGCCGGTCGCGCACCTCCTGGACGAGCTGCTCGCGCAGGGTCCGGCGTACGTCCCACACGTCCTGGTCGGCGATCTGCGCGACGGCGTCCCAGCGGGCGGAGGCGCCCACCGCGAGGGCGTCCTCGGTCCGTCCGGCCCCGATCTGGCGGGAGCCGAGGCGCATGACCTCGGGGGCGACCCAGGTCGGGGCGTGGACCCCGTTCGTCACGGAGACGATGGGCACGTCGGCGGCGTCGAAGCCCGGCCAGAGCCCGGCGAACATGCCCCGGCTGACCGCCCCGTGGAGGGTGGAGACGCCGTTGGCCCGCTGGGCGAGGCGCAGGCCCATCACGGCCATGTTGAACACCCCGGGGTCGCCGCCGGGGTAGGACTCGGCGCCCAGTTCGAGGATCCGCTCGGCGGGTACGCCGGCCAGCTCGCCGCCCTCGCCGAAGTGCCGGGCGACCAGGGAGCGGTCGAAGCGGTCGATGCCGGCGGGCACGGGGGTGTGGGTGGTGAACACGGTGCCGGCCCGTACGGCCTCGACGGCGGCGTCGAAGCCGAGGCCGTGCTCGCCGTCCAGTTCCCTTATGCGTTCCAGTCCGAGGAAGCCGGCGTGTCCCTCGTTGGTGTGAAAGACCTCGGGGTCGGCGTGGCCGGTGATCCGGCAGTACGCCCGCACGGCGCGGACCCCGCCGATGCCGAGCAGCATCTCCTGGAGCAGGCGGTGGTCGCTGCCGCCGCCGTAGAGCCGGTCGGTCACCTCGCGGGCGCCGGCGTCGTTGTCCTCGACGTCGGAGTCGAGAAGGAGCAGCGGCACCCGCCCGACGCGGGCCTGCCAGATGTGCGCGTGCAACGACCTTCCGCCGGGCAGGGTGAGCGACACCCGGGCGGGGGTGCCGTCCTCCTGCCTCAGCAGGGACAGGGGCAGCTCGTGGGGGTCGAGCACCGGGTAGTGCTCCTGCTGCCATCCGTCGCGGGAGAGCGACTGGCGGAAGTAGCCGTGCCGGTAGAGCAGGCCGACGCCGATGACCGGGACGCCGAGGTCGCTGGCGGCCTTGAGGTGGTCCCCGGCGAGGATGCCGAGCCCGCCGGAGTACTGGGGCAGGGCGGCGGTGATGCCGAATTCGGGGGAGAAGTAGGCGATGGCGGCCGGGAAACCGGCACTGTTCTCGTGGGTCTGGTACCACCTCGCGCCGTGGAGGTAGTCGTCGAGGTCGGCGGCGACGACGGCCAGCCGCCGCAGGAAGCGCCGGTCGGCGGCGAGTTCCTCGAGCCGGGCGGCGGGCACGGAGCCGAGCAGCCGGACGGGGTCGCCGCCGGCGGCCTGCCAGCCCTCGGGGTCGACGGATTGGAAGAGTTCGCGGGTTTCCGTATGCCACGACCAGCGCAGGTTGCGCGCGAGGTCGGAGAGCGGCATCAGGGGTTCGGGGAGGACGGGGCGCACGGTGAATCGACGGATAGCCTTCACACGTTCCACCTTCGCAGGGGATGACGGATCGGAGCGACCGCACCACGCTGTGCACCCGCGCGTCGGCCCCCGGAAGGCTAGCGCCGCGGACCGGCCCCGGCCATCCCGCCTCCCGGGGCGCCCTGCGGGGCGTCCGTCGCGAGACGGGCGTGGAGGTGCTCGTCGTGCCAGCCGTCGGCGTGCCGGAGCGCGCCGCGCATGGTGCCCTCCAGGGGGAAGCCCGCCTTGAGGGCGACGGCGCAGGAGGCCGGGTTGGCCACCGAGTGGCAGATCCGCAGCCGGTGCAGCCCCGCCTCGCGGAAGGCCCACTCGGCCACCGCGGCCACGCCCCGGGGCATCACCCCCCGGCCCCGGCCGTCCGGCAGCAGCCAGTACAGGAACTCCGCGGCGGCGCCCGCCGGGTCGAAGTCGCCGAGGCCGATCAGGCCGACGGCCGGGGAGCCCGGCCGCGGGGACACGGCCCACAGCGCCGCCTCCTGCCGCGTCCACCCCCGGTTCCAGCGGGCGATGCGGGCCGCCGCCGACCCGGGGGTCTCCGGCTCGGGCCGGTTCCAGTGCCGGATGCCGGGATCCTCGTACGCGGCGACGAGCACCGGGGCGTCCGCCTCCCGCCAGGGCCGCAGCAGCATCCCGCAGGGCAGGTCCAGCACCGGCTGCGGGGCGGCGCCCCATGGGGCGGGAGGGGCCGACGGGGTGAGGCGGGCGGGTGGTATTTCGCTGTCCATCGGCCCATCGTCGCCGACCTGACGGAGCATCGGCGGATGCCGGGCCGTCGCCCGTCGGCCACGTTCCCCTACGTACGAGTAGTTAACCGGCAGCACGGATTGGGCGGGGCGTGAGTGGGAAGGGCTGAGCGGGTACACGCGATACCACGCACGGCGCACCCGCCCAAAACCTTTCCCCGCCACCCGAGTGAACGCGGACAGGAGCGGCCATGCCCGCAGCCCAGCCGTCTTCCGAGCGGCTAGAAACAGAGCGAACAGAGCGTGCACTACCAGCCGTGAGTCCGGCTGGCCCGTCACCGAGCCCTGCGAACTGCCTCCAGGTGATCCCATCATGATCGGTCGCATTCCCGTGCTGGACGTCCGCCCCGCCGTCGACTGCGGCGCCAGACCCGCCAAGGCGGTCGTGGACGAGGTCTTCGAGATCTCCGCCACCGTGTTCCGCGAGGGCCACGACGCCGTATCCGCCCATGTCGTACTGCGCGACCCGAGCGGGCGGCTGCGCCCGCCGGTGCCGCTGCGGGAACTCGCCCCCGGCACCGACCGGTGGGGGGCCCGGATCTCCGCCGATGCCGAGGGGAGGTGGACCTACACCGTCGAGGCGTGGAGCGATCCGGTCGCCACCTGGCGGGCCCACGCCGCCATCAAGATCCCGGCGGGCCTGGACACCGGCCTGACCCTCCTGGAGGGCGCCGAGCTCTACGAGCGCGCCGCCGCCAGGATCCCGAAGCGGGACGGCCGCGAGGCCGTGCTGGCCGCCGCCGACGCGATGCGCGACGAGGACCGGCCGGCCGCCGAGCGGTACGCGGCCGCGCTGGCGCCCGCGGTGGACGCGGCGCTCGCCCGGCGCCCGTACCGGGAGCTGGTCACGGCCGCCAAGCCGCTGCCGCTGATCGTCGAACGCAAGCGGGCCCTCTTCGGTTCCTGGTACGAGATGTTCCCCCGCTCGGAGGGGGCGGTGGTGAAGCCGGGCGAGGCGCCGGTCAGCGGTACCTTCCGCACCGCCGCCGAACGGCTGCCGGCCATCGCCGCCATGGGCTTCGACGTCGTCTACCTGCCGCCGATCCACCCCATCGGGTCGACCTACCGCAAGGGCCCGAACAACACCCTGTCGGCGGGCAGTTGGGACCCGGGAGTGCCCTGGGCGATCGGCTCGACGGAGGGCGGCCACGACGCCGTCCACCCCGAGCTCGGCACCCTGGAGGACTTCGACGCCTTCGTGGAGCGGGCCCGGAGCCTGCGGCTGGAGGTCGCCCTGGACTTCGCCCTCCAGTGCTCCCCGGACCACCCGTGGGTGGAGAAGCACCCGGAGTGGTTCCGCCACCGGGCGGACGGGACGATCGCCTACGCCGAGAACCCGCCGAAGAAGTACCAGGACATCTTCCCGGTGCACTTCGACACGGACATGGCGGGCATCGTCGAGGAGACGGTCCGCATCCTGCGCCACTGGATGGACCACGGCGTCCGGATCTTCCGGGTCGACAACCCGCACACCAAACCGGTCGTGTTCTGGCAGAAGGTGATCGCCGAGATCAACAAGTCGGACCCCGACGTGATCTTCCTGGCGGAAGCCTTCACCCGGCCGGCCATGATGCGCGCGCTCGCCTCGGTCGGCTTCCAGCAGTCGTACACCTACTTCACGTGGCGCAACACCAAGGCCGAGCTGACCGAATACATGACCGAGCTGGCCGGCACCCATTCGGCCTCCGTGATGCGGCCGAACTTCTTCGTGAACACGCCGGACATCCTGCACGAGTACCTCCAGAAGGGCGGCCGGCCCGCCTTCGAGGTCCGGGCGGTCCTCGCCGCCACCCTCTCCCCCACCTGGGGCGTCTACGCGGGCTACGAGCTCTGCGAGAACGAGCCGGTCCGGGAGGGCAGCGAGGAGTACCTGAACTCCGAGAAGTACGAGCTGCGGCCGCGCGACTGGGCCGCCGCCGAACGCGAGGGCCGTTCGATCGCCCCGCTGATCACCGCCCTGAACCGGCTGCGCCGGCGCAACCCCGCCCTCCAGCAGCTGCGGGACATCCACTTCCACCAGACCGACAGCGAACAGGTGATCGCCTATTCGAAGCACTCGGGCGGAAATTCCGTACTGATGGTCGTCAACCTCGATCCGCACCACACCCAGGAGGCGACGGTCTCGTTGGACATGCCGGTACTCGGCCTCGACTGGCACGGGTCCCTCGCGGTGCGCGACGAGCTCACCGGCGAGACCTACCACTGGGGCAGGGCGAACTACGTGCGCCTGGAACCGGGCCGTACACCCGCGCACGTCCTGGCCGTCCTGCGACCGTCCCCGCCCACCGGAGGGTCACCCACCACATGATCATCAACGATCCCGTCCACGACACCTTCGAGGACACCCCCGCCAAGGACCGCGACCCCGACTGGTTCAAGCGGGCCGTCTTCTACGAGGTCCTGGTCCGCTCCTTCCACGACAGCAACGGAGACGGCGTCGGGGACCTCAAGGGGCTCACGGCCAAGCTGGACTACCTCCAGTGGCTCGGCGTCGACTGCCTGTGGCTGCCGCCGTTCTTCGCCTCCCCGCTGCGCGACGGCGGCTACGACGTCTCCGACTACACCTCCGTGCTGCCCGAGTTCGGCGACCTGGCCGACTTCGTGGAGTTCGTGGACGCCGCGCACACGCGTGGCATGCGGGTGATCATCGACTTCGTCATGAACCACACCAGCGACCAGCACGAGTGGTTCCAGCAGTCGCGCAAGGACCCCGACGGACCGTACGGGGACTACTACATGTGGGCCGACAACGACAAGCAGTACCAGGACGCCCGCATCATCTTCATCGACACCGAGACCTCGAACTGGACGTACGACCCCCTGCGCAAGCAGTACTACTGGCACCGCTTCTTCTCGCACCAGCCGGACCTCAACTTCGAGAACCCGGCCGTGCAGGAGGAGATCATCTCGGCCCTGCGCTTCTGGCTCGACCTCGGCATCGACGGCTTCCGCCTCGACGCCGTGCCCTACCTCTACGCCGAGGAGGGCACCAACTGCGAGAACCTGCCGCGCACCCACCAGCTCCTCAAGCGGGTCCGCGCGGAGATCGACGCGCACTACCCCGACACCGTGCTGCTCGCCGAGGCCAACCAGTGGCCCGAGGACGTCGTCGACTACTTCGGCGACTTCGCGAAGGGCGGGGACGAATGCCACATGGCCTTCCACTTCCCCGTCATGCCGCGCATCTTCATGGCCGTACGAAGAGAGTCGCGCTACCCCGTCTCCGAAATCCTGGCCAAGACCCCGGCGATCCCGGAGCGCTGCCAGTGGGGCATCTTCCTGCGCAACCACGACGAGCTCACCCTCGAGATGGTCACCGACGAAGAGCGCGACTACATGTACGCCGAGTACGCCAAGGACCCGCGCATGCGGGCCAACATCGGCATCCGGCGCCGGCTCGCCCCGCTCCTGGACAACGACCGCAACCAGATGGAGCTGTTCACCGCCCTCCTGCTGTCGCTGCCCGGCTCGCCGGTGCTCTACTACGGCGACGAGATCGGCATGGGCGACAACATCTGGCTCGGCGACCGCGACGGTGTACGCACCCCCATGCAGTGGACCCCGGACCGCAACGCCGGTTTCTCCTCCTGCGATCCGGGCAGGCTCAACCTGCCGGTCATCATGGACCCGGTCTACGGCTACCAGGTCACCAATGTCGAGGCGGCCATGGCGTCGCCCTCCTCACTGCTGCACTGGACCCGCAGGCTGATCGAGATCCGCAAGGCGAACCCGGCCTTCGGCCTCGGCTCGTACACCGAACTGCCCTCGTCCAACCCGGCGGTGCTCGCGTTCCTGCGCGAGTTCGGGGACGACCTGGTGCTGTGCGTGCACAACTTCTCCCGCTTCGCGCAGCCCACCGAGCTGGACCTGAGGTCGTTCAACGGGCGGGTCCCGGTGGAGCTCACGGGTGACGTGCGCTTCCCGCCGATCGGCGAGTGGCCGTACCTGCTGACCCTGGCGGGCCACGGCTTCTACTGGTTCCGGCTCCGCAGCGACCAGCGCGCCGACTGACGGACCGGCCACGGGGCGGGCACTCCTTTGGGTCAACGGCCCGCCCCTGTACGGATCATCTGACCCGACACTCGCACATACCGGAGAAGCAACTGCCGCACATCCGGGACACTCTGCGCATTCTGTGACGGCCCGGGGAAAGGACGCGACGCCATGTCGGAGGCTGCATCCGCCCGGAGCCGGCTGACGGCCGCCCGGGCCACCGGGACCGCCGGAGTCCCCGGGTCCGCCGGGATCACGGGAACCACCGGGGCCACGTGGACCACAGGGACCACCGGGCCCGTGGGTACCGCCGGGCTGGAGCCGATGCTGCGGGACTGGCTCCCCGCACAGCGCTGGTTCGCCGGAAAGGGGCGCCGGATCGGCCGCATCGAGGCCGTCTCGGCGGCCGAACTGCTGCCGCCGGGCTCCGCGCCCGGACTGCTGCACCTGCTGCTCGACGTGGACGGGGACTGCTACCAGCTCCTGCTGGGCATCCGCCCGTCCCCGCTCCCGCCGGCCCTGGCGCCCGCGCTGATCGGGCACGCCCCCGACGGCCCGTACGCCGGCCGGGCCGTGTACGAGGCGCTGGGCGACCCCCGGCTGGCCTCGCTGCTGCTGGAACGGCTGCGCTCCCCCGGGACGCTGGGCCCGCTCCGCTTCGACCGGGACCCGGACACGCCCGTGCGGGCCGGGCTGCTGCCCCGGCCGCTGTCCGGCGAGCAGACCAACTCGTCCCTGATCTACGGGGATTCGTACATCCTCAAGGTGTTCCGCCGGGTCGGCCCCGGGGTCAACCCGGACCTGGAGCTGCCCCGGGCGCTCGCCGCCGCCGGCTGTACCCGCGTACCCGCCCCGGTGGCCTGGTACGAGGCCGAGCTGGCCGGTGGAGAACCGTTGACCCTGGGCGTGCTCCAGCCCTACTTGCGCGGCTCCGACGACGGCTGGCAGCTGGCCCTGCGCAGACTCGGGTCCGGGGCCGACTTCACCGCCGAGGCGCACGCGCTGGGCCGGGCCACCGCCGAGGTCCACAGCGCGCTCGCGACCGCGCTCCCCACCCTGGCCCTGGGTCCCGAGCAGACCGCCCGGCTCGCCGCCGGGATGACCGCCCGGCTGGCCGCCACCTGCCGCGAGGTGCCCGCGCTGCGGCCGTACGAGGCAGGGCTGCGCGGCGCCTTCGACGCGCTGGCCGCCTCCCGGGGTGCCGGGGTCCCGGCCCAGCGCATCCACGGGGACCTGCACCTGGGCCAGACCCTGCGCACCGCCGACGGCAGCTGGGCGCTGATCGACTTCGAGGGGGAGCCGGCCCGGCCGCTGGCCGACCGCCGCCGCCCCGAGCCGGCGGTCCGCGACATCGCCGGGATACTGCGCTCCTTCGACTACGCCGCCCGCTCGCACCGGCCCTTCGCCCCGGCCTGGGCGGACGCCTGCCGGACCGCCTTCTGCGAGGGCTACGCCCGCACCACCGGACGCGACCCGCGCGAGGACCCGGTCCTGCTGCGCGCCTATGAGACCGACAAGGCGGTGTACGAGGCCCGGTACGAGTCCCGGCACCGCCCCGACTGGTTGCACGTCCCGATGGCGGCGATCCGCCGGCTGTCGGAACCGCAGCGGCCCGCACACCGCATGCCCCCGCCGGTCCCCGGCACCTCCCCCTCCCCTTCCCCCCACCCGAAGCCCCCGAGGAGGCCCCTCGCGTGAGCGCCGCACGACAGCCGTCACCGACCGTCAGTGAGGAATCCGCAGCCGGACCGGAACCCGCGAAGCGGTCCCGGCCGCCCGTACCCAGGGGGGCGCGGGCCGCCGGCGCCGCGCCGCCCCACGGGGTGCGCCCGGCGCCCCCGCTGGACGCGGAGGAACGGGCCCGGCTGCTGGAGGGCCGCCACCACGACCCGCACGCGGTGCTGGGCGCCCGGACGCAGCGGGGCGGGGTGGCCTTCCGGGTGCTGCGCCCGTACGCGAAGGCCGTCACGGTCGTCGCCAAGGGGCTGCGGGCCGAGCTCTTCGACGACGGGGACGGGCTGTTCTCCGGGCTGCTGCCGCTGACCGGGGTGCCGGAATACCGGCTGCTGGTGGCGTACGACAGCGCCGAGATCGAGGTCCACGACCCGTACCGGTTCCTGCCCGCCGTCGGGGAGCTGGACCTGCACCTGATCGGGGAGGGCCGGCACGAGGAGCTGTGGACGGCGCTGGGCGCCCGGCCGATGGAGCACCAGGGCGTGGCCGGCACCCGTTTCACGGTGTGGGCGCCGAACGCCCAGGGGGTACGGGTCACCGGGGACTTCTCGTACTGGGACCCGACGGCCCACCCGATGCGCTCGCTCGGCTCGACCGGGGTGTGGGAGCTGTTCCTGCCCGGGGTCGGCGAGGGCGCCCTGTACAAGTACGACATCACCCGCCCGGACGGCGGTCACACCCTGCGCGCCGACCCGATGGCGCAGTACGCGGAGGTCCCGCCGGCCACCGCCTCGGTGGTCACCGCCTCGCGGTACGTGTGGCAGGACGCGGAGTGGATGGCGACGCGCGGCGCCCGCCCGGTGCACCAGGCGCCGTTCTCGGTGTACGAGCTGCACCTGGCGTCCTGGCGGCCGGGGCTCAGCTACCGGGAGCTGGCCGAGCAGCTTCCCGCGTACGTGAAGGAGCTCGGTTTCACGCACGTGGAGTTCATGCCGGTCGCCGAGCACCCCTTCGGCGGCTCCTGGGGCTACCAGGTCACCGGTTTCTACGCGCCGACCTCGCGGATGGGCACCCCGGACGACTTCCGGTTCCTCGTGGACTCGCTGCACCGGGCCGGGATCGGGGTGATCGTCGACTGGGTTCCCGCGCACTTCCCGCGCGACGAGTGGGCCCTGGCCGAATTCGACGGCCGGCCGCTGTACGAGCACCAGGACCCTCGCCGGGCCTCTCACCCGGACTGGGGGACGCTGGAGTTCGACTACGGGCGCAAGGAGGTCCGCAACTTCCTGGTCGCCAACGCCGTCTACTGGTGCCAGGAGTTCCACGTGGACGGGCTGCGCGTGGACGCCGTCGCCTCGATGCTGTACCTGGACTACTCGCGCGAGGAGGGCGAGTGGTCTCCGAACCGGCACGGCGGCCGGGAGGACCTGGACGCGGTGGCGCTGCTCCAGGAGATGAACGCGGTGGTCTACCGGCGCTGCCCGGGGGTGGTGACGATCGCGGAGGAGTCCACGGCCTGGGACGGGGTCACGCGGCCGACGGACTCGGGCGGGCTGGGCTTCGGCCTGAAGTGGAACATGGGCTGGATGCACGACACCCTGCGGTACGTGTCGAAGGAGCCGGTGCACCGCAAGTACCACCACAACGACATGACCTTCGGGATGGTGTACGCCTTCAGCGAGAACTACGTACTGCCGATCTCGCACGACGAGGTGGTGCACGGGAAGCGCTCGCTGGTGTCGAAGGCGCCGGGCGACTGGTGGCAGCAGCGGGCCACGCACCGCGCGTACCTGGGCTTCATGTGGGCCCACCCGGGCAAGCAACTGCTGTTCATGGGACAGGAGTTCGCGCAGGGGTCGGAGTGGTCGGAGGCGCATGGCCCGGACTGGTGGCTGCTGGACTCCTCCTATTCGGCGGCCGGGGACCACCGGGGGGTACGCGACCTCGTGCGCGACCTGAACCGCGCGTACGTGGCGGCTCCCGCGCTGTGGGAGCGGGATTCGGTGCCGGAGGGCTTCGCCTGGGTGGAGGGGGGCGCCGCCGAGGACAACGTGTTCGCGTTCCTGCGGTACGCGCAGGACGGCTCGCAGCTGCTGTGCGTGTCGAACTTCTCGCCCGTGGTGCGGCACGACTACCGGCTCGGGGTGCCGGAGGAGGTGCCGCTGTGGCGGGAGGTCCTCAACACCGACAGCGAGGAGTACGGCGGGAGCGGCGTCCGCCAGGGCCGGCCGCTGCGTCCGGAGCCGGTACCGGCCCAGGGGCGTGCGGCGAGCCTGCGGATGACGCTCCCGCCGATGGCGACGGTCTGGCTCAGGCCGTGACCAGCGCGTCGTCGAGCTCCTGAAGCAGCCGGCGCTTGGCGCGGGCGCCGACCAGCTGCCTGACGGGCTCGCCGTCGCGGAAGAGGAGCATGGTCGGCATGGACAGCACCCCGTAGCGCGTGACGGCGCCGGGGTTGCTGTCCGCGTCGATCTGGACGACCTTGAGGCGGCCCGCCCGTTCGGCGGCCACGGCGGAGAGCACCGGGGCGAGCTGGCGGCAGGGGCCGCACCAGTCCGCGGTGAACTCCACCAGCACGGGCCGGTCCCGCTCGGCCAGCACCTCGGCCTCGAAGTCCGCGTCGGTCACTTCCGCCACACCCTGTGCGTGGATCATTTCCGTTCCCCTCTCACGTCTGTCACGTCTGTCACGTCTCGTGCGCTCGTGTACGCGCGGCCCGCGGCCGGGTGCCGGGCGTCAGCCGGTCATCTCGCAGCGCGGCACGGCTTCCCCGGCGGCCTCCTCGGCCGCGGCCAGCTGGGCGGCGACCTGCTCGCGGACATCTGCCAGCTGGCCGATCAGGCCGTCCAGCTCGGCGAGCTTGCGGCGGTACACCGCGAGCGAGGCCGGGCAGGAGTCCCCGGCCGGGTGGCCGGCGCGCAGGCATTCGACGAACGGCCGGGTCTCCTCCAGTTCGAAGCCGAAGTCCTGGAGGGTGCGGATCTGCCGCAGCAGGCGCAGGTCGTCCTCGTCGTAGTCGCGGTAGCCGTTGCCGGTCCGCCGTGCCTCGAGCAGTCCGCGTGACTCGTAGTACCTGAGCGTCCGGGTGCTGGTCCCGGCCCGCTTCGCCAGTTCGCCGATGCGCATGGAGCGACCGTATTCCTTGACGCCGACGTCAAGGGAAGGGGAACGGCGCGCGGACGTCCGGGGAGGCCCTCGCCACCCCCGTATGCGAGGGCCCCCGTCATGGATCACGGACGGCGGCCGGGGCCGGTTCAAAGGTTGTGACGGGGATCACTCCCTGGTCTTCCCGGGTCGCCTGCGGAGAAGTGGCCGAATCCGTACGCTGTGAATGGATCTTCCGCGACCCGATTACCGGACAGTCGCCGGGAAAACCGCCTGAAGTCATGAACTGCGTAGGACTTTCCTACGAGTTATGGGCTTGTTTGAATAGTCTGTAGTCGTCACACCTCGGCCACTCCTACGGTGTGCCCTGTGCACTCCAGCCCACCTTTCAATGCCCCCGCCGCGCGTCGCCTGCGCGCGGCCCTGGGCATGGCCCCCGGTCACGTCGCCTATGGCCTGCGGGCCCAGTACGGACTGCTCGTCGCACCGGAGACGGTGACGGCCTGGGAGCGGGGCGAGCAGTCGCCCACCTCCACCGAACTCACGGCCCTCGCCGGCGTGCTCTGGTGCTCCCCCGGGGAGCTGCTCGCCGAGCCCGTCACCCTGCGGGAGCACCGCGTCGCCCGCGGCCTGGACCCCGAGGACCTGGCCCGCCGGATCGGGGTCGAGGCGAACGCCTACCGGAAGATGGAGGAGACCGGCCGCTGGAAGGGCAACGAGCGGCAGTCCGCCGCCCTGGCCTCGGTGCTCGGGCTGAGCCTGGCGCAGTTCGTGACGGCGACCGGCAAGCACGAGGAGCTCGCCGGGCTGCTGCGCAGCGCGGTGACCACCCGCTGGCAGGCCTACGTCAAACCGCTGGGCAAGCTGCTGCCCGTACCCCGGGCGCACCTGGAGCGGGTCCTGGAGTACCTCTACAACGACTACCAGCAGCGGATGGTGGCCACCCTCGGCTGGGGCGGCGCCGAGGGCACCGCCGGCAGCGGTGACGCGGGCCGGGAGTTCCTCGCGGAGATCACGGACCGGTTCTGGGCCCTGGCCGGCGGTGCGTGACGCGGCCGGTCAGAAGACGGACTCGGCCTCGTACATCCGGTGCTCCGGGACCGTCTTGAGCTCGGTCACGGCCTCGGCCAGCGGAGCCATCACGATGTCGGTGCCGCGCAGGGCGGTCATGTTGCCGAATTCGCCCCGGTGCACGGCCTCGACGGCGTGCCAGCCGAAGCGGGTCGCCAGGACGCGGTCGTACGCGGTCGGCACACCGCCGCGCTGGACGTGGCCGAGGATGACCGGGCGGGCCTCCTTGCCCAGGCGGTGCTCCAGCTCGATGGCCAGGCGGTTTCCGATGCCCGCGAAGCGCTCGTGGCCGTACTGGTCGATGGCGCCCTTCTCGTACGGCATGGAGCCCGCGGCCGGGTGCGCGCCCTCGGCGACGCAGACGACGGCGAACTTCTTGCCTCGGGCGAAGCGCTCCTCGACCATCTTCACCAGGGCGTCCACCTCGAAGGGGCGCTCGGGCAGGCAGATGCCGTGGGCGCCGCCGGCCATGCCGGACTCCAGGGCGATCCAGCCCGCGTGACGGCCCATGACCTCGACGACCATCACGCGCTGGTGGGACTCGGCGGTGGTCTTGAGGCGGTCTATGGCCTCGGTGGCCACCATGACGGCGGTGTCGAAGCCGAAGGTCCGGTCGGTGGAGGAGATGTCGTTGTCGATGGTCTTCGGCACGCCGACGACCGGCATCCCGGCGTCGGACAGCATCCGGGCGGCCGTGAGGGTGCCCTCGCCGCCGATCGGGATCAGCGCGTCGAGGCCGTACCGGCTCGCCAGTTCGTTGGCGTTCTCGGCGGCTTCGTGCAGCCGGGCGCGCTCCATGCGCGCCGAGCCGAGGATCGTGCCGCCGCGGGCCAGGATGCCGCTGACCGCATTGATGTCGAGGGGGCGGTAGTGGCCGTCGAGGAGGCCCTTGAAGCCGTCCTCGAAACCGATGACCTCGTCCCCGTGCCCGACCAGCGCTCGGTGTACGACCGACCGGATGACAGCGTTCAATCCCGGGCAGTCGCCGCCTGCGGTGAGAACTCCGATACGCATCGTGCTGTGTCTCCTGCTCCTGGTCGTGCCCTGCCGTAGCGCCGGGGGTACGCCCTCCCGTATGCCCGGCCCGACCGTACATATGAAGGACGCATTGATGACGCGTGTCCGATTCTTCCATGTTTCGAGAGGGGCGCGCGCCCCGCACCACTCCACCCACCAGGCCTTTCGCCCCTCCCGACCAGGCCTTTTCCCCAGGAGCGCCCTATCCACTGACGGAGGTATTGTCAAGAGGTCAAGCCAGGTCAATCAGACATCCACTGCATGGGACGGAGAGCACGCGTGACGCGCAGCGTGTACGTGACCGGTATCGAGCGGGGAGACGGCCGGCAGGTCGTCGAACTGGGGATCATGGAGCTCCTGACCCGGCAGACGGGCCGGGTCGGCGTGTACCGCCCCCTGCTGCACGACGGGCCGGACCGGCTCTTCGACCTCCTGCGGGCCCGCTACCGGCTCGACCAGGACGCCGCGACGGCCTACGGCATGGACTACCACGAGGCCTCCGCCCTCCTCGCCGAGAAGGGCACCGACGAGCTGGTCTCCCGGCTGGTCGACCGCTACCACCGGGTGGCCCGCGACTACGAGGTCATGCTGGTCCTCGGCACCGACTACGCCGACACCAACCTGCCCGACGAGCTCGCGCTGAACGCCCGCCTCGCCAACGAGCTGGGCGCGGTCGTCGTCCCCGTCGTCGGCGGCACCAAACACCCCGCCGAGGCCGTGCGCGCCGAGGCGCAGAGCGCCCACCGGGCCTACGAGAGCCTGGGCTGCCACGTCGTCGCGATGGTCGTCAACCGGGTGGCCCCGGACGACCGCGACGTCATAGCCGAGTGGCTCGCCGCCCGCCTCCCCGTGCCCTGCTACGTCCTCCCGGACGACAAGTCCCTCTCCGCCCCGACCGTCGCCCAGATCACCCGGGCGCTCGGCGGCGAGGTGCTGCTCGGCGACGACGCCGGGCTCGCCCGCGACGCCGTGGACTTCGTGTTCGGCGGCGCGATGCTGCCGAACTTCCTGAACGCCCTGACTCCCGGCTGCCTGGTCGTCACCCCCGGGGACCGCGCCGACCTGGTGGTGGGAGCGCTCGCCGCGCACGCCTCGGGCACCCCGCCGATCGCCGGTGTGCTGCTGACCCTGAACGAGCGCCCGTCCCAGGAGGTCCTCACGCTGGCCTCGAAGCTCGCCCCGGGCACCCCGGTCGTCTCGGTGGCCGGCAACAGCTTTCCGACCGCCGCGGAACTCTTCTCGCTGCAGAGCCGCCTCAATTCCGCGACCCCGCGCAAGCTGGAGACCGCGCTCGGCCTCTTCGAGCGGCACGTGGACACGGCCGAACTGCGCGGGCTGCTTTCGGTGGCGCGCTCGGAGCGCGTCACCCCGATGATGTTCGAGCACGAGCTGCTGGAGCGGGCCCGCTCGGAGCGGCGCCGGGTGGTGCTCCCGGAGGGCACCGAGGAGCGCGTACTGCGCGCCGCGGACGTGGTGCTGCGCCGCGGGGTGTGCGACCTGACCCTGCTGGGCGAGGAGCAGGCGATCCTGAAGAAGGCGGGCGACCTGGGCGTCGACATCGCGCGCGCCCAGCTGATCGACCCGGCGACCTCCCCCCTCCGGGAAGGTTTCGCCGAGTACTACGCCAGGGTCCGCGCGCACAAGGGCATGACCGTCGAGCTGGCCCACGACGTGGTCACCGACGTCAACTACTTCGGCACCCTGATGGTCCAGGAGGGCCTGGCCGACGGCATGGTCTCCGGCTCGGTGCACTCCACCGCCGCAACCATCCGCCCGGCCTTCGAGATCATCAAGACCAAGCCCGAGGCCTCGATCGTCTCGTCGGTCTTCTTCATGTGCCTGGCCGACCGGGTCCTCGTCTACGGCGACTGCGCGGTCAACCCGGACCCCGACGCCGAGCAGCTCGCGGACATCGCCGTGCAGTCGGCTGCCACGGCCGCCGCCTTCGGTGTCGAGCCGCGGATCGCGATGCTCTCGTACTCGACGGGCACCTCGGGCTCCGGGGCGGACGTGGAGAAGGTCCGCAAGGCCACCGAGGCCGTCCGCGCGCAGCGCCCCGACCTGGCGGTCGAGGGCCCGATCCAGTACGACGCCGCGGTGGAGCCCTCGGTCGCCGCGACCAAGCTGCCCGGCTCCGAGGTGGCCGGCCGGGCGAGCGTGCTGATCTTCCCCGACCTGAACACGGGCAACAACACATACAAGGCGGTGCAGCGTTCGGCCGGCGCCGTCGCGGTCGGGCCGGTGCTCCAGGGCCTGCGCAAGCCGGTCAACGACCTCTCGCGCGGCGCGCTCGTCCAGGACATCGTCACCACCGTGGCGATCACCGCGATCCAGGCGCAGTCGCAGTCCCTGCCGCAGGCCCAGTGATCCCTGATCCCCGACCGCACCCGAAGGAAAGACTCCTCATCGTGACCGCAACGCGCGTACTCGTCCTCAACTCCGGCTCCTCGTCGGTGAAGTACCAGCTGCTCGACATGGCGGACCGCTCCCGCCTCGCCGCCGGCCTGGTGGAGCGCATCGGCGAAGAGACCTCCCGCCTCGTGCACGAGCCGCTGACCGGGGCCGGTGCCGCGGACGGCAAGCGCGAGCGCCTCGGGCCGATCGCGGACCACGGCGCCGCCCTGCGGGCGGTCGCGTCGGAGCTGGCGGCCGACGGGCTGGGCCTGGACTCCCCCGAGCTCGCGGCCGTCGGCCACCGGGTGGTGCACGGCGGTACCCGGTTCACCCGGCCGACGGTCGTCGACGACGAGGTGCTGGCGGAGATCCGCAGCCTGATCCCGCTGGCCCCGCTCCACAACCCGGCCAACGTGACGGGCATCGAGGTGGCGCGCGAGCTGCGCGGGGACCTGCCCCAGGTGGCCGTCTTCGACACCGCCTTCCACTCGACGATGCCGGAGCACGTGGCGCGGTACGCGATCGACGCGGCGACCGCCGACAAGTACGCCATCCGGCGGTACGGCTTCCACGGCACCTCCCACGCCTACGTCTCCCGGGCCGCGGCCGCGCTGCTCGGCCGGCCGGTGGAGGAGGTGAACGTGATCGTGCTCCACCTGGGCAACGGCGCCTCCGCCTCCGCGGTGCGGGGCGGGGTCTGCGTGGAGACCTCCATGGGGCTGACCCCGCTGGAGGGCCTGGTCATGGGGACCCGTTCGGGCGACCTGGACCCGGCGGTCATCTTCCACCTGGCCCGGGTGGCCGGGCTGGGCGTCGACGAGATCGACTCGCTGCTCAACAAGAAGAGCGGTCTGCTGGGTCTGTGCGGCGACAACGACATGCGCGAGGTGACGCGGCGGGCGGGCGAGGGCGACGAGTCGGCCCGGCTCGCGCTGGCGTCGTACGTCCACCGCCTGAAGAAGTACATCGGCGCGTACACGGCGGTCCTGGGGCGGGTGGACGCGGTGGTGTTCACGGCGGGCGTCGGCGAGAACGCCTCCGTCGTGCGGGAGGCGGCGATCGCCGGGTTGGAGGAGCTGGGCCTCGCGCTGGACCCGGAGGCGAACGCCGTGCGCTCCGCCCGGCCGCGGCTGATCTCCCCGGAGCACGCGCGGGTTGCGGTGGCCGTGGTGCCCACCGATGAGGAACTGGAGATCGCCTCCCAGGCGTACGCGCTGGTTACCCAGTAGTCACTTGGACTTTCCGCCAGACGGAATATTCCGCTACGAAACAAACGGATAGGATCCGCTTCATGCGCCGTTCCAAAATCGTCTGCACGCTGGGCCCCGCCGTCGACTCGTATGAGCAGCTGAAAGCGCTCATCGAGGCAGGTATGAACGTGGCCCGATTCAACTTCAGCCACGGATCCCAGGCAGAACACCAGGAGCGGTACGACCGCGTCCGGAAGGTCTCCGAGGACACCGGGCGCGCCGTCGGCGTCCTCGCCGACCTCCAGGGCCCCAAGATCCGTCTGGAGACCTTCGCCGAGGGTCCCGTCGAGCTGGTGCGCGGTGACGAGTTCACCATCACCACCGAGGACGTCCCGGGCGACAAGTCCATCTGCGGCACCACCTACAAGGGCCTGCCGGGCGACGTCGCCAAGGGCGACCAGATCCTGATCAACGACGGCAACGTCGAGCTCCGGGTGACCGAGGTCGAGGGCCCGCGGGTCAAGACCATCGTCATCGAGGGCGGTGTCATCTCGGACCACAAGGGCATCAACCTGCCGGGTGCCGCCGTGAACGTCCCCGCCCTGTCGGAGAAGGACGTCGACGACCTGCGCTTCGCCCTGCGGATGGGCTGCGACATGGTCGCCCTCTCCTTCGTCCGCGACGCCAGCGACGTCAAGGACGTCCACCGCGTCATGGACGAGGAGGGCCGCCGGGTCCCCGTCATCGCCAAGGTGGAGAAGCCCCAGGCCGTCGAGAACATGGAGGCCGTGGTCGCGGCCTTCGACGCGGTCATGGTGGCCCGCGGCGACCTGGCCGTCGAGTACCCGCTCGAGAAGGTCCCGATGGTCCAGAAGCGGCTCATCGAGATGTGCCGCCGCAACGCCAAGCCGGTGATCGTCGCGACCCAGATGATGGAGTCGATGATCACCAACTCCCGCCCGACCCGCGCGGAGGCCTCCGACGTCGCCAACGCCATCCTCGACGGCGCCGACGCGGTCATGCTGTCCGCCGAGTCCTCGGTGGGCGCCTACCCGATCGAGACCGTCAAGACGATGTCGAAGATCGTGACGGCGGCCGAGGAGGAGCTCCTCTCCAAGGGCCTCCAGCCGCTGGTCCCGGGCAAGAAGCCGCGCACCCAGGGCGGCTCCGTCGCCCGCGCGGCCTGCGAGATCGCGGACTTCCTCGACGGCAAGGCCCTGGTCGCCTTCACCCAGTCCGGCGACACGGCCCGCCGCCTGTCGCGCTACCGCGCCACCCAGCCGATCCTGGCCTTCACGACCGACGTGAACACCCGCAACCAGCTCACCCTGAGCTGGGGCGTCGAGTCGGCGATCGTCCCGCACGTGGACACCACCGACGCGATGGTCGACCTGGTGGACGGCGAGGTGCTGAAGCTCCAGCGCTTCAACGCCGGCGACACCATGATCATCACGGCCGGCTCGCCCCCCGGCGTCCCGGGCACGACCAACATGGTCCGCGTCCACCACCTGGGCGACACGGCCGCCGGCGCCTGAGCCCTGACGCCGACCGCCTGACTCTGCCGCACAGAGACCGAGGGCGGCACCCCGGATCCCGGGGTGCCGCCCTCGGTGTTTCCCGTCGCCTTGGGACTACCGGCCGGTAGTTTCGGCCGAAACCTAGCGGGTGTGGCCGAAAACGCACTACCGGCGGTAACCCGATCGTGAAACTGTCGAGGTGCCTTGGGGGAAGGCGAACGGGGTTGTGCACCTGACCCGTGCACATGGGGGAATTCATCATCTTGTTGCTCCGCCGGGCCGCCATGCGCGGCGCCACGGCCGTCACGCGCCTTCCTTCGGGCTGACCGAATCCCTGAAGACAGGCAACAAGCACGTGCAAAGAACCATCCTTTCGCGAGGCGGGCGGCGCGCCACGCGCGACGCCCTGCGGCGGGGGCTGACGGGCACCGCCCTGCTCACCGCGTCCGCCGTCCTCGTCGGCCTGGTCCAGGCCGCCCCCGCCGGCGCGGTCGAGATCCCACCGGACACCGAGCCGCCCTACCGGCCGATCAGCCTGGGCGAACAGGCCCGTCTCGACCGCTGCGCGGGCGGTTTCGCCCTGCACATCGGCGGCCCCGAGATGAAGAGGACGGCGGCCAAGGCGCTCACCGGGACCCCCGCCGAGCTGGCCGCCGCCACCGATCCGGCCATGGGCATGTACCCGCTGGACCAGGCGCGGATCAAGGACCGCGACTCGTACGAGGGCTCCCCCGTGGCCTCGGCCGAGCGGCGGGAGCGCTGGGAGAAGTCGAACTACCCGTACTGGAAGTCCGGCACCGCCGCGGGCATCCCGCAGTACGCCCCGCAGTTCGACAAGGACATCGTCGCCTTCACCCTGGGCCCCCAGCGGGACCTGTACAACCAGCTCGGCTCCGACGGCCACGCGGTGCCCTCGAAGGCCGCCCTCGACAAGGCGAAGGCGCTCGCCGCCGAGCTCAAGGGCAAGGACGAGAACCACGACTTCGTCACCAACACGCTGCTGAAGGACGCTTCGAGCGGCAACTACCGCATGCCCACCGCGAGCGACATCGCCCGCTACCTGCGGCTCGGCGGGTACATGGCCAATGCCCCGGCCGAGGGCTCTGCCGAGTTCCGCCTCGAGGTCGAGGCGCTGAAGGTCGCCTGGGGCGCCTGCGACAGCCGCAACCCGGTCGACTTCTACCGGGTCATGTCCCCGATCGTCGTGACGGCGCACCTGGAGTGGGAGCAGGAGTACTCCACCCAGGCCAAGCCCCGCGGCGAGATCGTCAACGCCGAGGTGGCGGCGTCGGCCGAGGTCCGCAAGTCCACCGAGGCCATGATCGAGGCCATGGGCCAGGCGTGGCTCGCCGACCAGATCCTGACGTGGCAGAAGTACTGGGCGGGACAGCCGGCCAACGCCTCGGGCCGCCCCGCCGCGGCCGTCTTCACCCAGGCCGGCAAGGACCTGGCCGCCGCCCGCGCCAAGGCCGCCGACCAGGCGAAGGCCGCCGCCGCAGCCGCGACGGCGGCCAGGACGGCCGCCGACAAGGCCGACACCGCCCAGAACGCGGCGTGGGCCCTCGCGGACGCGGCCAAGGCCCCCCGCGGCCGGGGGCTGCTGTTCGCGCAGCAGTCCGTCCAGGTGGCCAAGGCCTCGGCCGCGGGCGCGCAGGCCGCGGCGAAGGCCGCCGAGACGGCGTCGAACGCCGCCGCCGCGACCGTTGCCGACAGCAAGACCCTCTACGCACTGGCCCAGACCCAGTCGCACGCCCTGAACACCGAGTTCCGCAGGGTCGCCGCACAGGAGGCCGCCGCCCAGGCCAAGGCCGCCGCCACCTCGGCGGCGGCCCAGGCCAAGGAAGCCGCCGACAACGCCACGAAGGCGAAGGCCGCCCAGACGAAGGCGGAGACGGCGCAGGCGACGGCCAAGACGGCCGCGGAGAACGCCAAGGCCCAGCGGATCAAGGCGGAGCAGGAACGCGACCTCGCCAAGACCGAGCACGCCAAGGCGACGGCGGAGCGGAACAAGGCCCTGGCGGCAGAGAACCGCGCCACCACCGAACGGGAGACGGCCGCCAAGGCCCGGACGGCCGCCGAGGCCGCGGGCGGCACCGCGGCGGACAAGCGGGAGGCTGCCGAGGCGGCCGAGATCAAGGCCGCTCTGGCCCGCGGCGACGCGGCGCGGGCGGAGCAGGACATGCGGGCCAAGGACGCCCGCGCCGCCGCCCTGGAGTCCGCGGCGGCCGCCGCGGCCGGCACGGCCGCCGCCGGGGACAGCCGCAAGGCCGCCACGGAGGCCCGTACGGCCGCCAACGACGCGAAGGCGGCGGCGGGCCGGGCCCGAACCGCCGCCGACGAGGCGGGGACCGCGGCGGTCGGCGCCCGTGCCGCGGCCACCCGTGCCGAGGGGGCCGCCGCCCGCTCGCAGGCCGCTTACGACAACGCGAACTCGCAGTGGTGGACCACCTACGCCGCCGCCCAGACCGCCCACGCCGCGGCCGCCGAGGCCATCGACGCCTCGGACGCCGCCTCCGCGAACGCCGTCAAGGCGGAGCAGGAGGCCAAGAAGGCACAGGCGGCCTCGGTCCAGGCGAAGAAGGAGGCGGGGGCCGCCAAGGCCGAAGCCGAGAAGACCTCCGCCTGGTCGGCGGTCACCGCCGGACATGCCTACGCGACCGCGCAGGCGGCCATGGCGGCCCGCGACTCGGCCGCCGAGGCCGTCAAGCCGGCCAACACCGCCATCGCCACGGGCACCCCGTACCGGGAATCCGACTCGGCGGCCGCCTTCGCGGTCCTGGTCGGCCAGACGTCCAAGTCGCTCGCCGAGCAGCAGGCGGCAGCCGCCACCGCGAAATCGGACGAGGCCGCGAAGGCGGCGGCCACCGCCAAGGCACTCGCCGACAAGGCCTCCGGTGACGCCAAGCTCGCCGCACAGGCAGCGGCGGCGGCGGCAGCGGACACCGCTGCCGCCCTGAAGTCCGTGGCCGCGGCGCGCGCCTCCGCCACCACAGCGGCGAAGGCCGCGGCGGCCGCGAAGGCGGCGGACACCAAGACGACCGAGTACAACGCTCAGGCCGGCGCCGAAGTCGTCCTGGCCGGGAACGCGTCGAGGGACGCGGCGAGCGAGGCCGCGGCCGCCAACAGCGAGGCGACGGCAGCGGAGAAGAGCGCCGCCAACGCCCGGACCGCCGCGAACGCCGCGGGCAAGGACGCCGACGCGGCGAGCAGCACCGCCACCAAGGCGGAGTCGGACGCGAAGGCCGCCGAAGGCGCCGCCGCCAACGCCCAGCAGTCCGCGAAGGACGCCGACGCGTCGGCGGACCGGGCCGAAGAGGCCTTCCGGAAGTGGGAGGAGGAGCAGCGCGCCGCGCAGCTCGCCGCCGCCAAGTCCGACGGCGGGGCGGGGTACGGCGGGGCCGACCTGAATCTCACCCAGGAGGAGGCGCTGCGCAAGGCCTGCGGGCAGGCCTGCGTGGACGAGTACAAGGCGGCCCTCGAAGCCGCCAACAAGGACGTGATCGACTGGGTGATCGAGAACGGCGGCCAGATCCTCCTCGACGTCCTGGGTGTCACGGCCGCGAAGAAGTGCTTCTCCTCGTGGGACGTGGAGAGCTGCCTGTGGACGGCGTTGAACGTCGTCCTCGTCGGCGCCGCGGTGCTGAAGATCCCGCAGGTCGCGGTAGCCGTGACCAAGATCGCGGTCGGCCTGGGCAACTACTTCCGCACGACGGCGGCAGCCGCCCAGACGCTCGCCCGGCTGAAGCCGATCGCCCAGGTCAGCGCGCACGTCGAATTCGGCGCCTTCGTTGAGATCAGCGCCAAGGGTCTGGACCCCACGCTCCTCAAGCGAGCGGTCAACGCCGGCGGCTGGAAGTGGACGATCAGCACCGGCCACGCGGTCAATCGGGCCCACCGGGGCGGCAAGGGCGCGCCGTCCTTCCCCGCGCTGAACACCACGCACCTGAACCCCGACGACATCGAGAAGGCGCTTATTCTCAAGACCCTGGAGCACATGGGTATGGGCGGCAGCATGCAGGGCCTTCAGAAACTGGCCGTCACGATCGACGGCATGGAGATCACCGGACACATCTTCAAGTTCGGCGACGACTCCATCTCCATCTCGACGTACTTCCGTACCAAGTAATGAGTGAAGGATCAGCCATGACGGACCTGCTGAGGCTGGGGCGCGGAGTCACCCCCGAGGACAATGTCGGCACGACGCCGGAGCAGTTCGGCCTCGCCGAGTTCGAGTACGTGGAGACGATCATCTACGCGGACCCGGACGAGATCCTCGCGATGCTGCGCACGCTGAAGGCCGAGAACTTCATCGGACTGCCCCCGTGGGCCCGTAACCTCGCCTACCGGATCGCGTGCCTGCAGAAGCCGGACGACGCGGCGCTGCTGCGGGAGGCCGCGGACGACCTCCTCGCCTTCGGCCCCGACTGGGACGACATCGCCGAGGAGCTCCAGGCCAAGGCCGACCGCCTGGACGCGGCGGACGGCCCCGGGGCGGTTTCCTAGCCCCGCATCACGACAGGCTGTGGGGCGGACCCCCAAGGGGGGGGGGCACAAACCCGTCCCCGGGAGGACACTCCCCCCGTGGGGCAAGATGGGTTTTCCTTGCCAGGGACATGAGGGTTTCT
>NZ_JBVHWK010000006.1:0-140867 GCF_055569445.1 Streptomyces sp. NPDC029122 | reverse complement strand
ACAGAGGAGGAGACCCAAGAGCAAGGAAGGACTGCGGGGAGGGGGGGGGATTCCGGGGGGCGTTTCCCCCCCCCCCCCCCACGCCGTCTTTTCCCCCCCCCCCCGGGGTCCCCCCCCCACAGCCTGTGCACGGGCGGACCGCTACTCCGGCGGGCCGATGTAGTTCCTCAGGCCCGGGACCGTGAGGTTGCCGCCGAACTGGCCGGCCTGGACGACCTTGACGTTCGTGAAGAACGCGAAGGGGACGTTCAGGGGCGGCGGGGTTTTCGGGGTGAACTCGACCGGGATGAGCCCGAAGAGGTTGCCCTTGAGGCTCTCCGTGTACATCGTCACCTTGCCGCCGCGGATCTGGGACGTGGAGCCCGGGCGCGACTTGAGGTGGGCGACGTTGGGGCCCTTGCCGACGGTCTGGTAGAGGTCCTTGATGTCCAGCGAGTCCGCCGTGAACTTCAGGACCTTCTTGATCTTGCCGCCCGCCGTCTTCACCTCCACGATGCCCTCGTAGTCGAGGCCGTAGAGGGTCAGCAGCGAGCTGTCCAGGTACCAGGGCTCGTCCGGCAGGAGCGGGATCCCCGGTTCCAGCTTGGCGTTGGCGAAGGCCTCGGCGTCGAAGGTCGGGCAGGGGAAGGGCTGCTTCCCGTCCGGGTCCGTCGTCGCCGACGTCGTCGGGGAGGGGCTCGGCGAGGCCTTGTCCCCGTCCTTCTGCGCGTCCTTGGGCGTCTTGCCCGTCTCGTCCTTCGGCTTGGTGGCCGTGTCCTTGACGTCCTGGGGCAGTTCCTCGACCGTGGCGCCGGCCTTCTTCGCCGCGTCGCGGATGGCGTCGGCGGCGGGGTCCTTGGCCGGGGTGGGCGGGGTGGGCGCGGGCGCCGGGGTGGCCGGCTTCGTCGCGTCCTGGAGGGGCTTGCCGAGGCCGTCCACGAGGTCCTTGAGGGCGTTGCCGACGCCCAGCGGGTCCAGCGGGTTGACCGGCTTCGTGGCCGTGGCCGTGGCCGACGGGGACGGGGAGGCGCTCGTCGACGGCTGCTTCGGCGTCTTCGGGACCTCGGGCTGCCGGGCCGACGGGGACGCCGAGGGGCTGACCGCCGGCTTCGGGGCCTTGCTCGCGCCCGGCGAGGGACTCGCACCGGCCGAAGGCGACGCCGAGGCCGAAGGCGACGGCGAGCCCGACGTGGACGTCGACGGACTGGGCGTCGGCTCGTCGGAGCGGGTCACGCACGGGCCGGGGGCGAAGGGGATGTCCTTCTCGTCGGCCAGTGCCAGCTTCGGGGCCATGCCCATCCCGACGAACACGGCCGTCGGCATCGCCGCGAGCGCCATCGTCTTGCCGACGGGTATCTGGAGCTTGTTCAGCAGCGACTTCCTGGGCGCCGCGTGGCGCGGGCCCCTTCTCTCACGGGACTCCGCTCCGGGGGTCACGCCCCGCTGCGTCTCATCACCCCGCACTGTTCCTCCCGCCATCGGCGTGGGCAGTCGTCTCGGTCGCGTACACCGTTTCCGTGTCGCGGGGACCCGGGAATCCGTGGAACGGGTCCCCCTTCTGCGCCTCGGGGAGCTCGGGCTCTTCCTCCTCCGCCGGAGCACCCGGCGCCCAGGCCAGCGCGAGGCATCCGCCGATCATGGAGGTGAGGAAACCGATGAAGAAGCCGCCGAGGTTGGACTTCGGGATCGACACCAGGGCCAGCAGGATCGCGGCGACACCCGCGAAGACGCGGATGCCCTGTTGGAACCAGAGGCCGAGGCCCAGCGTGATCAGCAGGACGCCGAGGATCAGCGACACGGATCCGGAGGTCGTCGCCATCGCGAGGCTGACGTTGGCCAGCCGGATGTCCGCGAACGGGAAGTAGATGATCGGCACTCCGCCGAGGAGCGTGAACAGTCCGGCCCAGAAAGGACGGGCACCTCGCCAGGCACGGAAGCGGTGGCGCATGACAGTGAGCCAGTGATCGTCTGCGGCGTGAACCGGGGCCTGGGGGTTCATGGACAACAGCTCCCTGGAAACGGTGGTACGGAGAACTCTGTGGAGCCCGGCCGGGCGCGCGGCGACGGCTGCCGCCGCGCGCCCGGCCGGCCGGTCACATCCGGGACGGGACTACTTCTCGTCCTGGTAGCACGGCTGGTTGCCGCTGAGCAGGCGCAGCTTGAGGTCGGGCAGCGTGAAGGTGCCCGCCGTCGTCGCCCACGCCTTCTGGCGGACGTTCGTCAGCGTGGCCTTCTTGGCCCGCTGCGAGAACAGCCCTGCGTCCGCCACCGTGCCGGGGACCGGCTTGGTGGTGTGGCTTCCGTCGCCGACCGCGACACCGATGTCGAGCTGGTCGAACTTGGCGTCCGCGTCCAGCTCGGCGACGTCGAGGTAGATGTTCTCCGCGACGGCCGGACGGCCCTTGTTGCCCGTGCGCAGCTGCAGGGTGATGGGGCCGATCGGAGTCGGCGTCACCAGCGACTGGCACATGTTGGTGATCTCGGCACGGCTGAAGCCGGAGATCGTGACCGGGTGCTTGGTCTTCTCCTTGGAGCCGAGCTGGGCACCCTCGGCCAGGCTGCCGTACTGGATCAGGTTGTCACCGACCAGCTGGTCGGCCGACACCTTGAAGTCCTGGCCCGAGACGCTGAAGGACGCCGCCAGGGCGCCCTGCGCCAGACCCACACCGACCGCGGCGGTGGCCGCGATGCTCGGCACCATGACGAGCGCGAAGCGCTTCCATCTGGTTCCGCCACGCACCTGAGAACTCATCTTGTTCCTCCTTCTCGGACGTACATCTCCGGTCCGGGCCGGGAGGCCCGTCCTGGGATGGGAGAAGTGCTACGTCCTCGGGAAGGAGCGCAGGCGGCCGAGCCGCGGCGCAGCCGCGTCCGTACACCGGCGTTCACCCCCGAGCGACAACCACTGGGCCACGCGTTCGCGCAACCTGGAGGACAGGCTCCGCCGGTGTGGCGGAGACCCCCCTGTCCACGGCCGGTGCCACTGTCACCGGCCGGCCCGGTGGGGACCCTCCGCCGCGGTTCCGGGTGAGCGGCTCCGCGGGAAGGACCGAGCGTCGCCGATCGTGGTGCATTCCCGGCCGGGGCACAAGGGGGGTCGTTACTGGCGGGTAACGGCTGGATAACCGGAGTCTTGCCGGGTGCCGTCACGCGGGCACGCTGGGTGTCACCCGGGGCCACGACAGAAGGGAGGAAGAGCGAACCAACCGGACAGTTCACGGGGTTCGATTTACTGCGAGTAACAGCGGCCGCGATTGCCAAGATTTGGCAAAGCGCGGCCGCTGTTTATCTCCGTGTCAACAAATCGCCGGGGGCGGCGGACGCCGCCGGAGTACGGCTAGAAGAGCACCCGGGCCAGCGCCGTACGGGCCGCCGAGACCCGCGGGTCGTCGGTCCCGATCACCTCGAACAGCTCCAGCAGCCGGACCCGAACGGCGTCCCGCTCGTCACCGAAGGTGACCCGTACGGTGTCCACCAGGCGCGAGAAGGCGTCCTCCACGTGTCCGCCCGCCAGATCCAGGTCGGCCGCCGCCATCTGAGCGGCCGGGTCCTTGGGGTTCGCGGCCGCCTCGGCGCGCACCGCCTGCGGGTCCATGTGCTGCACTCGGGACAGCAGCTCGGCCTGGGCCAGGCCCAGCTTCGCCTCGGTGTTGCCCGGGTCGTCGGCCAGTACGTTCTTGTACGCCTGGACGGCGCCGCCCAGGTCACCCGCGTCCAGCGCCACGACGGCCGCCTCCAGCAGCGCGTCGTACGGACCGGCCGGCACCTCGGCGGGGGCCGCCGGGGCACCCTCGGCCCCGGGGTCGACCTGGAGGCCGACGAGACCGAAGCGCTCCTCGGCGACCTGGACGAGCTGGGCGAGGGTCTCGCGGATCTGCTGCTCGGGCGCCACGCCCTGGAACAGCGGCAGCACCTGGCCGGCGACCACGGCGAAGACGGCCGGGATCCCCTGGATGCCGAACTGCTGCATCAGCATCTGGTTGGCGTCGACGTCGATCTTCGCCAGGACGAAGCGGCCGCCGGCCTCGACGGTGAGGCGCTCCAGCAGCGGGCCGAGCTGCTTGCACGGCTCGCACCACTCGGCCCAGAAGTCGAGGACGACCGGGACCTCGTGGGAAAGCTGGATCACGTCACGCTCGAAGCCCGCCTCGGCTACGTCGAAGACGAGGGCGGACGCCGGCACGGCACCGCCGGGCGCGCCGGGAGCGCCGCCGCCGGCCTGTCGGGCCGCGTCCTTGCGCGCCTGCTCGGCCTTGGCCTTGGCCTCGCCGGCCGCCTTCACAGCGGCGAGGTCGACGACGCCGCTCATGGACATGTTTCTGGGCTGCATGCGTACATCCTCCCCCCTGTGCGCGCGCCGACGAAAAGGATCCCGAAAGATCGTCCTGCGATGTTCCTCGAGCGTTGGTCGTTGTGCGTCGTGCCCCGTTCGGCGCCGGGTCCCCACCTGGCGCCAGTAGCTTCGCGTGGTTGTCGCTCTTACGCTACGAGCCGTAGCGTAACTCCCCCGGCGCCCGCGTGCTCCGTGATCTGAACCACACCGAAAGGGCTCCCGCCGGTTCCCCTACCGACGGGTATGGTCTCGGCCATGCGCAACCCCAGCCCCGGCGCCAGCGCCCCGCACGGCCGCACCGGCCGCCCCCGCAGTGCGGCGGCGGACGCCGCGATCCTCGCGGCGACCCGGGACGCGCTGGTGGAGCTGGGCTGGTCGAAGCTGACGATGGGGGACGTCTCGGCCCGCGCCGGCGTCGCGAAGACCACCCTCTACCGGCGCTGGGCGGGCAAGAACGAGCTGGTCGTGGACGCGGTCGCGGAACTCTTCGACGCGCTGGAGCTCCCGGACCGGGGCTCGCTCGAAGCCGACATCGAGGACGTGGTGCTCCAGTTCGCGCGGCTGCTGCGGCGCCCGGAGGCCCGGACGGCGCTGATGGCCGTGGTCGCGGAGTCCACCCGGGACGAGGCGCTGCGGGACCGGATCCGGTCGGCGATCGTGGACCGGCAGAAACGTCTCGTCGTACTGGGCCGCGAACGCGCCCAGGCCCGGGGCGAGCTTCCCCCCGAGGAGGACGTCTCCCTGGCCGGCCAGACCACCGACCTGATCTTCGACGTGATCGCGGGCACGGTGGTGCACCGGGCACTGGTGAGCTGCGAGCCGGTGGACGAGCTGTGGGCGTCCGCCTTCACGGCCCTCCTGATGCACGGCCTCCAGGGCGCGGCCCACGCCTGAGCGCGCGGCGCGTCGCAATCTTCCCCGGAAAGGGGGAAGGCCGGTCGTGCCCGCCGCCGCGTCGGCGGGTACGACCGGCCTCCGCCGGGCCGCGGGGCCTAGAAGCCCGGGGGCTCGGTGTAGACGCCCCACTCATCGCGCAGGACGTTGCAGATCTCGCCGAGCGTGGCCTCGGCGCGTACCGCGTCCAGCATGGCGGGGATCATGTTCGACCCGTCCCGGGCGGCGTCCAGCATCGCCTTCAGCGCGGCCGTCACCTTGGCGTCGTCGCGGCGCTCCTTGCGGGCGGCGAGGACGCGGACCTGCTCGCGCTCCACCTCGTGGCTGACCCGGAGGATCTCCAGGTCGCCGGTGACGGAGCCGTGGTGGACGTTGACGCCGACGACCCGCTTGTCGCCCTTCTCCAGCGAGCGCTGGTACTGGAAGGCCGACTCGGCGATCTCGCCGGTGAACCAGCCGTCCTCGATGCCGCGCAGGATGCCGGAGGTGATGGGGCCGATGGGGTGCCGGCCGTCGGGGTGGGCGCGCAGGCCGCGCTCCTTGATCTGCTCGAAGATCTTCTCGGCGTCGGCCTCGATGCGGTCGGTGAGCTGCTCGACGTACCAGGAACCGCCCAGCGGGTCGGCCACGTTGGCGACGCCGGTCTCCTCCATCAGCACCTGCTGCGTGCGCAGCGCGATCTCGGCGGCCTGCTCGCTGGGGAGGGCGAGGGTCTCGTCGAGGGCGTTGGTGTGCAGGGAGTTGGTGCCGCCGAGGACGGCGGCGAGGGCCTCGACGGCGGTGCGTACGACGTTGTTGTACGGCTGCTGCGCGGTGAGGGAGACGCCGGCCGTCTGGGTGTGGAAGCGCAGCCACATGGCCTTGTCCGACTTCGCCCCGTAGACCTCCTTCATCCAGCGGGCCCAGATGCGGCGGGCGGCGCGGAACTTGGCGATCTCCTCGAAGAAGTCGAGGTGCGCGTCGAAGAAGAAGGAGAGGCCGGAGGCGAAGTGGTCCACGTCGAGGCCGCGGGAGAGGCCGAGTTCCACGTAGCCGAAACCGTCGGCCAGCGTGTAGGCGAGCTCCTGCGCGGCCGTCGCCCCGGCCTCGCGGATGTGGTAGCCGGAGACGGAGAGCGGCTTGTAGGCGGGGATGCCGTTCGCGCAGTACTCCATGAGGTCGCCGATGAGGCGCAGGTGCGGCTCGGGTTCGAAGAGCCACTCCTTCTGGGCGATGTACTCCTTGAAGATGTCCGTCTGGAGGGTGCCGTTGAGCACGGCCGGGTCGACCCCCTGGCGCTCGGCGGCGACCAGGTACATGCAGAAGGCGGGCACGGCGGGGCCGCTGATGGTCATCGAGGTGGTGACGTCGCCGAGCGGGATGTCCTTGAAGAGGACCTCCATGTCGGCGGCGGAGTCTATGGCCACGCCGCAGTGGCCCACTTCTCCGAGCGAGCGCGGGTCGTCGGAGTCGCGCCCCATCAGGGTCGGCATGTCGAAGGCGACGGAGAGCCCGCCGCCGCCGGCGGCCAGGATCATCTTGTAGCGCTCGTTGGTCTGCTCGGCGTTGCCGAAGCCGGCGAACTGGCGGATGGTCCAGGTCCGGCCGCGGTAGCCGGTGGCGTGCAGACCCCGGGTGAAGGGGTACTCCCCGGGCCAGCCGATGCGCTCGAACCCCTCGTACGAGTCGCCGGGGCGGGGCCCGTAGACGGGGTCGACGTCATCTCCGGAGAGCGTCGTGAAATCGGCCTCGCGCTTGCGGGCCTTGTCGTACCGGGCCTGCCAGCGACGGCGGCCCTCCTCGATGGCGTCAGCGTCCATACCCGTGAATTTACTAGGACGTCCTAGTAAATGTCGATGGGAAACCCCGGGGAGTCTCCCCGGGGGGTCCGGCTCCATCGGAGCCCCAGGCGGGCTCAGGCCGGGCCGAGGCCTTCGCCGAGGCCCCGCCGCAGCCCTTCGCCCAGGCCCCGGCTCAGGCCTTCGCGGTCGCCAGACCGTCGCTGACCAGCGGCTCGACCTCGGCGCGGATGCCGCGCTCGACGAAGAAGGCGGCCAGCGGGATGGTCCCCGACACCAGCACCCACAGCAGCTTGCCGAAGGGCCACTTCGCCTTGGAGCCCAGGTCGAAGGCGAAGACGAGGTAGATCATGAAGAGCACGCCGTGGACCTGCGAGACCGCGAAGGTCAGGCCGGCCCCGGTGTCGAAGCCGTACTTCGCCACCATGCAGGCACAGAGGATCAGGAGCATGACCGCGGTCACGTAGGCCATGACGCGGTAGCGGGTCAGCACGCTTCGTTTCATGCCGTCGAGCGTAACCGTCCGTTTTGCGCGATCTTGACGCGGGCCCGGCTCCGGGTGCCTCAGTTCTCCTCGAAGTCCGCGGCGGCCACCCGCAGCGGGCGCAGCAGCGCGAAGATCTCCGCGCACTCCTCCGCGTCGTACACGCCGAGTCCGAAGTCGATCGCCATCAGGTCCTTGGTCGCCGCCTCGACGACCTCCCGGCCCTTGGCCGTGATCGACGCGAGCGTGCCGCGGCCGTCCTGCGGATTGGGGCGCTTGTCCACCAGGCCCGACCTCACCAGCCGGTCCACGGTGTTCGTCACCGAGGTCGGGTGGACCATCAGGCGCTCGCCGATCTTCGACATCGGCAGCTCGCCCGCCTGGGAGAAGGTCAGCAGCACGAGCGCCTCGTACCGGGCGAAGGTCAGCCCGTAGGGCTTCACCACCGCGTCCACCTCGGCGAGCAGGATCTGGTGCGCGCGCATGATGGAGGTGATCGCCGCCATGGACGGCACGGGACCCCAGCGCTGCCGCCAGAGCTCGTCGGCGCGGGCGATGGGGTCGAAGGGAAGGCTGAGCGGCTTGGGCACCCACCAGACCCTACCGGGCGGTCATTTGACCGCGAGTCCCGTCTCATCCCTCGACCGCCGGACCCCGGCGAGGAGCGTTACGACGACCGCCGTGCCGAGCAGGCCGGCGCCGGTGACCACCACGTGCGCCGGGAAGAACTCGGCGGCGGCCCCGGCGAGCGCCATGCCGACGCCCTGGAAGGTCATCAGCCCGGTGCTCAGCAGGGTCATCGCCCGTCCGCGCAGCTCGTCGGGTACGGCGTCCACGTACATCCGGTCGAGCCCGAGGGTGTAGGCGTGCGCCAGCCCTGCCGCCAACAGCACCACGAGGACCACCGCCGGGCCGGGGCGGAGGGCGAACAGCAGCAGCGGGAGCAGGGCCGTGGCGGCCAGCGGCGCCGTGATCCGCGAACGCGTTCGGGCGGTGAGCGCCGACCCGGCCCAGAGTTCACCCGCGACGGTGCCGACGGGCAGCGCGCACATCAGCACCCCGAGGGTGACGGTCCCCGCCCCGATGTCCTCGGTGTACGGGGCGAGCAGCGCCTCCGGTACGACGGCGAAGGCGGGCGGCAGCCAGCACAGCAGCGTGAGCGTGCGCAGCCGGCGCTCCCCGAGCACGGCGCGCAGCCCGCCGAGCGGGGATTCCCGTACGCCGGCGGAACCGCGGGCGGGGCGGGCCCGGGTGCCCAGGCGCAGCAGCAGCGCGGACGCCAGGAACCCGGTGGCGGTCAGCGCGAGGGCGGTGCGCGGGGACACGGCGGCCAGCAGCAGGCCGCCGAGGCCGAAGCCCACGAGCTGGGCGCTCTGCGCGACCATGCGCAGCAGCGAGCGGCCGAGTACGAAGGCCTCGCCGGTCCCGACGATGTCCGCCAGGGAGGCGCTGCGGGCGCCCTGGAAGAGGGGCGCGACGAAGGCCATGGCGCAGCGGAGTACGAGGATCCCCGCGACGGGCGTCCCCGGCCAGACCATGGCCGCCGCGCAGCCGGCGCAGAGCAGGTCGCAGCCGACCAGCACCCGGCGGGCGGGGTACCGGTCGGCGAGCGGGGCGAGGAGGGTGCCGCCGAGGGCGTGGGGGAGGAAGCCGAGGGCGAAGGTGAGCGCGCTCATCAGGGGCGAGCCGGTGGCCCGGTAGACGAGGACGGTGAGGGAGATCTCGGCGATGACGACGCCGAGGAGCGAGAGCAGGTGCGCGGCGAACACGGCACGGAACTCGCGGACGCGGAACACGGGCCGGTAGCCGGTGGCGGCCGCCGCGGTGGCACCCCCGGCCCCGGCGGCCGGCGGCGTGGCTGCCGGGCGGGGCGGCGGCCCGGGATCCCCAGGGGCGTTGGCGGGGGCGGCCGGAGGTGCGGCCCGGCCGGCGGCGGGGACCGGGGCTTCGTTGTCGGTCGGCATGCTCCGCAGCCTCCCGGGACTAGGCTGGCGGGCCCAGAGATTCGGTCCGGCCCGAATCCGAGGCCGGCCGGGAGGCGGCACCGCATGGCGTTCCACTTCCGCTTCGGACCGGCCGACCTGCTCCGGTGCCGGTTCGCGATCTCCCCGCGCTGGGAGACGCAGGAGGCCGTGCGGGTCCTGCTGCGGCCGCAGCGGCAGGCGTACCACCTGCCCTGGCTGAGCGGGATCCGCTCCGCCGCGGCCGGTCTGGACCTGCGGCCGCTGTGGCTGCTGATGCCGCGCGCGGGGCACAACCCGGACCTGCTCAGCCCTCCGCCGGCCGGGCCGTCCGTCACCTTCGAGGAGGAGCTGGACCGGGTGCGGGCGGCGGCCGGCGACCCGGACGCCGCACGTGAGGACCTGCGCAGGGCCCTGGTGTGCACCCCGGGGGCCGCGGAGAGCGACATCGGGCGCCGGATGCTGGCGGACCCGGCGCGGGCGGTGCGGGAGCTGGCCGATCTGTACGAGCGGGCCTGGGAGGTGCTGATCGCCCCGCACTGGCCCCGGCTGCGGGCCCTGCTGGAGGCCGATGTCCTGTTCCACTCGCGCCGGCTGGCGGCGGGCGGGCTCCAGGCCCTGTTCGACGGGCTCCACCCGGACCTGCGGTGGTCCGGGGAGGACCAGACCCTGACCCTCGAGCGGCCGTCCCACCACGACCGCGAGCTGGGCGGGCAGGGGCTGCTGCTCATGCCCAGCGCCTTCGTCTGGCCGGAGGCGGTCGGCGGCTACGACCCCCCGTGGCAGCCGACGCTGGTGTATCCGGCCCGTGGCATCGGCGCGCTGTGGGCGGCGGCGGCCGGTCCGGCTCCGCGCGCCCTGGCCGGGCTGCTGGGGCGGACCCGGGCGGAGGTGCTCTGCGCCCTGCGCGAGCCCGCCTCGACCACGGCCCTCGCGCACCGGCTGGGCCTGGCCCCCTCGACGGTGTCGGCGCACCTGAAGGCCCTGCGGGCGGCGGGGCTGCTGCTGCCGTGCCGTCAGGGCCACCAGGTCCTGTACGAGCGCACCCCGCTGGGGATCGCCCTCGTCTCGGGCGGCGCCCCCGCGGGCTGACCCCCGGCGGCCGGAGCGCGCGGAGCACCCCTCGCCGGCCGGCGGGGGCGCTCTTCGCACGGGTTGCCGCGGCGGCGGTTCAGGCTCCGGAGAGGTGCCGTTCCACCGTCTCGACCTTCGAGGTGATGCCGTCGGTGACGCCGGGCCGGATGTCGGCCTTGAGGATGAAGGAGACCCGGGGTGCCCTCGCCTCCACGGCGGCCACCGCGCGGCGCACTACGTCCATGACCTCGTCCCACTCGCCCTCGACGGTGGTGAACATGGCGTCGGTGCGGTTGGGCAGCCCCGATTCGCGCACGACGCGGACCGCTTCGGCCACGTACGCGCCGACCTCTTCACCGACCCCGAGCGGGGTCACCGAGAACGCGACGATCACGCGTCCGCCGCCTGGCGCGCGCGGGCGGCGATGACGCCGTCGGCCTCGTCGCGCTTGAGCAGCTTGTCGCCGTACAGGCCGCCGAAGGGCAGCAGCGCGAGCACGAAGAACAGGGCGACCTTCTTGACCGGCCACTTCGCCTTGTGCCAGACGTCCAGCAGGAAGATCGCGTAGATGACGAAGAGGATGCCGTGCAGGATGCCCAGCGGCATCATCAGGTAGTCGATGTCCGATACCCGGCTCAGCAGCGAGCCGAAGATCAGCAGAGCCGGGAACGACAGCGCCTCCGGGACGGAGATGAGGCGCAGCCGGTGCAGGGCGGAAGCGGTCTTGATGTCCACGTGGAACCTTCGGGGCCGGGTACCTGGGGTCGGTCCAGTGTCTCAGCCGCTCCCGGCGATCTTTCCGCGGGGCCCGGGATCCGCCGAAGCCCGGCGATTGTGGCGGATATCGTCCTCGGGGCCCTGTTCGCCCCCGCCCGGTGCCGATACCTTCATCCCCGTGGCTCAGTTCAGACTCCAAGGCAGCAAGGTGCTCGCCGTCGACCTGACCGGTGACGCCGTGAAAGCGAAGAACGGCGCCATGGTCGCGTACGACGGTCAGATGGCCTTCAAGAAGATGACCGGCGGCGGCGAAGGCCTCCGCGGAATGGTGACCCGCCGGCTGACCGGCGAACAGATGACCGTGATGGAGGTGCAGGGGCACGGCACCTGCTACTTCGCCGACCGCGCGAGCGAGATCAACCTCGTCAGCCTGCGCGGCGAGAAGCTCTACGTCGAGTCCAGCAACCTGCTGTGCACCGACGCGGGGCTGCGCACCGGCACGACCTTCACCGGTCTGCGCGGCGCCACCACGGGCAACGGGCTCTTCACGACGACCGTCGAGGGCTCCGGCCAGGCGGCGATCGTGTCCGACGGACCGGCGGTGGTGCTGCGCGTCAGCGCCCAGTACCCGCTCTCGGTCGACCCGGGGGCGTACATCGCGCACACCGGCAACCTCCAGCAGTCCTTCCAGTCCGGGGTGAACTTCCGCACCCTGATCGGCGAGGGCTCCGGCGAGGCGTTCCAGATCCGCTTCGAGGGCGAGGGCCTGGTGTACGTCCAGCCCAGCGAGCGCAACACCGTCGGGGGTGACATCTGATGCCGTTCCGCGAGATCAACTCGAAGATGGTCGAGGCGCAGGTGGTTCCCGGCCAGAAGATGTACAGCCAGCGCGGCGCGATGCTCGCCTACCGGGGCGAGGTCTCCTTCACCCCGAGCATCACCGGCGGCCAGGGCGGCGTCATGGGCATGATCGGGCGCCGGGTGGCGAACGAGCAGACCCCGCTGATGACGGTCGAGGGCAGCGGCACCGTGATGTTCGGCCACGGCGGCCACCACATCCAGGTGATCAACCTTTCCGGCGAGACCCTCTACGTCGAGGCCGACCGGCTGCTCGCCTTCGACGGCACGCTCCAGCAGGGCACCATGTTCATGGGCTCGCAGGGCGGCGTCATGGGGATGGTGCGCGGCCAGGTGACCGGCCAGGGCCTGTTCACCACCACCCTGAAGGGCCACGGCGCGGTCGCCGTGATGGCCCACGGCGGAGTCATCGAGCTCCCCATCACCCCGAACCGGCCGGTCCACGTCGACCCCCAGGCGTACGTGGCCCACCATGGGGACGTCAGGAACAAGCTCTCCACCGCGCTCGGCTGGCGGGACATGGTGGGGCGCGGCTCGGGCGAGGCGTTCCAGCTGGAGCTGTCCGGCCAGGGAGCCGTGTTCGTACAGGCCTCGGAGGAGAAGCTGTGAACTTTGGCCCCGTGAACCCGGGCCCCGGCGGCCCGACGGTGTTCGATCCGCACAGCCTGCCGTCCGACGACAACGTGAACGCGTACACCTTCTGCGTGGAGCTCAAGGGGAGCCAGTGGTTCCTGCAGAAGGGCAAGATGATCGCCTACTACGGGCGCATCGAGTTCAACGGCATCGGCAGCGGCCGCTTCGACCGGCTGCTGCGCACCAGCTTCCATTCGCCGCTGCACGCCGGTGACTGGGTGGTGGCCGAGGGCCAGGGCAAGATGCTGCTGGCCGACCGGGCCTTCGACGTGAACTCGTACGACCTGGACAACGGCAACCTGACCATCCGGTCGGGGAACCTGCTGGCGTACGAGCCCTCGCTGGCCCTCAAGCAGTCGATCGTCCCGGGTTTCCTGACGCTGATCGGAACCGGGAAGTTCGTGGCGGCGTCCAACGGTCCGGTGGTGTTCATGGAGCCGCCGCTGCGCGTGGACCCGCAGGCGCTGGTGGGCTGGGCCGACTGCCCCTCGCCCTGCCACCACTACGACCACGGCTACATGTCGGGCGTGATGGGCGGACTCCGCTCGCTGACCGGCATCGGCGGCGCCTCGGGCGAGGAGCACCAGTTCGAGTTCGTCGGGGCGGGCACGGTGCTGCTGCAGTCGACGGAGCTGCTGATGGCGGAGCAGTCGGTCGGCGCGGTGGGCGCCGGGGCGGCCACGGGCAACACCCAGGGCGTTCCGGGGGCCGGCCAGAGCCCGCTGGGCGTGCCGCGGATGCCGGGCCAGCTGGGTGATCTCCAGCGGCGGTTCGGGCTGTGATGCCCCTGGAGCCGCGCCACCCGAGCCGATCTTCCTATTTTTGTACGTAATTCAACTTCTTAGGTAGAGTTCTTTCATGGAGACGATGGAGACCGAGACGGCCACCCGCTGGCTCACCGACGCCGAACAGTGCGCCTGGCGCACCCACCTGGACGTCAGCAAACTGCTGATGCACCAGCTGGAAAAGGATCTCCAGCCCTTCGGACTCACCATCAACGACTACGAGATCCTCGTGAACCTCTCGGAGTCGGAAGGCCTGCGGATGCGCATGAGCGACCTGGCCACCGCCACGCTCCAGTCCAAGAGCCGGCTCTCCCACCAGATCACCCGCATGGAGACCGCGGGCCTGGTCCGCCGGGTGAACTGCGAGTCCGACCGCCGCGGCCTGTACGCGGTCCTCACGGACGAGGGCATGGAGACCATGCGCAAGGTCGCCCCGCACCACGTGGCGTCCGTACGGGAGCACTTCATCGACCTGCTGCCGCCGGAGGCCCTGCAGGCGCTGCGCGATTCGCTGCGCCCCGTCGCGGAGCACCTGCGCGGCAACCGCGGCAAGATCTGAGCCCCGTCCGCCCGGCGTGCCGTGCCGGGCGGACGACCGCACAATGGACGGGAACGCTCGCTGCCGGCCCGCCCGCCCGCAGGGCAACCGCAGGCGCCACGGCCGGCCTGAGGAGGTCCCATGAAGCGCACCCTGTACGTTTCCGCGGCCGCGTCCGTCGTCCTGATGGTCGCGGGCCCCGCGAGCGCCGCGTCGGCCGCCGTGGCCGCCGAGGCGTCGCAAGCCGTCCCGGCGTCCGCCCTGGCCCGGGTGGACGCGACCGCCGAGAAGGCCGCCGAGGCGGCGCTGAAGGCGCATCCGGGCGTCGTCGAGTCGATCGACCGCGACGACGACGTCTGGCAGATCGACGTGATCGGCAAGGACGGCAGCCACACCGACGTCGAGGTGAACGTCGCCAGCGGCGCCGTCACCCACGAGGAAACCGACGACGAGAAGAACCTCGAGGAGAACCGCGCCCTGCTCGCCGCGAAGGTCACCGCCCAGCAGGCCATGAAGACGGCCCTCGCGGCACATCCGGGCCAGGCCTGGTCCGTGAACTGGGACGACGACGATGACGACGGGCGCGCCCCCTACTGGGACGTCGAGGTCAAGACGTCCGGCGACAAGACCCAGAACGTCCACGTCGACAGCATGACCGGAAAGGTCATCTCCGCCAAGCAGAACGGCGAGGACCACTGACCCGACGGAACGGACGCACCGGACGGGGGCGCCGCGGCGTGCGGCGCCCCCGTCCCTGCCGTCGCGGGCCGGTCAGCCCTCGGTCAGGCTCTCCAGCAGCGCGTCCGCGGCCGCGTACGGGTCGAGCTCGCCGGCCGCCACCCGGGCGGCGAGCGCGTCCAGGTGCGCGTCACCGCGCAGGTCGGCCAGGCGCCCCCGCAGTGCGGTGATCGCGATGGTCTCCACCTCCCGCGCCGCCCGCGCCGCCCGGCGCCCGGCCAGCACCCCGCGCTCGTCCATCCACGCCCGGTGCTTCTCCAGCGCCTCGACCAGCTCGTCGATGCCCTGCCCGCGCGCCGCGACCGTCTTGACGATCGGCGGCCGCCAGTCGCCGGGACCCCGGGTCTCGCCCAGGCCCAGCATGTGGTTCAGCTCCCGGGCGGTGGCGTCCGCGCCGTCCCGGTCGGCCTTGTTCACCACGTACACGTCGCCGATCTCCAGGATCCCGGCCTTCGCGGCCTGGATCCCGTCGCCCATGCCCGGAGCCAGCAGCACCACCGAGGTGTCGGCCTGCGAGGCGATCTCCACCTCGGACTGACCGACCCCGACCGTCTCGACCAGGATCACGTCGCAGCCGGCCGCGTCCAGCACCCGGATCGCCTGCGGCGCCGCCCAGGCGAGACCGCCCAGGTGCCCCCGCGTGGCCATGGAGCGGATGTAGACCCCCGGGTCGGAGGCGTGGTCCGACATCCGGACCCGGTCGCCGAGCAGCGCCCCGCCCGAGAAGGGCGAGGACGGGTCGACCGCGAGCACGCCGACCCGCTTGCCGGCGGCGCGGTAGGCCGAGACCAGGGCCGAGGTCGAGGTCGACTTGCCGACACCCGGGGAACCGGTCAGCCCGACCACGTACGCGCCGCCCGTCAGCGGTGCCAGGGCGGCCATCACCTCGCGCAGTTGCGGGGACGCCCCCTCGACCAGTGAGATCAGCCGGGCCACGGCCCGCGGCCGGCCCTCGCGGGCCTGTGCCACCAGCGTGGGGACGTCCACCGTCGCCATACGGGCACCTACGCCTTCGGAACGCGGATCACGAGGGCGTCGCCCTGGCCGCCGCCGCCGCAGAGGGCGGCCGCGCCGGTCCCGCCGCCGCGGCGCTTGAGCTCCAGCGCCAGGTGGAGCACCACGCGGGCACCGGACATGCCGATCGGGTGGCCCAGGGCAATGGCGCCACCGTTGACGTTCACCTTTTCCGGGGTCACGCCGAGGTCCTTCATTGACTGCACGGCGACCGCCGCGAAGGCCTCGTTGATCTCGATGAGGTCCAGGTCGGAGACCTCCAGGCCGTCCTTCTTCAGGGCGTGCAGGATCGCGTTCGAGGGCTGCGACTGGAGGGAGTTGTCGGGGCCGGCCACGTTGCCGTGGGCGCCGATCTCGGCGAGCCACTCCAGGCCCAGCTCCTCGGCCTTGGCCTTGCTCATCACCACGACGGCGGCGGCGCCGTCGGAGATCTGCGAGGAGGTGCCGGCGGTGATGGTGCCGTCCTTGGCGAACGCCGGGCGCAGCTTGCCCAGGGACTCCACCGTGGTCTCGGGGCGGATGCCCTCGTCGGCGGCGAAGACGACCGGCTCGCCCTTGCGCTGCGGGATCTCGACGGGGGTGATCTCGGCCTCGAAGACGCCGTTCTTCTGCGCGGCGGCGGCCCGCTGGTGGGAGGCGGCGGCGAACTCGTCCTGCGGGGCGCGCTCGATGCCCAGGCGGGTGTTGTGCTTCTCGGTGGACTCGCCCATCGCGATGTTCTCGAAGGCGTCGGTGAGGCCGTCGTAGGCCATCGCGTCGAGCATCTCGATCGCACCGTACTTGTAGCCCTCACGGGACTTCGGCAGCAGGTGCGGGGCGTTGGTCATCGACTCCTGGCCGCCCGCGACCACGATGTCGAACTCCCCGGCGCGGATGAGCTGGTCGGCCAGCGCGATGGCGTCGAGGCCCGAGAGGCACACCTTGTTGATGGTGAGGGCGGGCACGTTCATGGGGATGCCGGCCTTGACGGCGGCCTGGCGGGCGGGGATCTGGCCCGCGCCGGCCTGGAGCACCTGGCCCATGATCACGTACTGGACCTGGTCGCCGGAGATCCCGGCCCGCTCGATGGCGGACTTGATGGCGAAGCCGCCGAGGTCGGCGCCGGAGAAGGACTTCAGCGAGCCGAGCAGCCGCCCCATGGGCGTGCGGGCCCCGGCGACGATCACTGAGGTGGTGTTGTTCGTTCCGGACATGAGGCACAGCCCCTTGAGATGAGGAGTGAACGAGGGTTTACCCGAATGTACTGAGCGGTACCCGCCCAGTCACCGGCCAGTCGGTGTGATCGCTGGCACGTTGCGTGACACCCCGCCGGGGCGGTGCACTGGTCCCATGCTGACAAGAATCGACCACATCGGGATCGCCTGCTTCGACCTGGACAAGACCGTCGAGTTCTACCGTGCCACGTACGGGTTCGAGGTGTTCCACACCGAGGTCAACGAGGAGCAGGGCGTCCGCGAGGCCATGCTCAAGATCAACGAGACCTCCGACGGCGGGGCCTCCTACCTCCAGCTCCTGGAGCCCACCCGCGAGGACTCCACGGTGGCGAAGTGGCTGGCCAAGAACGGCGAGGGCGTGCACCACATCGCCTTCGGCACCGAGGACGTCGACGGCGACGCGCAGGCCATCCGCGGCAAGGGCGTCCGCGTCCTCTACGACGAGCCCCGCACCGGTTCCATGGGCTCCCGGATCACCTTCCTGCACCCCAAGGACTGCCACGGAGTCCTCACCGAACTGGTCACCTCCAACCCTGAGCACTGATGTCCCCATTCCCCGGCCGGTAGAGTGGCCATGGCTCGGCCGGGGTTCGGTGCGGAACGGGGTCGGGGCCTGCTAGCCCTGCCCCGACATCTGACACCATTTCCCCGGGGGCGTCGTTCAGCGGGCGAGCGATGCTCAATTGGGAGTGAGCTTGCGACCAGGGGACGGATGGGACCGCGCTGTGCGGGGCTACGAAAGCCAGGAGAGCCATCAGGCCGAAGCCGACCACCTCTCGCGCTTCGAAGCCGAGATGGAGCGGCTGAAGAAGGAGCGCGGGAAGGCCGTCCAGCACGCCGAGGACCTCGGGTACCAGGTCGAGGTGCTGCGCGCCAAGCTGCACGAGGTGCGCCGCGCGCTCGCTTCCCGCCCCGCCTACGACGGCGCGGACATGGGCTACCAGGCGGAGCAGCTGCTGCGCAATGCCCAGGTGCAGGCCGACCAGATGCGGTCCGACGCCGAGCGCGAGCTGCGCGACGCCCGGGCGCAGACCCAGCGGATCCTCCAGGAGCACGCCGAGCACCAGGCACGCCTCCAGGCCGAGCTGCACGCCGAGGCCGTCAACCGGCGCCAGCGCCTGGACCAGGAACTCAACGAGCGCCGCCAGACGGTCGAGGCGCACGTCAACGAGAACGTCGCCTGGGCCGAGCAGCTGCGCGCCCGTACGGAGGCCCAGGCCCGCCGGCTCCTGGAGGAGTCCCGTGCCGAGGCCGAGCAGGCGCTGAACGCCGCCCGCGCCGAGGCCGCCCGTACCGCCGAGGAGGCCCGCCGCCGGCTCGCCGCCGACGCGGAGGCCGCGCGCGCGGAGGCCGAGTCGGCGCTGCTGCGCGCCCGCAAGGAGGCCGAGCGGCTGCTGGCCGCCGCCTCCGCGCAGGCGCAGGAGGCCACCGAGCACGCGGAGCGGCTGCGCACCACCACCACCGCCGAGGCCGAGCAGACCCGGCAGCAGACCATGGACCTCGGCCGGGTGGCCGAGGCGCGGGTCCAGGAGGCCGACGGGGCGCTGCGCGCGGCCCGGGCCGAGGCGGAGAAGCTCCTCGCGGAGGCCAAGGAGAGCGCCGCCCGGCAGTTGGCCTCGGCGGAGTCCGTCAACGAGCAGCGCACCCGTACCGCGAAGGAACAGGTCGCCCGGCTGGTCGGCGAGGCCACGAAGGAGGCCGAGGCGCTCAAGGCCGAGGCCGAGCAGGCGCTGGCCGATGCCCGCGCCGAGGCGGAGCGGCTGCGCACCGAGGCCGGCGAGCAGGCCCGTACGGCCGCCGCCGAGGACACCGCGGCGCAGCTGGCGAAGGCGGCCCGCACCGCCGAGGACGTACTGAACAAGGCCTCGGAGGACGCCCGGGCGACGACCCGCGCCGCGTCCGAGGAGGCCGAGCGGATCCGCCGCGAGGCCGAGGCGGAGGCCGAGCGGCTGCGCGCCCAGGCCGCGGCCACGGCCGACGAGCTCAAGGGCGCCGCGAAGGACGACACCGAGGAGTACCGGGCCCGCACCGTCGAACTCCAGGAGGAGGCGCGGCGGCTGCGCGGCGAGGCCGAGCAGCTGCGCGCGGAGGCCGTCGCCGAGGGCGAGCGGATCCGCGGCGAGGCCCGCCGCGAGGCGGTGCAGCAGATCGAGGAGGCGGCCCGGACCGCCGAGGAGCTGCTGGGCAAGGCCAAGTCGGACGCGGACGAACTGCGCGGCGGGGCCACCGCCGAGAGCGAGCGGGTCCGTGCCGAGGCCGTGGAGCGGGCCACCACCCTGCGCCGGCAGGCGGAGGAGACCCTGGAGCGCACCCGTGCCGAGGCCGAACGGCTGCGCGCGGAGGCCGAGGAGCGGGCCGAGGCCCTGGCCGCCGAGACGGACGCCGCCCTGGGGGCGCGCCGCGAGGAGACCGAGCAGGCCCTGGCGGCGAAGCGGGCCGAGGCCGAGGCCGAGCTGGCCCGGCTGCAGGCGGACGCCGAGGCCCGGCTGACGTCGGCGGAGCAGACGCTGCGCGAGTCCCGCCTGGCGGCGGAGAACATCCGCAAGGAGACCACCGAGGAGAACGACCGGCTGCGCGCCGAGGCGGCGGAGCGGATCCGTACCCTCCAGGCCCAGTCGGAGGCGGAGTCCGAGCAGCTGCGCGCCGAGGCCGCGCAGGACGCCGGCCGGGTCCGCGCGGAGGCCGAGCTGGTCTCCGTACGGCTGCGCGCCGAGGCGGAGGCGGAGTCCGAGCGGGTCCGCACCGAGGCGCAGGAGACCGCGGACCGGCTGCGCGCCGAGGCGAAGGCGGCGGCCGAGCGGGTCGCCGCGGAGGCCGCCGAGGCCCTTGCCGCCGCCCAGGAGGAGGCCGCGCGGCGTCGCCGGGAGGCCGAGGAGACCTTGTCGGCGGCCCGGACGGACGCGGGCAACGAGCGGGCGCAGGCCCGTGAGCAGAACGAGGAGCTGCTGGCGCAGGCCCGCAAGCGCTCGGAGGAGGCGCAGGCCGAGGCGGCCCGTCTGACCGAGGAGGCGGAGCGCCGCGCGGCGGAGCTGGTCGCTGCGGCCGAGGCCACCGCCCAGCAGGTACGGGATTCCGTGGCCGGGATGCACGAGCAGGCCGAGGAGGAGATCGCCGGCCTGCGCAGCGCGGCCGAGCACGCGGCGGAGCGTACGCGCACCGAGGCGGAGCAGGAGGCGGACCGGGTCCGCGCCGACGCCCACGCGGAGCGCGAGCGCGCGGCCGAGGACGCCGCGCGGGTGCGCAGCGAGGCCCGCGTCGAGACGGACGCGGCGAAGGAGCTGGCGGCGCGGACCGTCGGCGACGCGATCGCGGAGGCCGAGCAGCTGCGGGCCGACACGGCCGAGTACGCGCAGCGGGTGCGCACCGAGGCCACGGACGCGTTGGCGGCGTCCGAGCGGGACGCGGCGCGGACCCGCGCGGACGCCCGCGACGACGCGAACCGGATCCGCGGCGAGGCGGCGGAGTCCCTGGAGGCCTCGCGCGCCGAGGGCTCCCGGATCGTGGCCGAGGCCCAGGCGGAGGCGGAGCGCCTCACCGAGGAGACCCTCGCGGCGAACGCGGCGACCGTCGCCGACGCCCGGGCGGAGGCGGAGCGGCTCACCGCCGAGGCCGCCGAGGCTGCGGACGCCACCCGCGCCGAGGCGGCGGGCACCCTGGACGAGGCGCGCGCCGAGGCGAACCGGCTGCGCACCGAGGCCGCCGAGCAGGCGGACCGGCTCATCACCGAGGCGGCGTCCGAGGCGGACAAGCTCACCGAGCGGACCCGCGAGGACAACGAGCGCACGGTCGGCGAGGCGGCCGCGGAGGCCGAGCGTCTGACGGCCGAGGCGGCGCGGGTCCTGGAGGAGGCCCGGGCGCGGGCCGAGGCCCTGAAGGCGCAGGCGGCCGACACCCTGGCGGCGGCCGAGCGGGACTCGGCGCGGATCCTGGTGGACTCCCGCGCGGAGGGCGACCGGCTCATCGAGGAGACCCGAGCGGCCAACGAGCGCACGGTCGGCGAGGCCGCGGCCGAGGCGGACCGGCTCGTCGCGGAGGCCGCGCGGACCCTGGACGAGGCTCGCACCGAGGGCGGCCGGATCATCGGCGAGGCCACCGCGGAGGCGGAGCGCGTCACGGCCGCGGCCAACGAGACCCTGGCGGCCGCCGAGCGCGAGGCCGAGCAGACGCTGGACGAGGCGCGCGCCGAGGGCAACCGGCTGCGCAGCGAGGCCGCCGAGCAGGCGGATCGGCTCATCACCGAGGCGGTCTCCGAGGCGGACAAGCTCACCGAGCGGACCCGCAAGGACAACGAGCGCACGGTCGGCGAGGCTGCCGCCGAGGCGGAGCGGCTGCGCGCGGAGGCGGCCGAGGCGCTGGCCTCGGCGCAGGAGCACGCGACGCGCACCCGGTCCGAGGCGGAGCGGGTCAAGGCGGAGGCGGCCACCGAGGCCGAGCGCACCCGCACGGAGGCCCGTACGGAGACCGAGCGGCTGCTGGACGAGGCCCGCGAGGAGGCCAACAAGCGGCGTACCGAGGCGGCGGAGCAGGTGGACCGGCTCATCACGGAGGCGGCGGCCGAGGCCGACCGGCTCACCGCGGACGCGGGCCGTCAGGCGCTGGCCGCCACGACGGCGGCCGAGGAGCAGGCCGACGCGATGGTCGACGCCGCCCGCAAGGAGGCCGCGCGCATCACGTCGGAGGCGACCGTCGAGGGCAACTCCGTGGTGGAGAAGGCCCGGACGGACGCCGACGAACTGCTGGTCGGGGCGCGTACGGACGCGGCCGCCATAAGGGAGCGGGCGGAGGAGCTGCGTGCCCGCGTCGAGTCCGAGGTGGAGGAGCTGCACGAGCGCGCCCGCCGGGAGTCGGCCGAGCAGATGAAGTCGGCCGGTGAGCGCGTGGACAAGCTGGTCCGCGCGGCGACCGAGCAGAGCGCCGCCGCCGAGGCCAAGGCCAAGGAACTGGTGTCGGACGCGAGCAGCGAGGCGAGCAAGGTCCGCATCGCGGCCGTGCGCAAGGCCGAGGCGCTGCTCAAGGAGGCCGAGACGAAGAAGGCGGAGCTGGCGCGGCAGGCGGAGAGCGCCCTCGCGGAGGCGAAGGCGGAGGCGGAGCGGCTGGTCGACGAGGGCCGTCGTGAGCTCGAGGTGCTGGTGCGCAGGCGCGAGGACATTCAGGCGGAGATCTCCCGTGTCCAGGACGTTCTTGAGGCGTTGGAATCTTTCGAGGCACCTTCGGGTGGCGGGAAGCCCGCTGTGGGTGGCCAGGGTGCGGGGGGCGTGAGGGCCGGCGCAACAGCGGGTTCCACTCGTTCGAGTGGTAAGGCGTCAGAGGGGTAGTCAGAAGACAGGATGTGTGCTTCTGAGGGAGGTTCAGGCGGACGAGTGACAAGCATTCTGCCGCCTTGCCACTCAAAAGGGGTGTCATTGTCCAGGGCAAACCCGGATTGACTCGATGACACGCCGCCCTGGCGCCTAGGATTCCCCTTAACACCTCACGTAGCACCTCATCGGTCTCATTCGACAGGAACCCCATGAGCGACACTTCCTCCCCCTTCGGCTTCGAGCTCGTGCGGCGTGGTTACGACCGCGGTCAGGTGGACGACCGCATTACCAAGCTGGTCTCCGACCGCGACAGCGCCCTAGGACGTATCAACTCTCTGGAAAAGCGGATCGAGGAGCTGCACCTCGAGACGCAGAACGCCCAGGCCCAGGTGAGCGACGCGGAGCCGTCGTACGCCGGCCTCGGCGCCCGGGTCGAGAAGATCCTGCGGCTGGCCGAGGAGGAGGCGAAGGACCTGCGCGAGGAGGCCCGTCGCGCGGCCGAGCAGCACCGTGAGCTGGCCGAGTCGGCGGCCCAGCAGGTGCGCAACGACGCCGAGTCGTTCGCGGCGGACCGCAAGTCGAAGGCGGAGGACGAGGGCGTCCGCATCGTCGAGAAGGCGAAGGGGGACGCCGCCACCCTGCGCGCCGAGGCCCAGAAGGACGCCGCCTCCAAGCGCGAGGAGGCCGACGCCCTCTTCGAGGAGACCCGCGCCAAGGCCGCCCAGGCGGCCGCGGACTTCGAGACCAACCTGGCCAAGCGTCGCGAGCAGTCGGAGCGCGACCTGGCCTCGCGTCAGCAGAAGGCCGAGAAGCGCCTCGCCGAGATCGAGCACCGCGCCGAGCAGCTGCGCCTGGAGGCCGAGAAGCTGCGTACGGACGCCGAGCGCCGGGCCCGCCAGACGGTGGAGACCGCGCAGCGCCAGGCCGAGGACATCGTGGCCGACGCCAACGCCAAGGCCGACCGGATCCGCAGCGAGTCCGAGCGCGAGCTGGCGGCGCTCACCAACCGCCGCGACTCCATCAACGCGCAGCTGACCAACGTCCGCGAGATGCTGGCGACGCTGACCGGCGCGGCGGTCGCCGCAGCCGGCTCCCCCATCGACGACGAGCCGGTCACCCGCGGCGTCCCGGCGCAGCAGAGCCGCTGACCCCCGCGTCGCGCTGACCGGGCGATACGGTTCGCCCGTTTCACGACCAAAGCAGGGGCCGTGCGTCACCCTTCGGAGGTGGCGTACGGCCCTTCGGCGTTCTAGCGTGGCCGCATGATCGAGCTTGAGGGCCTTACGAAACGATTCGGCGCGAAGACCGCCGTGGACAACCTCAGCTTCCAGGTCAGACCGGGGGTGGTGACCGGCTTCCTCGGCCCCAACGGGGCGGGGAAGTCCACGACCATGCGCATGATGCTCGACCTCGACCGCCCGACCGGCGGTTCGGTCCGGATCGACGGGAAGCACTACCGGGACCTGAAGGAGCCCCTGAAGCACATCGGAGCGCTGCTGGACGCGAAGGCCATGCACGGCGGCCGCAGCGCGTACAACAACCTCCTGTGCCTGGCCCAGTCGAACCGGATCCCGGAGCGACGGGTGGCCGAAGTGCTGGACCTGGTCGGTCTGACGGCCGTGGCCAGGAAGAAGTCGAAAGGATTTTCGCTGGGTATGGGGCAGCGGCTGGGAATCGCCGCGGCCCTGCTCGGTGATCCGGAGATCCTGATGTTCGACGAACCCGTCAACGGTCTTGACCCCGAGGGAATTCTCTGGATCCGCAATCTTATGAAGGGGCTGGCCTCGGAAGGAAGGACGATCTTCGTCTCCTCCCACTTGATGAGTGAAATGGCCCTGACGGCAGATCATTTGATCGTCATCGGCCAGGGAAAGCTCCTTGCCGACTTGTCGATGTCCGATTTCATCCAGCAGAACTCGCGCAGTTACGTCCGGCTGCGCTCTCCGCAGCAGGAACGGCTCAAGGACGTCCTGCACGAGGCCGGGATCAGCGCGGTCAGCGTCCCCGCCACCGGCACCCTGGAGATCGACGGCGTCCCGTCCGAGCGGCTCGGCGAACTGGCCGCCCAGCACCAGATCGTGCTGCACGAACTCAGCCCGCAACGGGCTTCACTCGAGGAAGCGTTCATGCGCATGACGGCGGATTCCGTCGAATACCACGCCCACGCCCCCGGGGCGCCCGGCGCGGCCGTCCCCGGGCCGGCGGGCCCCGCGTGGGGCGCCGGCTTCGAGGCCACCCGCAAGGGCGGTGAGTGACCGTGGCCTACTCCGCCGTCCTCCGGTCCGAGTGGACCAAGATCCGCACCGTCGCCTCCACGAGCTGGACCCTGGCCACCACGCTGCTGGTCACCGTCGCCGTCGGCGCCGGACTGTGCGCCGTGGTCAACGCGACCTTCGACGACATGCCCAAGTCCTCGCAGGTCACCTTCGACGCCACGCAGATGAGCTTCTCCGGCATGCTCCTGGGCCAGCTGGCGGTGCTGGTCTTCGGCGCGATGGTGGTCGGCAGCGAGTACGGGACCGGGATGATCCGCACCTCCCTCGCGGCCGTGCCCCGGCGCGGCACCCTGCTGCTGGGCAAGGTCACCGTGGCCACCGGGCTGGCCCTGGCCGTCGGCCTGGCCACCGGGTTCCTGTCCTTCTTCCTCGGGCAGGCCCTCCTCGGCGACCACAGCACCGCCCTGGGCGAGGAGAACGTCCTGCGCGCCGTGATCGGCGTCGGCCTGTACCTGGCACTGCTCGCCGCGTTCGCGATCGGCGTGTCCATGATCCTGCGGAACTCGGCCGCCTCGATCTCGGTCCTGATCATGTTCGTCCTGATCCTGCCCATCGTCCTCAGCCTGGTCGACGCCACCCGCAAGATCGCCGACTACCTGCCCAACCAGGCCGGTTCCGCGATCATGGAGACCGTGCCGTCAGCCGTGAGCGGCTCGGACGCGCCCTACGGTCCCTGGGGCGGACTCGGGATCATGGCGCTGTGGGCGCTGGCCGCCGTGATCGGCGGCTACTTCACCCTCGCGAAGCGTGACGCCTGACGGACACCGCGTGAGAGCCCGGTGACGGGAGGGGTCCGTCCCGCGACGGACACCTCCCGTACTACGGGACATCCCCGGGGCGGATCTCAGGGACAGCTCAGGGATCCGGCCCGGCCGGGAACCGCAGGAGCCCCGATATCCTCTTAAGGCGTACGCGGGCGAAAGCCGTCCCGGCTGGCAAGGGGCACAGGGATGATCGAGGCCGTCGGCCTGACCAAGCGCTTCGGCGCCAAGACCGCCGTCGACCAGTTGTCCTTCCAGGTCAAGCCGGGTCACGTCACCGGCTTCCTGGGACCCAACGGCTCCGGCAAGTCCACCACCATGCGCATGATCCTCGGGCTGGACCGGCCCACCTCGGGCCGCGTCACGATCAACGGCCTTCCCTTCCGGGAACTGCCGAACGCCCAGCGGCACGTCGGCGCCCTGCTCGACGCCAAAGCCGTGCACGGCGGCCGCAAGGCCCGCACGCACCTGCTGGCCATCGCCCAGCTCTCCGGGATCCCGGAGAAGCGGGTGGACGAGGTCCTGGGCGTCGTCGGCCTCAGGGACGCGGCCGGCCAGCGCACCAAGGGCTTCTCCCTCGGCATGGGCCAGCGGCTCGGCATCGCGGCCGCCCTGCTCGGCGACCCCCAGGTGCTGCTCTTCGACGAGCCGGTCAACGGCCTCGACCCCGAGGGCATCCGCTGGGTCCGCAACCTCATGCGGCAGCTGGCCGCCGAGGGCCGCACGGTCTTCGTCTCCTCGCACCTGATGAGCGAGATGGCACTGACCGCCGACCACCTGATCGTGATCGGCCGGGGCCGGCTGCTGTCCGACATGAGCACCCACGACTTCATCACGCACAATTCGGCCGGATTCGCGCGGGTCCGCGCCGCCGACGGCCCCGGCGCGGGCGGCACCGACGGCCGCGCGGCCCTGGGCACCGCGCTGACGCAGGCCGGCGGCCGGGTCCTCCAGGAGCCCGACGGGGCACTGCGGGTGACCGGGCTGGACCTTCCCCGCATCAGCGACCTCGCGCACGCGGCCGGCGTACGGCTGTGGGAGCTGTCCCCGCACCGGGCCTCGCTGGAGGAGGCCTACATGCGGATGACGCAGTCCTCCGTCGAGTACACCTCCACCGAGGACCCCCGCGCCGAGCTGTGGGAGCCCGAGCCGCTGACCGTCCCGGAGTGGGAGGAGGCGGAGGCCCCCGTCCCGGCCGATACCGCGGCGGGCTTCTTCCCTCCCCCGCCGCCCGGATCCGGGCGCCCCTTCCTGATGCCGGACAGCGCGGCCGGTCTCGCCCGCGCCACCCCGCCCCCCGCCGACGGCTCCCCCGCCGAGGCCCCGTCCCCCGGCCCCGCGTCCCCCGGCCTCGCGGGCGCGGGCAAGAACACCCCCGAGGACCCCCGATGACCACCACCCCCGCCGGCCCGCCCGCGGCGAGCGCGGAGCAGCCGGGGACGTACAGCTCGCCCCTGCCCACGCCGCGGCCGCACCTGGGGCACGCCGTGTCCTCGGAGTGGACCAAGCTGACCTCGGTGCGCTCCACCCTGTGGACGCTCGGGTCCCTCGTGGCGCTGGTCGTCGGCGTCGGCATGGTCGCCGTGTTCCAGACCTCGGCCGCCGACTACCAGTACCTCCCCTTCACCGGTCCCGCCCTCTTCGGACTGATGGCCGGCCAGGTGTCGGTGATCGTGCTGGGGGTGCTGACGATCTCCTCCGAGTACGGCACGGGCCTGATCCGCACCACCCTCACCGCCGCCCCCGACCGGCTGCGGGTGCTCACCGCGAAGTACCTGGTCTTCGGCACGGTCGCGTTCGTCGTGACGCTGTGCTCGGTGCTGTTCGTCGGCCTGTGGGCCGCGATCCTGCACAACGGCCCCGGCGCCGGGTCCCACGGGCTGGAGGACTGGACGGGCGCGCTGGCCGGCTCCTTCTACGTGACCGTGCTGGGCGTCCTCGCGCTCGCGGTCGGGGCGCTCGTACGGCACTCCGCGGGCGGCATCGCGGTCATGCTCGGCGTGGTCACCATGCCCCCGGTGCTCGGGGCGATACTGACCGCCTGGCCGGTCACCTCCGGCCTCGGGACGCTGGTGCTCCGCTACAACGCCCCGGTGGGCCTGGTGCAGGTCTTCGGGCTGGAGGGCGTCGACATGGAGGGCCGGTCCGCCCCCAGCGACGTGGTCCAGCTGGCGCTGCTGCTGGTGCTGACGGCGGGCGCGGTCGCCGCCTCGTACGCGGTGGTCGGCCGCCGCGACGTCTGACGGCGGAGCTCAGTACCTGGGCGCGTTGCGGGACCGCTGCACCTTGGAGGTGCGGCGGTCCTTCGCGTTCCAGCAGGCCTTGTGCCAGTGCCGCCGGTCGTCGACGCCGCCGTACTCGGGCCAGGCCACCACGTGCGGGGTGCCCGAGGGGATCTCCTGGTCGCAGCCCGGACAGCGGTAGCGCTTGCCGGCCGCGCTCGCCCCCGAGACCTGCCGGACCTTCCACTCCTCACCGAGGTACTCCTCGGTGCGCTCCAGCCCGAACCGGTCGAGGCCGGCGCCCGGGCGTTCGTCCGGACTCTCGCCGCCCCGGGGGCGGTTGTGGCGCGGTGACACGTATACCTCACGAAGGGGCCGCCGACAGTGACTTTCTCCCAGACTACGCGCAGCGAGCCGGGGTACCCGCAGGGTGGCTGGTGGAGACCGGCCCTCCGCGGGGAGCTGGCCCGACAATCTCAATAACTTTCCTGTCAGGCCGTGCCTTTGGCACGTGTCAGACGTTGTTGCCAGCAGACGTTGATGCCATCAACGAGTCGGTCCACCTGGGGGAGGCCGCGTCAGCCGCGAGGAGGCTAAGGGCGATGCGCGTAGGAGCGTTTGTACTGGCGGCCCAGTTCCCGGGTCAGGGGCAGGGGGAGGCACTGCACCGGGCGGTGCGGACCGCCGAGGTGGCCGAGGAGTCCGGGCTGGACTCGGTCTGGCTCGCCGAGCACCACTTCGTGCCGTACGGGGTGTGCCCGTCGGCGGTGACCCTGGCGGCCCTGCTGCTGGGGCGGACCCGGCGGCTGCGGGTGGGCACGGCGGTCAGCGTGCTGCCGAACACCCATCCGGTGGCCCTCGGGGAGCAGGCGGCCCTGCTGCACGTCACCTCGGGCGGCCGGTTCAGCCTGGGGGTGGGGCGCGGCGGGCCGTGGGTGGACCTGGAGGTGTTCGGGGCCGGTCCGCAGGCGTACGAGACCGGTTTCCCGGAGGACCTGGATCTGCTGCGGCGGTGGCTGGCGGAGCCGCGGGTGGGGGCCGCCGGTGCGCGGCACTCCTTCCGCGAGGTGGCCGTCGTACCGCGCCCGGCCGACGCGCTGGACGGCGACGGGACGGGGCCGGAAGTGATCGTCGCCTGCACCTCGCCGGCGTCGGTACGGCTGGCCGCGGAGCGGGGCCTGCCGATGCTGCTGGGCATGCACTGCGGGGACGAGGAGAAGGCCGAGCAGGTCGCGCTGTGGCGGCGGACCGCGCTGGCGCACGGGCACGCGCCGGAGGCCGTACGGGCCGCCGCGCACGTGTCGGCGGGGGTCTGCCAGCTGGCCGACACGACGGCCGACGCCCGGGAGACCCTGTTGAAGGCGATGCCGGGCTGGTTCCGCCAGGGCCTGGACGCCCATGTGACGGTGGACGGCCGGCAGCGTGCGATGCGCGACCCCCACGCGTACACGGAACTGCTGTGCTCGCTGCACCCGGTGGGCAGCCCCGTGCTGGCGGCGGACCGACTGGCGCGGACCTCGGAGCGGACGGGCATCACCCGCTTCGCCCTGCTGACGGAGGGGTCGGGCGACCTCGCCGCCACGGAGGACAACGTCCGGCGCATCGCCGCGGAGGTCCTCCCCCTGCTGGTGTGACCCCGTACGGGGCCTGGGCTGCCGCTCCTGTGTCAGTCGCACCTCCCGCGACACGGAGCGGCAGCGCGGTACCGGTCCTGCTAGCAGTCCCGAAGTTCCGGGGACTGGTTGAGCAGCTGGCCGCGGATCGAGGTGAACTTGGCCAGCCGGTCGTCCACCGAGGAATCCAGCGGGAACACCGCCACACGGTGACAGTTCTGGAATGCCAGGCGCACCCCGAAGTGCCGCTGCAGCGCTCCGCGTATCGCGTCACTCGCGAGCGCGCGCAGCAGCTGCCCGCGCGCCTGCTCGTCCGGCGGCGGCGTCTGGTTGTCGGCGAACTCTCCGCCCTCAACCTCCAGCTGGGCCACCAACGAGCTGATCATCTCCCATGCGTAAGGCAGGGAGGTCCGGACGCAGTCGACGAAGGCGGCTTCGTCGACCTCGCCTCGCTCGGCCTGTTCGAGTAGGGCCGGTGAGACGTCGAGCGACATGGGTTCTCCTCTCGTGACCCAGGCAGTTTGGGCTGCCGGAGTCCTACGGGCAGGGAGGGAGGCCGCGACGCAGCGTGCACGCTCGGCAACCTCCCGCTCACCACGGTAGGCGCCCACCGGGTACCGCACCAGGAGAATGCGCATACAACGCGCCATCGGCGAACGGGGCTTTCAGGGGCGAATCGCGTGGAGGCCCGTCGGTCGAGTAGCGTTGCCGACCATGCGTCTCGTCATTGCCCGCTGCTCCGTCGACTACGCGGGCCGGCTCACCGCCCATCTGCCCTCGGCACCCCGTCTGATCCTCGTGAAGGCCGACGGCAGTGTCTCGATCCACGCGGACGACCGGGCGTACAAACCGCTCAACTGGATGTCGCCTCCGTGCACCCTCAAGGAGGGGACCGGTGACGACGCGAACGTCTGGACCGTCGTCAACAAGGCGGGCGAGAAGCTCATCATCACCATGGAGGAAGTCCTCCACGACTCCTCCCACGAACTGGGCACCGACCCCGGCCTCATCAAGGACGGCGTCGAGGCGCACCTCCAGGAGCTGCTCGCCGACCGGATCGACACGCTGGGCGACGGCTACACCCTGATCCGGCGCGAGTACATGACGGCGATCGGCCCGGTCGACATCCTGTGCCGGGACGCCTCCGGCGCGACGGTGGCGGTGGAGATCAAGCGGCGCGGGGAGATCGACGGCGTCGAGCAGCTGACCCGGTACCTGGAGCTGCTGAACCGCGATCCGCACCTGGCGCCGGTGCGGGGCGTCTTCGCGGCGCAGGAGATCAAGCCGCAGGCGCGGGTGCTCGCGAACGACCGTGGGATGGACTGCGTGGTCCTCGACTACAACGCCCTGCGCGGCATCGAGGACGACAAGCTCCGCCTGTTCTAGCCTTCCGGCGGGGGTCCCGCCCCTGTGGTGCGCCGCCGTCCGCCGCCCGTCGTTCCCACGGCCCTCCGAGCCCCGCTCGGAGGGCCGTTGGCGTACGGGCGCCCGTGCGGGCCTCTCCCGCGCCCCGCGGGGTCAGATCGTCGTCGGGGACTGCGCCGCCGTCGGGGACTGGGCTTCCGACGAGGTCGTCGGGGTGGTCGGCGCCGAGCCGGTCGGGGCCGGGCTCGTCGGGGGCGGCGGTGACGTCACCGGGGGCTCCGGGTCCGGGTCGGGCTTCGGGGTCTCCGGCGTCGGCTTCGGGGCCGGCGGGGTCGGCCGGGGCTGCTGCGCATCCGGCGTGTGGCCCGCCGGAGGGGGCGTCGGCCGGTGGCCTCCGCCCGGGTTCGGGTCGGCGGCGGGCGGCGGCGCGGCCGGTTCCGGCGCCGAATCGTTCCCGCTGTTCCCCGGCACCTGCGGCGGGGCCACCGCGGGCGCGTCCGGGGTCGAGGACACGGCCGGCGTCGCCGGCTGCTCCGGGTCGTCGCCCCCGGCCGTCAGCGACAGGCCGACGACCGTGCCGAGCGCCACCACCGTGAGCGCCCCGGCGGCGGCCAGCAGCACCGTCTTGCGCCGTCCGGCCGCGGCGGGCCGCGGGCGGCGGGCAAGGGGCGCCGGTCCGGGTGCCGGTGCCGGCGTGAACGCGTGGGCGTAGACCTGGGAGAGGGTGGCGGGCGATCCGGCGGGCTTCCCGGTCACCGGGGTCACCCGGGTGACGGCCTCGGACGGGGCCGGCTGGGGCGTCGGCCGCGGAGCCGGCTGGGGAGCGGGCTGCGACGGCGGCTGGGGAGCCGGCCCGGCGGCCGGAAGGGCCGGCGGCTCCAGGCGCAGCGGGGGCGAGGCCTTCGCCCCGGTCGCCGCCCGGTCCCGGTCGGTGACCAGTGCCAGCGCCCGGCGGCCGGAGACCGTCCCGCGCCTGTCCGCGAGCGCCCCGCGCAGCCCGATCGAGGCCTCCAGCTCCGCCCGTGCCCGGTCCAGACGCCCCTCGCACAGCGCGAGCACGCCCAGCTCGTGGTGGAAGTACGCCTGCTCGGCGACCTCGCCCGCCTTCCGCGCGGCTTCCGCTCCCGAGCGCAGCACCCGCTGCCACGCCTCCCAGTACGGAGCCGCCGCGAGGGCCGGCGCCGCCGTGCGGGCCAGGAGTACGGCGGCCACCACGTCGGCCCCGGCCAGCGCGGCCAGTACGGCGTCGGCCTCCGCCGCGACCCGCTCCGGGGTCACCGAGGCGTGCCCGGTCCACCAGGCGTAGTGCCGGGCGGCGGTACGCGCCTCCTCGGCGGCGGTCTCCCCGTAGCCGGCCTCCTCCAGCTGCCGCGCGACCCCCTCCGCGAGCCGGTAGCGCGGCCCGACGGGGGTGATCAGCCCGCAGCCGAGGAGTTCGGCGACGGCGGCGTCGGCGTGCGTGTCCCCGACCAGCGCGGGGAGGTGGGCGTGGTGCGGGAGTTCCCCGGCCAGCGCGCAGGCGGTCCGCAGGGCGGCCCGGGCCGACTCGCTCACCCGGGAGGCCAGCAGTCCGGCGGGGGCGGCGGCCTGCGCCAGGGTGGGCAGCGGCACGTGGGAGGGATCGCGGGGGCGCTCCTCGAAGACGCCGGGCTCCTCGTCCTCGTCGGCGGCGGCGGTGTCGTTGAGCTCGTCGCGCTGCCGCAGCAGCGCGGCGGCCTGTACGAAGCGCAGCGGCAGGCCCTCGGAGGCGAACCGCAGGTCCTCCGCCCAGGCCGTCTCCTCGTCGGTGAGCGCCCTGCCGGTCGCGGCCTCCAGCAGCCGTAGGCAGTCGGCCCGGCCGAGGCCGCCGAGGAGGACCTCCTCCAGGTGCGCGTCGTCGGAGGGGGCCTTGGTGTCGGGGGTGGCGGCGAGCAGGTAGGCGCATTCGGGGGTGGCGCGGAGCAGCTCGTCGAGGGCGGGGCCGCCCAGTTCGAGGTCGTCGAGGAGCACGATCGCGCCGATCCCGGCCACGCCCGCGAGGAGCCGCGTACGGTCGGGGCGCTCGTCCCGGGTGTCGTACACGGTGGTGTAGAGGGTGTGGAGCAGTTCGGCGGGCTGCTGCCGGCCGTGGCCGCTGAGCCGGACGACCCCGTCGGGCGCGAGGTCCGCGCAGTCGGCGGCGATCGCGTCGAGGAGGGTGGAGCGGCCGGATCCGGCGGGTCCGGTCAGCCGTACCGAGCGGCCGCGCCCGAGGAGGCGTACGAGCCGCTCCCGCTCGTCGGCGCGGCCCAGGAGCGGCAGGGCGGGGACGGGCGGTCCGGGCAGCGCGGGCGGACGCGCGGCGGCGTCCCGGGCGGCGCGGGCGGCGGCGTCGCGCCGGGCGGGGCGGCGGGCCGCTGCCTCGCGGGCGTCGGGGCGCAGGGGTTCGATCTCGCTGCCGTCGACGGGGTTGACGGTGAGGGTGAACTCGCCGGTGGTCAGGGTCACCACACGGGCGGGTGCCGGGGGCTGCGCCGCCGGTGCCGGGGACTGCGCCGCCGCTGCCGGGGGCCGCGCCGCCGGTGCACCGGCCGGCCGGCCCACGGGCTGTTCGTCCTGGCCGGGCTGCCCCTGTGTACGGTCCATGACCAAGTCCCCCGATCGCGCCGCGCGCCGCCGCCGTCTTCACCGTCTTCGTTGTGCCGGCGCCCGCTCACGTCGTCGTCGTTACCGGTCCGGTTTCCGCCCGAACCCTAGACCGTGGCCGGCCCCGCCGTCACCGCAGGGGTGCCTTCACCACCGGACCGTTACGATTCCCGCCGATCTTCCGGCCGACCCTAGTCCTTTCGGCCGGTCACGGCCACGGTGACCCCGAGGCCGATCATGGCGAGCCCGCCGGCCCCGCCGACCGCGGAGAGCCTGCGCGGTGATCCGGCGAACCAGTCGCGGGCGGTGGCGGCGGCGACTCCCCAGACGCTGTCGGAGGCGATCGCGATGAGGTTGAAGACCAGGCCGAGCAGGAGCATCTGGAGCACGGCGTGGCCCTGCTCCCGGTCGACGAACTGGGGCAGCACGGCGGCGAAGAACACGGTGGTCTTGGGGTTGGCCACGCCGACCGCGAAGCCCTCCCCCAGGGTCCGCAGGCCGCCGGCGGCCGCGGGGACCTCCTCCGCGACGGCGGCGTACAGCGATCCGCGGCCCCGGAAGGCCTTGACGCCCAGGTGGACGAGGTAGGCGGCGCCGGCCAGCTTCAGGACGGTGAAGACGAGGACGGACCGCTCGACGACGGCTCCGACGCCGAGCGCCACGGCCACGACGAGCACGTACGATCCGAGCGTGTTCCCGGCCACCGTGATCAGCGCGGCCCGGCGGCCCTGCGCCAGCGCCCGTCCGACGACGAAGAGCACGCTGGGGCCGGGGATCAGGATCAGCAGGAACGACATGGCGGCGAAGGCCGCGAGCCGGTCGGTGGACACCATGGCCCCATGTAAGCGGAGGGCGTCCCGGGGACGCAGCCCCTTTTTCCCGCGCCCCGCCCCCTGCCCCGGATCAGACCCGGGGCAGGGTCTCCGCTTCCAGGCCGCCCTCGATCGCGAGGATGCGGTGCAGCCGGGTGGCGACGAGCAGCCGCTGCATCCGGTCGGGCACCCCGCGCAGGACCAGGCGCCGCCCGGTCCGCCCGGCCCGCCGGTGCGCTCCCATGATCACGCCGAGTCCGGTCGCGTCCCAGGAGTCGAGTCCGGTCAGGTCGAGCACGAGGTCGCCGTGGCCGTCGTCGAGGGCGGTGTGGAGGACCGTACGGGCGTCAGCCGCGCTGCGCACGTCGAGGCGGCCCCCGACAGCGAGTTCGGCGTGGTCGCCCCTGATGTGCATGTGTGCTCCCCGGCTTTACTGCGTACGTATGGTCCGACGGGTCCGTGATCGGCAACTCTCACTGCAACTGACTGCCGTGCGGGCGGTGAAGTTGCCGACCGTGAGCGAACCGATACCTAATTCACCCCGTAGGGTGCGGGGATTCGAACGTCCGTGCTCAGTGCTTGTAGAAGCCCTGGCCGCTCTTGCGGCCGATGTCGCCCGCGTCGACCATGCGGCGCATCAGCTCCGGCGGCGCGAACTTCTCGTCCTGGCACTCGGTGTAGATGTTGCTGGTGGCGTGGAGCAGGATGTCGACACCGGTGAGGTCGGCGGTGGCCAGCGGGCCCATGGCGTGCCCGAAGCCCAGCTTGCAGGCGATGTCGATGTCCTCGGCGGTGGCCACGCCCGATTCGTAGAGCTTCGCGGCCTCGACGACCAGCGCGGAGATCAGACGGGTGGTCACGAAGCCGGCGACGTCGCGGTTGACGACGATGCAGGTCTTGCCGACCGACTCGGCGAACGCGCGGGTGGTGGCGAGGGTTTCGTCGCTCGTCTTGTAGCCGCGGACCAGCTCGCAGAGCTGCATCATCGGGACGGGCGAGAAGAAGTGCGCGCCGACGACCCGCTCCGGGCGCTCCGTCACGGCCGCGATCTTGGTGATCGGGATGGCGGAGGTGTTGGAGGCCAGGATGGTGTCCTCGCGCACGATCTTGTCGAGGGTGCGGAAGATCTCGTGCTTGACCTCGAGCTTCTCGAAGACGGCCTCGACGACGATGTCCACGTCGGCGACCGCGTCGAGTTCGGTGGTCGTGGTGATCCGGGCCAGGGCCGCCTCGGCGTCCTCGGCGGTCATCCGGCCCTTGGAGACGAACTTGTCGTACGAGGCCTTGATGCCGTCCGTGCCCCGGGTCAGCGCGGCGTCGGTGACGTCCCGCAGGACGACGTCCCAACCCGCCTGAGCGGAGACCTGAGCGATCCCGGAACCCATCAGTCCCGCGCCGATGACGGCGAGCTTCCCAGCCACTGCACACCCCTTGCTGTTCTCAGTACGACCCGGCCTCGTAGCCTCTCCGGCGGAGACTAGCGTCCGTGAGGGGCCGAGTGACCGCGAAGTAACACGCGTCACGTCTCAGATGACGGACATCACACTGGTACGGCCCACCGGGCGTGCGCGGCCTCACAGTTCACCCGTCGGCGCCGTGCCCGTACCGGGCCTCCAGCTCCTGGATGCGGCCCAGTTCGCCGCACGCCGCCGCGAGATGGCCGAACTCCAGGGCCATCGCGGCACGGCCGGCGAGGTACTGGACGTCCTGCCGGGACGGCTCGTCCAGCTCCGACCAGGCGCAGAGCCGCCGTACGGTCCATGCCAGCCGGGACCGCAGCACGTGCGCGTCGTGGAGGTGCAGCCGCCCCGGAGGCAGCTCCGCGCGCAGCATGTCCTTGGCGTAGTCCCAGACCTGGGCGTCCCGCTCGGCGGGGCGCGGACGGCCCGGGTGGTGCGGGTGTGCGGCCCAGCGGTCGGCCAGGTCGCGCAGGTCGAGGCACCGGTCCAGGGCTTCGCCCAGGTCCCCGGCGGCGACCGCCGCCCGGCCCGCCTCGGCGGTCCGGGCGGCCCGGGCCAGTGCGCGGGCGGTCTGCGGGTCGTCGGGGCGGCGCGAGGCGAGGAAGCCCGCCAGCGTCTCGATCTCCTGGGCCGCCTCGGCCCGCCGCCAGATGTCGTACACGTCGTTCAACTCGTCGCTCTTCCGCTCCGGGGGCCGTCGGGCCCCGCGCGGACGGTACGTGAGGAGGAGGCGGATCCGCCCGGAATTTCTCCGGCGGGCCCGTCTACGCTGGCGGCATGGTGAACCTGACGCGCATCTACACCCGTACCGGCGACCAGGGCACGACCGCCCTGGGGGACATGAGCCGGACGCGGAAGACGGACCTGCGGATCTCCGCGTACGCCGACGCCAACGAGGCCAACGCCGCCATCGGGACGGCGATCGCGCTGGGGGCGCTGCCGGAGGAGGTCGTGAAGGTCCTGGTCCGCGTGCAGAACGACCTGTTCGACGTCGGCGCGGACCTGTGCACCCCGGTCGTGGAGGACCCGGAGTACCCGCCGCTGCGCGTGGAGCAGTTCTACGTGGACCGGCTGGAGGCGGACTGCGACGTCTTCAACGAGCGGCTGGAGAAGCTGCGGAGCTTCATCCTCCCCGGCGGCACCCCGGGCGCGGCCCTGCTGCACCAGGCCTGCACGGTGGTCCGCCGGGCCGAGCGCTCCACGTGGGCGGCGCTGGAGGTGCACGGCGAGGTGATGAACCCGCTGACGGCCACCTACCTGAACCGCCTCTCCGACCTCCTCTTCATCCTGGCCAGGACGGCCAACAAGGAGGTCGGGGACGTGCTCTGGGTGCCGGGCGGGGAGCGCTAGCGCTTGGTTCCGGCCGGTTCGGCGTCCCGGTCCGCGTCCGTGCCCGCCGGGGCCTTGCGGGGCCAGATCGAGTAGCTCGCGGCGATCACGCCCTGGATGCCGAGCACCCGCAGGGCGCCGGACTGCCAGGCCCGGAGCCCGCCGGTGGCGGCGTCGTCGCCGACGTACCAGATCCCGGCCTGGAGCAGCCCGATGGCGACGAGGGCGGCGGCCAGGGTCCGCGTCCACAGCTTCCACTCGTGGACCGCCCGCTCCTTGCCGTACTTGGTTCCGGGCGGCTTGGGGCCCCCGGCGAAGCGGTGGGCGGCGTGCCGGTCGAGCCACGTGACGGTGTAGTGCCCGTAGCCGACGGTGTAGCCGATGTAGAAGGCCGCGAGACCGTGCCTCCAGCTCGGCTCGCCGCCGTTCTTCAGGTCGATGAAGGACACCACCAGCAGCACGAGTTCCAGCAGCGGCTCCATCAGCAGCACCGCGGCTCCCAGCCTCGGCATTCCGGCCAGGTAGCGCAGCGCCAGTCCGCCCGCCAGCAGCACCCAGAAGCCGACCTCACAGGCGATGATCAGCCCGACCAGCATGACGGCTCTCCCTTCCTTCCTCGGATTCCCTTCCAGGTTTCCGGCCGCCGCGCCCCGCCGCGTCGTCGCCAGTGAGGAGAGTCCGCTGCACCCTTCGATGTAGCGCCGTCTCCGCCCCGGTGCCGAGGCCGCGCCGCGGCGGACCGTGTTGGATGGGACCGTGCTCCCGAAGATCCCCCGCCCGCACCGCGACGACGTCCTGCTCGCGGCGGTGAGCGTGTGCGCCGGCCTGCTGCTCTGGGCGCTGGGCGTGTACAGCACGCCCAGCCGGCACTTCCTGCCCGACTGGGCGGCGCTGGTCCCCCTGGGGGTGCTCGGCGCCCTGGAGCTGCTGCGCCGCTCCGCGCCCGCCCTCACCCTGCCCGTCGGCACCGTCGCCCTGGTCGCGGACCAGTTCACGGTCGGCAGCATCGCCAGCGTCATCATCTTCACCGACCTGATGTACGCGGCGGTGGTCTACGGGAAACCGGCCACGGCCCGGCGGCTCCCGGTCAGCACCGGTCTGATCACCGTGGCGGTCACCATCGGCTCCCTGGTGTGGCTGCGCAGCCCGCAGGCCCTGCTCATCGGCGTGGTCACCGGGATCGTGAGCTTCGCCCCGGCCCTGACGGGCGCCACCCTGCGCAACCACCGCGAGGCCGCCGAGGCCGCCCGGCTGCGCGCCGAGCAGACGGCGCTGCTGGCGGAGATGGACCGGACGCAGGCGGTGGCCGCCGAGCGCGCCCGGATGGCGCGGGAGCTGCACGACATGGTGGCCAACCACCTCTCGGCGATCGCCATCCACTCCACCGCCGCGCTGTCCATCGACTCCCCCGCCACCAGCCGCGATGCCCTCGGGGTGATCCGGGAGAACAGCGTGCAGGGGCTGGCCGAGATGCGCCGGCTGATCGGGCTGCTGCGGGACGCCGGGGCGGGGCAGGAAGCCGTCGCGGTGCCCTCCCTGGACGGTCTGGACGCCCTGCTGGGGCAGGCACGTACCAACGGGTCGGCGAGCGGGCTGGACTTCGTCCTGACGGACGAGCGGGCCGCGGGGCCGCCGCTGCCGGCCCCGGTGGAGCTGGCGGCGTACCGGATCGTGCAGGAGTCGCTGACCAACGCCCTCAAGCACGCGGTCCCCGGCACGGTCCGGGTCCGGGTGGCGCGGGGCGCCGGGCTGCTGACGGTGGCGGTGGACTCCCCGTACGGGGAGCGGCCGGGCCCGCGCGCGCCGGGTTCGGGGGCGGGGCTGATCGGCATGCGCGAGCGTACGGAGCTGCTGGGCGGGACGTTCGCGGCGGGCGCTTCGGGCAGGGTGTGGCAGGTGCGGGCGGCGCTGCCCGCCGGAGAGAGGGCGGTGCAGTCGTGACCATCAGGGTCGTCGTGGCCGAGGACCAGCAGGCGGTACGGGCCGGCCTGGTGCTGATCCTGCGCAGCGCGGGCGGTATCGAGGTGGTGGGAGAGGCGGCCGACGGCGAGGAGGCGGTGCGGCTGGCGGAGGAGCTGCGGCCTGACCTGGTCCTCATGGACGTGCAGATGCCGAGGCTGGACGGGGTGTCGGCCACCCGCCGGGTGGTGGAGCGGGGGCTGGCGGACGTGCTGGTGCTGACCACCTTCGACCTCGACGAGTACGTCTTCGGGGCGCTGCGGGCGGGGGCGGCGGGCTTCCTGCTGAAGGACGCGGACGCCGCGGAGCTGATCGCGGCGGTGCGGACGGTGGCGCGCGGCGAGGGGCTGATCGCCCCGGCGGTGACCCGGCGGCTGATCGCCGAGTTCGCGGCTCCGAAGGCGGTGCGCGCGCCGGTGCGGCCGGAGGCGGCCGCGGCGGTGGAGACGCTGACGCGGCGCGAGCGGGAGGTGCTGGGGGCGCTGGGCGGGGGGCTGTCGAACGCGGAGATCGCCGTACGGCTGGACATGGCGGAGGCCACGGTGAAGACCCACGTCAGCAGGCTGCTGGGGAAGCTGGAGCTGCGTAGCCGGGTCCAAGCGGCGGTTTTGGCCCAGGAGTTGGGGATCGATTCGGCCCCTTGAGGTGAGGTCTGGACCTCTTGACGCTTGGTCCAGACCTTTCTAGTCTCACCGCATCACTGTGGTGAGCGTGCCATGACAAAGATCGCAGCGAGGCGTGCTCACGGGCGGCGCAGGTCCCACCCCCATGTACCGGTCGGCCCCACGACCGGTACGGACCTCCGGAGGAGCACCCTTGAGCACAGCACCCCCACGACGCAACCGTCTGTTCAGGAGGCTGGCCGCCACCGTGGCCGCCCTCGCCCTGCCCGTCGCCGGCCTGGTCGGCCTGGCGGGCCCGGCGCAGGCCGCCGCCTCCGCGACCGCGACCTACACGAAGGTCTCCGACTGGGGCTCCGGCTTCGAGGGCAAGTGGACGGTGAAGAACACCGGCACCACCACCCTCAGCAGCTGGACCGTGGAGTGGGACTACCCGGCCGGCACCCGGGTGACCTCCGCGTGGGACGCCACCGTCACCAGTTCCGGCGACCACTGGACGGCCAAGAACGTCGGCTGGAACGGCACCCTCGCCCCCGGCGCCACCGTGAGCTTCGGCTTCAACGGCACCGGGCCCGGGGCCCCCGCCGGCTGCAAGATCAACGGCGGCTCCTGCGACGGCGGGTCCAGCCCCACCGACGGCCCGCCCTCGGCCCCCGGCACCCCCACCGCGACCGGCGTCACCGAGACCGCCCTGACCCTGTCCTGGCCGGCGGCCACCGACGACAAGGGCGTCAAGAACTACGACGTCTACCGCGACGGCACCAGGCTCACCACCGTCACCGGCACCACCTTCGGCGACCGCGGCCTGACCAAGGGCACCACGTACACCTACTCGGTCACCGCCCGTGACACCGCCGACCAGACCGGCCCCTCCTCCGCCACCCTCTCGGTGACCACCCCGGGCGGCGGCACCCAGCCCCCGGACCCGGGCACCAAGGTCAAGCTCGGCTACTTCACCAACTGGGGCGTCTACCAGCGCAACTACCACGTGAAGAACCTGGTCACCTCCGGCAGCGCGGCGAAGATCACCCACATCAACTACGCCTTCGGCAACGTCCAGAACGGCAAGTGCACCATCGGCGACGCCTACGCCGACTACGACAAGGCCTACACCGCCGACCAGAGCGTCGACGGCGTCGCCGACACCTGGGACCAGCCCCTGCGCGGCAACTTCAACCAGCTGCGCGAGCTCAAGGCCAAGTACCCGCACATCAAGATCCTCTACTCCTTCGGCGGCTGGACCTGGTCCGGCGGCTTCGGCCAGGCCGCGCAGAACCCGGCCGCCTTCGCCGACTCCTGCCACGCCCTGGTCGAGGACCCGCGCTGGGCGGACGTCTTCGACGGCATCGACATCGACTGGGAGTACCCGAACGCCTGCGGACTGTCCTGCGACACCAGCGGCGCCGCGTCCTTCAAGAACCTGATGTCGGCCCTGCGCGCCAAGTTCGGCGGCTCCAGCCTGGTCACCGCCGCGATCTCCGCCGACGGCTCCAACGGCGGCAAGCTCGACCTCGCCGACTACGCGGGGGCCGCCCAGTACGTCGACTTCTACAACGTCATGACGTACGACTTCTTCGGCGCGTGGGAGGCCAAGGGACCCACCGCCCCGCACTCCCCGCTGACCTCCTACGCCGGCATCCCCATCGCCGGCTTCAACTCCGAGGCCGCCGTCACCAAGCTCAAGGGCAAGGGGATCCCCGGCTCCAAGCTCAACCTCGGCATCGGCTTCTACGGCCGCGGCTGGACCGGAGTCACCCAGGACGCCCCGGGCGGCACCGCGACCGGACCCGCCCCCGGCACCTACGAGCAGGGCATCGAGGACTACAAGGTCCTCAAGAGCAGCTGCCCCACGACCGGCACCGTCGCCGGCACGGCCTACGCCAAGTGCGGAAGCAACTGGTGGAGCTACGACACCCCCGCCACCATCGCCGGAAAGATGACCTGGCTGAAGAACCAGGGCCTCAAGGGCGCCTTCTTCTGGGAATTCAGCGGCGACACCGCGAACGGCGAACTGGCCGACGCCATCCACACCGGGCTGCGGTGACCCCCACGCACCGCCCCGGCCCACGATCCCTCGTATGAGGGTACGAAGCCGGGGAGGCGGGACCGTCCCCCGCCTCCCCGGCTTCTTCACGTCCTGCGGGCCGTGCCCGCCCTCAGGCGACGTTCACCCGCTGCCCGGGCGGCGCGGCCTCCAGCCACGCCAGGAAACCGGTCAGCGCGTCCTCGCTCATCGCCAGCTCCAGGCGGGTCCCCCGGTGGGAACAGCCGAGCACGACGGCGTCGGACAGCAGGGCCAGCTCCTCCTCGCCCTCGGGCGCGCGGCGCGCGAGGACCTCGATGGAGGAACGCTCCAGCAGCCGGCGCGGGCGCGGAGAGTACGAGAAGACACGGAACCACTCGATCCGGTCACCGCTGTAGCGGGCGACCCCGTAGACCCACCCCTTGCCGGAGACGTCCGGCTCGTCGGTCACGCCCCAGCGCAGGCTGCAGTCGAAGGTCCCGCCGGACCGCTGGATGAGTCTGCGGCGCAACCCGAACACGAACAGCCCGATCACCACCAGGGCTACGACCAGGCCGCTCACAAGCAGAGCGAGGAGCATCTTCACCGACCTCCTCGCTCATCGAAAACCGCACAAACAAAAGTACGTACATCGCCTCAGCCGCGACCCGGTCCGGAAAATTCCGGACCTGACCGCGGCTGAGGTATCAAACTGTTCGGTACGGGGCTCAGTGCCCCGCGACCGCGCGCAGCCGGACATCGGCGCGACGTTCGGCGGCCGCGTCGGCCTCCGACTTCGCGCGCTCCAGTGCCCGCTCCGCCCGCTGGACGTCGATCTCGTCCGCGAGCTCGGCGATCTCGGCCAGCAGGGACAGCTTGTTGTCCGCGAACGAGATGAATCCGCCGTGCACCGCGGCGACGACAGTGGCGCCCTCGCTGGTACGGATGGTCACCGGGCCCGATTCCAGCACACCGAGAAGCGGCTGGTGACCGGGCATGACGCCGATGTCGCCGGACGTGGTGCGGGCGACGACCAGGGTGGCCTCGCCGGACCATACATTGCGGTCCGCCGCGACCAGCTCGACGTGCAGCTCAGCAGCCAAGGTGGCTCCTCGGGTCACCACCCGGCGGGTCAGCCGGGTGTTGGGTCAAATTCTAATGGGCGTGGGGAGAGGGACGGGACACCCGCCCCTCTCCCTGGGGACTGCGAACCGGGAGCGCTCCTCACGGAGCGCGCCGGATCAGGAGACGCCCAGCTCCTTGGCGTTGGCCTTCAGGTCCTCGATGCCACCGCACATGAAGAACGCCTGCTCGGGGAAGTGGTCGTACTCGCCGTCGCAGATCGCGTTGAACGCGGTGATCGACTCGTCGAGCGGAACGTCCGAACCGTCCACGCCGGTGAACTGCTTGGCGACGTGGGTGTTCTGCGACAGGAAGCGCTCGACGCGACGGGCACGGTGGACGACGAGCTTGTCCTCCTCGCCCAGCTCGTCGATACCGAGGATCGCGATGATGTCCTGGAGGTCCTTGTACTTCTGCAGGATCCCCTTGACGCGCATGGCGGCCGCGTAGTGGTCCGCCGCGATGTAGCGGGGGTCCAGGATGCGGGACGTGGAGTCCAGCGGGTCGACGGCCGGGTAGATGCCCTTCTCGGAGATCGGACGGGAGAGAACCGTCGTCGCGTCGAGGTGGGCGAAGGTGGTCGCCGGCGCCGGGTCGGTCAGGTCGTCCGCGGGGACGTAGATCGCCTGCATCGAGGTGATCGAGTGACCGCGGGTCGAGGTGATGCGCTCCTGGAGGAGACCCATCTCGTCGGCCAGGTTCGGCTGGTAACCCACCGCGGAGGGCATGCGGCCGAGCAGGGTCGACACCTCGGAACCGGCCTGGGTGTACCGGAAGATGTTGTCGATGAAGAAGAGCACGTCCTGCTTCTGCACATCGCGGAAGTACTCCGCCATGGTCAGACCGGCCAGGGCGACGCGCAGACGGGTGCCCGGGGGCTCGTCCATCTGGCCGAACACGAGCGCCGTCTTGTCGATGACGCCGGAGTCGCCCATCTCCTCGATGAGGTCGTTGCCCTCACGGGTACGCTCACCGACACCCGCGAACACCGACACACCGTCGTGGTTGTTGGCGACGCGGTAGATCATTTCCTGGATCAGAACGGTCTTGCCGACACCGGCACCACCGAACAGACCGATCTTTCCACCCTTGACGTACGGGGTGAGGAGGTCGATGACCTTGACGCCGGTCTCGAACATCTCGGTCTTCGACTCGAGCTCGTCGAAGCTCGGGGCCTTGCGGTGGATCGGCCAGCGCTCGGTGACCTCGGCGTTCGCCTCCGGGTAGTTGAGCACCTCACCCAGGGTGTTGAAGACCTTGCCCTTGGTGAAGTCACCGACGGGGACGGTGATGCCCTCGCCCGTGTCGGTCACCGGGGCCTGGCGGACCAGGCCGTCGGTCGGCTGCATCGAGATGGTGCGGACGAGGCCGTCACCCAGGTGCTGCGCGACCTCGAGGGTCAGGGTCTTGAGCTTGCCGTCCTCGGCCGGGTCGGCGACCTGGACCTTGAGGGCGTTGTAGATCTCGGGCATCGCGTCGACGGGGAACTCCACGTCGACGACCGGGCCGATGACCCGGGCGACGCGGCCCGTGGCGGCGGCCGTCTCAACAGTGGTCGTCATTACTTGTCACTCCCCGCGGTCGCGTCGGCCATGGCGCTCGCGCCACCGACGATCTCGCTGATTTCCTGGGTGATTTCGGCCTGGCGGGCCGCGTTGGCAAGCCGGGAGAGGCTCTTGATGAGGTCTCCGGCGTTGTCGGTCGCCGACTTCATCGCGCGGCGGCGGGCGGCATGCTCGGAAGCGGCCGACTGCAGCAGTGCGTTGTAGATGCGGCTCTCGACGTAGCGCGGCAGAAGGGCGTCGAGGACGTCCTCCGCCGACGGCTCGAAGTCGAACAGCGGAAGGATCTCGCCCTTCGTACCGCTCTCCTCCGCAGCCTGGTCGAGGCTGAGCGGCAGCATCCGGCCGTCCACCGCGTTCTGCGTCATCATCGACACGAATTCCGTGTAGACGATGTGCAGCTCGTCGACGCCGCCCTCGGCCGTTTCCGTCTGGATGGCCTCGATCAGCGGCGCCGCGACGCGCTTGGCGTCGGCGTAGGCCGGGCTGTCGGTGAAGCCGGTCCACGAGTCCGTGACCTTGCGCTCACGGAAGCCGTAGTAGGCGACACCCTTGCGGCCGACGATGTAGCTGTCGACCTCCTTGCCCTCCGCCCGCAGCCGCTCGGTGAGCCGGTCTGCCTGCTTGATGGCGTTCGAGGAGTAGCCGCCGGCCAGACCGCGGTCGCTCGTGATGAGCAGGACCGCGGCGCGGGTCGGCGTCTCGACCTCGGTGGTCAGGGCGTGCTTGGTGTTCGAACCGGTCGCCACCGCGGTCACCGCGCGGGTGAGCTCGGTCGCGTACGGCATCGATGCCGCCACCTTGCGCTGCGCCTTGACGATGCGCGAGGCGGCGATCATCTCCATCGCCTTGGTGATCTTCTTGGTCGCCGTGACGGCACGGATGCGACGCTTGTAGACCCGGAGCTGCGCTCCCATGAGTCAGGTCCCTTCCGTCGTCACTTGGAGACGTTGACGGCCGGCGCGTCCTCGCCCAGGAGCTTGCCGTCCGAGGTCTCGAACTGGCGCTTGAAGGCGGCGATGGCGTCGGCGATCGACGTCAGGGTGTCGTCCGACATCTTGCCGCCCTCGGCGATGGAGGTGAGGAGGTCCTTGCGCTCGCGGCGCAGGTGCTCCAGCAGCTCCGACTCGAAGCGACGGATGTCGTTGACCGGGACGTCGTCCATCTTGCCGGTGGTGCCGGCCCAGACGGAGACGACCTGCTCCTCGACGGGCATCGGCTGGTACTGGCCCTGCTTCAGCAGCTCGACCATGCGCTTGCCGCGCTCCAGCGAGGCCTTCGACGCGGCGTCCAGGTCGGAACCGAAGGCGGCGAACGCCTCCAGCTCGCGGTACTGGGCGAGGTCGACGCGCAGACGGCCGGAAACCTGCTTCATGGCCTTGTGCTGCGCGGAACCACCGACGCGGGAGACCGAGATACCGACGTTCAGCGCCGGGCGCTGGCCCGCGTTGAACAGGTCGGACTCCAGGAAGCACTGGCCGTCGGTGATGGAGATGACGTTGGTCGGGATGAACGCCGAGACGTCGTTGGCCTTGGTCTCGACGATCGGCAGACCGGTCATCGAGCCGGCACCCATGTCGTCGGAGAGCTTCGCGCAACGCTCCAGCAGACGGGAGTGCAGGTAGAAGACGTCACCCGGGTAGGCCTCGCGGCCCGGCGGGCGGCGCAGCAGCAGCGACACGGCGCGGTAGGCGTCGGCCTGCTTCGACAGGTCGTCGAAGATGATCAGGACGTGCTTGCCGGCGTACATCCAGTGCTGACCGATGGCGGAACCGGTGTACGGCGCCAGGTACTTGAAGCCGGCCGGGTCGGACGCCGGGGCGGCGACGATCGTCGTGTACTCGAGCGCGCCGGCCTCTTCCAGGGCGCCGCGAACGGACGCGATGGTCGAGCCCTTCTGGCCGATGGCGACGTAGATGCAGCGGACCTGCTTGTTCACGTCGCCGGAGCGCCAGTTGTCACGCTGGTTGATGATCGTGTCGACGGCCAGGGCGGTCTTGCCGGTCTGGCGGTCGCCGATGATCAGCTGACGCTGGCCACGGCCGATCGGCACCATCGCGTCGACGGCCTTGTAGCCGGTCTGCATGGGCTCGTGCACCGACTTACGGACCATGACGCCCGGGGCCTGCAGCTCGAGGGCGCGGCGGCCTTCGGTCGCGATCTCGCCGAGACCGTCGATCGGGTTGCCGAGCGGGTCGACAACGCGGCCGAGGTAGCCCTCGCCGACGCCTACGGAGAGAACCTCACCGGTGCGCTGCACCGGCTGGCCCTCCTCGATACCGCTGAATTCGCCGAGGACGATCGCACCGATCTCGCGCTCCTCGAGGTTGAGGGCGAGACCGAGGGTGCCGTCCTCGAACTTCAGCAGCTCGTTCGCCATGGCGGAGGGCAGGCCCTCCACCTTCGCGATGCCGTCGCCGGCAACGCTGACCGTTCCGACCTCCTCGCGCGAGGCCGCGTCCGGCTGGTACGACTGGACAAAGGTCTCCAGTGCGTCCCGGATCTCCTCCGGCCGGATCGTGAGCTCCGCCATCTGGGTTCCCTGCTCTCCTTGTTGGGCCTGAAGCTTCTTAGGGGTCTGGGGGTGACCCCCAGGAATCTTCTGCAAGTTCTGCACGGCCCAACCGGGCCGCTAGGAATGCTTTGTATCTGTGTGGTGGCGGCTGGTCAGCCGGCCATGCGGCGCGACGCCTCGGCGAGGCGGTCCGCGATGGTGCCGTCGATGACCTCGTCGCCGACCCGCACCGAGATCCCGCCGAGGACCGCGGGGTCCACGTCGAGGTTCAGGTGCATCTGGCGGCCGTACAGCTTGGCCAGCACCGCGCCGAGACGCTGCTTCTGCACGTCGCTGAGCGGAACCGCGCTGGTCACGGTGGCGACCATGCGGTCACGGCGCTCGGCGGCGAGCTTGGAAAGGGACTCGAGTCCCGCTTCCAGGCTACGTCCACGCGGGTGCGTGACGAGACGGATGACCAGACGCTCGGTGACGGCGTTCACCTTGCCGCCGAGCAGGCCGCGCAGCAGCTCGCTCTTGGCGGTGCCGGTGGCGGCACGGTCGGTCAGCGCGGAGCGCAGCTCGGTGCTCGAGGAGACGATCCGGCCGAAGCGGAAGATCTCGTCCTCGACGTTGTCGAGCCCGTTGCCCTGCTGGGCCGCCGTGAGGTCGGCGGTGGCCGCCAGCTCCTCCAGCGCGTCCACCAGGTCGCGGGACTGCGACCAGCGGGAGCGCGCCATGCCGGACACCAGGTCGAGGGTTTCCCCGCCCACCTGGCCGGACAGCAGCCGGCCGACGAGCTCGGCCTTGGCCTCGCCGGACTGCGCCGGGTCCGTGATGACCCGACGCAGCGAGACCTCACGGTCGAGCAGCGCGGTGACGGCTGCCAGCTCACCGGCGAGCTTCGCCGCGTCGACGGACGTGTTGTCCGTCAGCGCGTCGAGACGCTCGCGCGCGGAGGCCAGCGCCTCGCGGCTCGCTCCGTTCATCGGGCCGCCTCGGCCTTCTCCTCAAGCTCGCTGAGGAAGCGGTCGATGGTGCGGCTCTGGCGGGCGGCGTCCTCGAGGGACTCGCCGACGAGCTTGCCGGCCAGGTCGGTGGCGAGCTTGCCCACGTCCTGACGCAGCGCCTGAGCGGCGGCCTTGCGGTCTGCCGCGATCTGGGCGTGACCGGCAGCGATGATCTCCTCACGCTGCCGCTGGCCCTCTGCGCGCAGTTCTTCCTTGAGCGCAGTGCCCTGCTCCAGCGCGTCCTGGCGCAGGCGCGCGGCCTCGTGCCGGGCTTCGGCGAGCTGGGCCTTGTACTGCTCCAGCACGCTCTGGGCCTCGGTCTGAGCGGCTTCGGCCTTCTCGATACCGCCCTCGATCTGCTCGCGGCGCTCGTCCAGAACCTTGTTGATGTTCGGGAGGAGCTTCTTCGCGAGGAAGCCGAAGACGATGACGAAGGCGATCAGACCGATGACGAGCTCGGGGATCGGCGGGATGAGAGGGTTTTCCATCTCAGCCGCGAGAACCATGAGGTTCACATCAGTGCCTTTCGTCTAGTGGGCTGTTCGTCGAGACCGAGGATCAGGAGCTCGGGTAGACGAACGGCATGACCAGACCGATCAGGGCGAGCGCCTCACAGAAGGCGAAGCCGAGGATCTGGTTGGCGCGGATCAGGCCGGCGGCCTCGGGCTGGCGGGCGAGGGCCTGGGTGCCGTTACCGAAGATGATGCCGACGCCGACGCCGGGGCCGATGGCCGCGAGACCGTAACCAACGGAGCTGAGGGAGCCGGTGACGGCGGCAAGGGTCTGGGACATGCCAGTTCTTCCTTCTCTTTCACGGACCGGTGGGGGTTGGCCACCGGACGAATACGGGGGGCTGAGCGGGGGCGGGCCTGGCTCAGTGGTGCTCGGCGAGCGCGCCCTGGATGAAGCTGCAGGCCAGGAGGACGAAGACGTACGCCTGGACGGCCTGGATGAAGAGCTCGAAGGCGGTCATCACGATCACCATCACGAACGACACGCCGGCGTAGGCGATGCCGATGCCGTTCAGCAGGTACCAGCTGGCGATCGTGAAGAGCAGCAGCAGGGTGTGACCGGCGAACATGTTCGCGAAGAGTCGGACCGCGTGGGTGAACGGGCGCACCAGGACGTTCGAGAAGAACTCGATGACCATGATGAGCGGCAGGACGCCGCCCAGGCTCTTGTCGTAGCCGGTGAGGTTCTTCAGGCCGCCGACGAAGCCGTGGCGCTTGAAGGTGACCGACATCCAGATCACGTAGACGATCAGCGCGAGGACGGCCGGGTACGCGATGATCGAGGTCACGGGGAACTGTGCCACCGGGACGATCGACCAGACGTTCAGGATCCAGACGAAGAAGAACAGGGAGACCATGAAGGGGACGTACTTCTCGCCCTCCTTCTTGCCCAGCGTCTCGTAGACGATGCCGCGGCGCACGAAGTCGTAGCCGGCCTCGCCGACCATCTGGAGCTTGCCGGGGATGATCTTCGCCTTGCCGAAGGCGGCCCAGAAGAAGGCCACGATGATGACGGAGCCCAGGAGGGCCAGCAGCATCGGCTTGTTGAAGTAGGCATTGCTGCCGGCTTCGCCCCACAGCGGCTCGAAGAGGAACGAGTGCAGGCCCGGGCCGGGGAATCCACATCCGTCGAAGATGTGACAGTCGGTCTCGAAGGCGAGGACCTGCGTCGGGTCAGCACTCACCGCGGGCTCCTTCAGCGTGGCGCATAGGTACGGCAACCTCGTTGTGTCGGCGCGGCGCGCAGCCGCGGTTCGGCACTGGACTGGTGTAACGGATGTGGGGGCGGCAGTCAGGCATCGAGCCTCGCGATGGAACAGGCGTCAGCTCAGATGCCCGCGCCCGCAGTGCCGCAGTTGGAACCGGACGATAGCAGCATCTCGAACGCACACTTATCCCGGCCCTACCCCTCACGACTTCGACCCCGGGTTCTCGGGCTTTTCACCCTTCGTCGAGTCCGGCTCGACGTACAGGATCTTCGCCTTCATATGAGCACGCGTCTGTGCGCCGATCCACACCAGGGTGGCGGCGACGAGCGTGATGGCGAAAGCCCGGGGGTGGAACAGCGTCGTGTTCTTGAACACGGCGAGAAAGACGAAGAGCAGCAGGATCTGCGCGGCGTAGAGCATGAGGCCCATGGCCTGGAACAGGTGCGGCAGGGATTTCGCCGTGCGCTGCAGGACGACGAATCCGAGTCCCATGAAGACGATCACGACCGCGGTCGCGACGACGGAGCCGACTGCGCCCTTGCCCCCGACGACCAGACCGCTGATCACGGCCGCGACGGCGCCGGCGAGAGCGGTGGGTACGGCGGTTTGCAGGAGGGATCGGACGTCATCTGACCGCATGGCGGTTTGCTCCGCGTGGTGGTGGGGGCACGGACTCGTACGGGAACTCGTACGGGGACGAGCGTAAGCCCGGTCCGAGCGAGAGCCTCGGGCCAATGGACCGTCGCACTACGGTCCTTCGGCTCTGTCACCGGGTTTAGTGAACGGTATCACAAACTATTTGATGAGAGCTTTACCTGCCCGGTGTGCTGACTGTCACACATGAGAGCTAACGCGCCCGTGTGTGCAGGACAAGACGACTCATTGTCTGGTAAAGGGCGCCCATGTCGGACATGTACCCGCGCCGTCAGCGAGCCGATCCGGCCTTACGCCGGTCGGGGAGGCGCGAACGGGGGCCTACCGCGGTCGCGCCGTTGACGCCCGACACCCCCGCCACGACGGGCCGTGCGGGCACCGGCTCCCGGCCCTCGTCGTCCCGTACGGCCGCCTCCGCGGCCCGCTCGGCGTGCCGGTAGCGCGGCGGTACCAGGCCCTCGGCCCAGCGCGGCGCCCGCGGGGTGAAGCGCGGCATCAGGAGCAGTACGAGGCCCAGGGCGCTCAGCGCTGCGAGGGAGAGGACGATCCACATCGAGGCCGAATGCACCGAATAGGCCACCGTGCCGAATGCGATCAGGCCCGACCAGAAATACATGATGAGTACGGCACGGCTGTGGGAATGCCCCAGTTCCAGCAGCCGGTGGTGCAGGTGGCCGCGGTCCGCGGCGAAGGGGGACTGGCCGTTCCAGGTGCGCCGGACGATGGCCAGGACCAGGTCGGCCATCGGAATGGCGATGATCGTCAGAGGCAGCAGCAGCGGAATGAAGACCGGCAGCATCGCGTGGGTCGCGTTGCGCTCACCGCCGACGAAGAGGGCCATCGTGTCGGGGTCCACCTGCCCCGTGATCGAGATGGCCGAGGCGGCCAGCACCAGACCGATCAGCATCGAGCCGGAATCCCCCATGAAGATCCGGGCCGGGTGCATGTTGTGCGGCAGGAAGCCCAGGCACATGCCCATCAGGATCGCCGCGAACAGGGTCGCGGGAGCGGCGGATTCGATGCCGTAGCCGAACCAGATCCGGTAGGCGTAGAGGAAGAACGCGCACGTGGCGATGCAGACCATGCCCGCCGCCAGACCATCGAGGCCGTCGACGAAGTTCACCGCGTTGATCGTGATCACCACCAGCGCCACGGTGAGCAGGGTGCCCTGCCACTGGGTGAGCGCCACGGTGCCGATGCCCGGAACCGGAATCCACAGGATGGTCAGGCCCTGCATGACCATCACGCCCGCGGCGATCATCTGGGCGCCCAGCTTGATCAGGGCGTCGAGCTCGAACTTGTCGTCCAGGACGCCGATCAGCCAGATCAGCGCCGCACCCGAGAGCAGGGCCCTGGGCTCGTTCGACCGCTCGAAGACCCCGTTGAGGTTCTGCAGGTGGTCGGCGATCAGCAGCCCCGCGCACAGGCCGCCGAACATGGCGATCCCGCCCAGCCGCGGGGTCGGCTCCCGGTGCACGTCGCGCGCGCGGATCTCCGGCATCGCGCCGGCCGCGATCGCGAACTTCCGCACGGGCCCGGTCAGCAGGTAGGTCACCGCGACCGTGACGCAAAGCGTCAGCAGGTATTCACGCACTGGCTGCCCCAGATGTATCGCCGGCCATCTCAGCCCCACACATTAGCCGCGATGTCACCAGGGACGAGGACGCGCCTGGGCCCCGTTCCGGTTGCACTACGCCATACTCGTCCCGGTTACGCCCCGTACGGGGGAAATCCACTGGTCAGGTCGGCCACCTTCGCCCGCGTTCCCGCCGCTTCCCCGCGCAGCGCCGCCGCGAACAGCTCCGCGATCACGGACATCTCCGGCTCCCCCATCCCCTGCGTGGTGACCGCCGCGGTGCCCAGGCGGATGCCGCGCTGGTCCCCGTACGGCAGCGCGCAGGTGTCCAGGACGATCCCCGCGGCGGCCAGGCGGCCGCGCGCCGTCGGCCCGTCGACGCCGAGCGCGGCGGGGTCGGCGCTGACGAGGTGGGTGTCCGTGCCGCCGGTCGTCACGGCGAACCCGCGCCGCTCCAGGGCGGCGGCCAGGGCGCGGGCGTTGGCGACCACCCGGTGGGCGTACCGGCTGAAGGCCGGGGCGGCCGCCTCGCCGAAGGCCACCGCCTTGGCGGCGATGGTGTGCATCTGGGCGCCGCCCTGGGTGAAGGGGAACACCGCCCGGTCGACGCGCTCCGCGAACTCCGCGCCGCACAGGACCATCCCGCCGCGCGGGCCGCGCAGCACCTTGTGGGTGGTCGCGCAGACCAGGTCCGCGTACGGGACGGGGCTGGGCGCCGCGCCGCCGGCGACGAGCCCGATGGGATGGGCCGCGTCGGCGATCAGGTGGGCCCCGACCTCGTCGGCGATCTCGCGGAACGCCGAGTACTCGAGGTGGCGGGGGTAGCAGATCGACCCGCACACGATGGCCTTGGGGCGGTGCGTACGGGCGAGCCGCTGCACCTGCTCGTAGTCGACGAGCCCGGTCTCCGCGTCGACCCCGTACCCGACGAAGTCGAACCAGCGGCCGGAGAAATTGGCGGACGACCCGTGCGTGAGGTGCCCGCCGTGCGCCAGCCCCATCGCCAGGACGGTGTCCCCGGGCCGCAGCAGCGCCGCGTAGGCGGCCAGTACGGCCGCGGAGCCGGAATGCGGCTGGACGTTGGCGTGCTCGGCCCCGAAGAGCGCCCTGGCCCGCTCCACGGCGGTCCGCTCGGCGAGGTCCGCGTACTCGCAGCCCCCGTGGTAGCGGGCGCCGGGATACCCCTCGGCGTACTTGTTGGAGAGCGCGGAGCCCAGCGCCGCGAGCACGGCGGGCGAGGTGAAGTTCTCGGCGGCGCTCATCTGCAAGGTGGTCGCCTGCCGCTGCCGCTCCCCTTCGAGGATGTCGGCCATCTCCGGATCCTGCTGCCGCAGGAGGTCCGCCTGCTGGGTGGTGACAGTCATGGCACGACTCCCGCGCGTGGGTGTACCGGTACCAGCCACTGTAGGCCGGAGCCGCCCGACGCGCCCGCCGCCCGGCGCGGCGTGGCTCAGCGGGGGGAGGTGACGCCCGTCAGGGCCGTGACGACGGGGTCCAGCGCCTGGTTGATCTCGTCGCCGATCGAGCGGAAGAAGGTGATCGGCGAGCCGTACGGGTCGTACACCTCGTCGGCGTCGGCGGACGGCGCCAGCAGCCAGCCGCGCAGCGCCGCGGCGGCCCGTACCAGCGCCCGCGCCCGCTCGGCCATGCCGTCGTCCAGCGGCGGCAGCGTGGCCGGGTCTATCGCCCGTACGAGCCGGGTGAACTCCTTCAGCGTGAAGGTGCGCAGTCCCGCCGAGTGGCCCATGGAGATGACCTGCGCCCGGTGGTCCCGGGTGGCGGTGAGCACCAGGTCGGCGCGTATGACGTGCTCGTCCAGCAGCTCCCGCCCGGTGAACCCGGACGCGTCGGCGCCGAAGTCGGCGAGGACGGCGGCGGCGTTGGCCTCCATCGGGGCGCCCTCGTGGCCCCAGGTGCCGGCGCTCTCCACGATGAGGTCCCCGGCCGGCAGGCCCAGGGCGCCCAGCCGGTGGGCCAGCGCGTGCCGCGTCAGCCGCTCGGTGATGGGCGAGCGGCACACATTGCCGGTGCTGACGTGGAGTATGCGGAAGGACCGACTCGCTATGCCACGCCCCTCAGGGCTCACGGAGCCACCTCGAGGTCGGGTACGACCTCCCGCAGCTGTTCCGCGGTCAGCGCGCCCTCGCGCAGCAGTACGGGAACCTTCCCGGTGACGTCGACGATCGACGACGGCTCGGTGCTCGGCGTCGGACCGCCGTCCAGGTACACGGAGACGGAGTCGCCGAGCATCTCGCGGGCCGCGTCGCAGTCCGCCGGCGCGGGGTGCCCGGAGAGGTTCGCCGAGGACACGGCCATCGGGCCGACCTCGGTCAGCAGCTCGATCGCGACGGGGTGCAGGGGCATCCGCACGGCCACGGTCCCGCGGGTCTCCCCCAGGTCCCAGGCCAGCGACGGCTGGTGCTTGGCGACCAGCGTGAGCCCGCCCGGCCAGAAGGCGTCGACGAGCTCCCACGCCTGCTCGGAGAAGTCCGTGACGAGGCCGTGCAGGGTGTTCGGGGAGCCGATGAGGACGGGGGTGGGCATGTTGCGGCCGCGTCCCTTGGCGGCGAGCAGGTCGCCGACGGCCTCCGGGCTGAAGGCGTCCGCGCCGATCCCGTACAGGGTGTCGGTGGGCAGCACGACGAGCTCTCCGCGGCGCACCGCCGAGGCCGCTTCACGCAGACCCGTCTTGCGGTCCGTCGCGTCGTTGCAGTCGTATCGCCGGGCCATCAGCGGATCTCCTCGTGCGGCGGGGTGGTGGCGGGGGAAGCGGTCGCGCGGGTCACGGCATGGCCTTGCGGGCGGTCGCGAAGCGCGGACGGTTGTTCAGGTCGGGGTGGTCGGCGGCGTCGGCCCAGCCCCGTTCGTCGGCGAAGATCCACGGCACCTGGCCGCCCTGGGTGTCGGCGTGCTCGATCACGACGATGCCGCCGGGTCGCAGCAGCCGGTGGGCGGTGCGCTCGATGCCGCGGATGGTGTCGAGGCCGTCCTCGCCGGAGAAGAGCGCCATCTCGGGGTCGTGGTCGCGGGCCTCGGGTGCCACGTACTCCCACTCGGTGAGCGGGATGTACGGCGGGTTGGAGATGACCAGGTCGACCTGCCCGTCCAGCTCGGGCAGCGCGGTGAGCGCGTCGCCCTGGTGGACGGTGACCCGGGAGCCCTCGGCGTTCTTGCGGGTCCAGCGCAGGGCGTCCTCGGACAGCTCCACGGCGTGCACGCGCGAGCGCGGCACCTCCTGCGCCATGGCGAGCGCGATGGCGCCGGAGCCGGTGCACAGGTCCACGATCAGCGGCTCGACCACGTCCATGGCGCGGACGGCGTGTATGGCCCAGTCCACGACCGACTCCGTCTCGGGCCGGGGCACGAACACCCCGGGGCCGACCTGGAGCTCCAGGTACCGGAAGAAGGCCCGGCCGGTGATGTGCTGGAGCGGCTCGCGGGCCTCGCGGCGGGCGACGGCCTCCCAGTAGCGGGCGTCGAAGTCCGCGTCCTTGACGTGGTGCAGTTCCCCCCGCTTGACGCCGTGCACGAAGGCCGCGAGCTCCTCCGCGTCGAAACGCGGTGAGGGCACGCCGGCGGCGGCCAGCCGCTGGGTGGCCTGGGCCACCTCGGCAAGCAGCAAGTTCACGCTGGTCCTCCGGGCTGCTGTCGTACGGGGGGGTGGGACGAAGGTCAGTGCGCGGCCGCGAGCTTCGCCGCGGAGTCGGTGTCGACGCACGCCTGGATGACCGAGTCGAGGTCGCCGTCGAGCACCTGGTCCAAGTTGTACGCCTTGAAACCGGTCCGGTGGTCCGAGATCCGGTTTTCCGGGAAGTTGTACGTACGGATCTTCTCGGAGCGGTCCACGCTGCGCACCTGGCTGCGGCGCTGGTCGGAGGCCTCCTGCTCGGCGGCTTCCTGGGCGGCGGCCAGCAGGCGCGAACGCAGGATGCGCATGGCCTGCTCCTTGTTCTGGAGCTGGCTCTTCTCGTTCTGGCAGGAGGCGACCACACCGGTCGGGATGTGCGTGATGCGCACGGCCGAGTCGGTGGTGTTGACGGACTGGCCGCCGGGGCCCGAGGAGCGGTACACGTCGATGCGGAGGTCGTTCATGTTGATCTCGACCTCGACCTCCTCGGCCTCCGGGGTGACGAGCACGCCCGCGGCGGAGGTGTGGATGCGGCCCTGGGACTCGGTGGCCGGCACGCGCTGGACGCGGTGCACGCCGCCCTCGTACTTCATCCGGGCCCACACGCCCTGGCCGGGCTCGGTGGCCCCGTTGCCGCCCTTGGTGCGGACGGAGACCTGGACGTCCTTATAGCCGCCGAGCTCCGACTCGGTGGAGTCGATGATCTCGGTCTTCCAGCCCACGCGCTCGGCGTAGCGCAGGTACATGCGCAGCAGGTCACCGGCGAACAGGGCGGACTCGTCGCCGCCGGCGCCCGCCTTGATCTCCAGGAGCACGTCCTTGTCGTCGCTGGGGTCGCGCGGGACGAGCAGCAGGCGGAGCTTCTCGGTGAGCTCTTCGCGCTGGGCGCTCATTTCCTTGACCTCGGCGATGAAGTCGGGGTCGTCGGCCGCCAGCTCCTTGGCCGTCTCGATGTCCTCGCCCGCCTGCTTCCACGCACGGAAGGTGGCGACGATCGGGGTCAGCTCCGCGTATCGCTTGTTCAGCTTGCGCGCGTTCGCCTGATCGGAGTGGACCGAAGGGTCGGCGAGCCTCTTCTCGAGGTCGGCGTGCTCGCCGACCAGTTCCTCGACCGCTTCGAACATCGGATGCTCCTGTGGTGAAAAGTCAAAAATGGGCTGGGCTGGCTGAACGACGACAAAGGCGCCGGTCCGGCCGCCCCCGCGTGGTCAGGGGGCGGCCGAGGACCGGCGCCTGGGTCGCGCTACTTCTTGGCCGCACCCTTGCCGAAGCGGGCCTCGAAGCGGGCCACGCGGCCACCGGTGTCGAGGATCTTCTGCTTGCCCGTGTAGAACGGGTGGCACTCGGAGCAGACCTCGGCACGGATGGTGCCCTCGGTCAGGGTGCTGCGGGTGGTGAACGACGCGCCACAGGTGCAGCTGACCTGGGTCTCGACGTACTCGGGGTGAACATCGCGCTTCAAGGTGTCTCCTAGATTCGGGAGGGCGCCGGGTCGCAGGAGCCGAATTGCGCACTGCGTGAACCGGGGCCGACAGACCAGTCTGCCAGGACCGGGCCGCCTGTCAAAATTCCGGGAACGCTCCCCTCAACGGGGAGGGGCCGCCACCTATTCCCCGGGGCTGCTGCCGGGTCCCGGCAGCCCCTCCTACTGGACGATCGAGCCCGCGGTGCTCTTGTCCCCGGCGGACTTCTCAGTGGCCTGGGGCGGGATCGGCTGATCGGCCAGCAGGGAGTCCCAGACCATCTTGGACTCCTTGGTGAGGGGCACCACCCGGTCGCGGTCGGAGGGGTCCGGCCCCACCGGCAGGGTGATCATGTGCATGTTCTCGGCGCCGATCCCCTGGAGGCCCTGGGCGAAGCCCATGAGGGACTTCACGTCACCGAGGGCCTTGTCGGTGGTGATCGCCTTGGTGGCGGAGTCGGCGAGGCCGAACAGCTTCTTGGGGTTGTCGAACACCCCGAGCCCCTTGACCTGCTTGATCAGCGCCTTCATGAAGGCCTGCTGGAGCTGTATTCGGCCCAGGTCGCTGCCGTCGCCGACGCTCTTGCGGGTGCGTACGAGGCCCAGGGACTGCTCCCCGTTGAGCTTGTGCGGGCCGGGCGGCAGGTCGAGGTGGCTGGCGTCGTCCTTGATCGGCTTCGTGGTCGTGAGCTGGACCCCGCCGAGGTTGTCGATGATCTTCTTGAAGCCGGTGAAGTCGACCTCGATGTAGTGGTCCATGCGGATCCCCGACAGCTGCTCCACGGTCTTGACCGCGCAGGCCGGCCCGCCGACCGTGAAGGCCTCGTTGAACTGCGCCTTCTTCCGGCCGGGGTCGGTCTTGCCCTTGCCGGTGGCGCAGGCGGGGCGCGGGACCATCGCGTCGCGCGGGATCGAGACGACGCTGGCCTTGTGGTGGCCCTCGTAGAGGTGGACGATCATCGCGGTGTCCGAGCGGGCGGATCCGCCGTCGTCCTGGCCGTACTCGCTGTTGGCGCCGCTGCGGGAGTCGGAGCCGAGGACGAGGATGTCCATGGAGCCGTTGTCGACGTCGGCCGGGCGGTCCTTGCCGAGGGCCTGGTCGATGTCGACGCTGTGCAGGTTGCCGTTGAGCTTGAAGTAGAACCAGCCCAGCCCGCCCCCGCCCAGCAGGACCACTCCGGCGGCGGTCCAGGCGGCGACGGTGAGGCCCTTGCGGCGCCGCGGCTGCCCCCTGCGCCGGCCCCCGCGTGCGGCTCGGCGGCCGCGGCCTCTGCTGTCCTCGCTCATGCTCTCCTCAGTCCTGGCTCCGTGCCCGTCGTCTCTCACTCAGACGGACGAGCGCGGTCCAGGGTTCCACGGCTCCCGGTGCCGTTCGCACGCCGGGGGCGGACCACCCGGGGTGCCCCGGGGGCTGTATGGCGCCGGTCTGCCTGGGGTTTCGGTACGGGCCGCAGGAGTGCACCGGCGGCGGGAGTGTGGTGAAGATCGCAAAAACGGAACCGCCCCCGCCACAGAAGTGGCGGGGGCGGTTCCGTACTACGGGCGACCCGGTCAGTCGTCGTTCTTGCCGGCCGGGGTCGTCTTGGCGATCTGCATCAGGAACTCGGCGTTCGACTTCGTCTGCTTCATCTTGTCGAGCAGCAGCTCGATCGCCTGCTGCGAGTCGAGCGCGTGGAGCACCCGGCGCAGCTTCCAGACGATGGCGAGCTCCTCGCTGTTGAGGAGGATCTCCTCCTTGCGGGTGCCCGACGGGTCGACGTCGACGGCCGGGAAGATGCGCTTGTCGGCGAGCTTGCGGTCGAGCTTGAGCTCCATGTTGCCGGTGCCCTTGAACTCCTCGAAGATCACCTCGTCCATGCGCGAGCCGGTGTCGACGAGCGCGGTGGCCAGGATGGTCAGCGAGCCGCCGTCCTCGATGTTGCGCGCGGCGCCGAAGAAGCGCTTCGGCGGGTACAGCGCGGTCGAGTCGACACCACCGGACAGGATGCGGCCGGAGGCGGGCGCCGCGAGGTTGTACGCGCGGCCCAGACGGGTGATGGAGTCCAGCAGGACGACCACGTCGTGACCCAGCTCGACGAGGCGCTTGGCGCGCTCGATGGCCAGCTCGGCGACGGTGGTGTGGTCCTCGGCCGGGCGGTCGAAGGTCGAGGAGATGACCTCGCCCTTGACCGACCGCTGCATGTCGGTGACCTCTTCCGGACGCTCGTCGACCAGGACGACCATCAGGTGGCACTCGGGGTTGTTGGTGGTGATCGCGTTGGCGATCGCCTGCATGATCATGGTCTTGCCGGTCTTCGGCGGGGCCACGATCAGACCGCGCTGGCCCTTGCCGATCGGCGACACGAGGTCGATGATGCGGGTGGTCAGCACGCCCGGGTCGGTCTCCAGGCGGAGCCGGTCCTGCGGGTAGAGCGGGGTCAGCTTCTGGAACTCCGGTCGGCCGCGGCCCGATTCAGGCGCCATGCCGTTGACGGAGTCCAGGCGCACGAGGGCGTTGAACTTCTCGCGGCGCTCGCCGTCCTTGGGCTGGCGGACCGCACCGGTGGTGTGGTCACCCTTGCGCAGGCCGGCCTTGCGGACCTGGGCGAGGGAGACGTACACGTCGTTCGGACCGGGCAGGTAGCCGGAGGTCCGGATGAACGCGTAGTTGTCGAGGATGTCGAGGATGCCCGCGACGGGGATCAGCACGTCGTCATCGGCGACCTGCGGCTCGTTCGGCGCGAACTCGTCACGGCCGCGACGGCCCCGGCGGTCGCGGTAGCGTCCGCGGCGGCCGCGACGGCCGTCCTCACCGTCGAAGTCGTCCTGCGGGCCGTTGTCCTGACGGTCCTGCCGGCCCTGGCCGCGGCCGCCCTGCTGCTGGCGGTCCGCGCGGTCCGTACGGTCCGTACGGTCCTGGCGGCCACCGCCCTGCTGCTGGCCCTGGCCGCCCTGCGGCTGACCCTGCTCGTCGGCCTTGGCGCCGCGCTCACGGCGGCCCTGCTGGCGGTCACCGCGCTCGCCGCGCTCACCGCGGTCACCGCGCTCGCCGCGGTCACGGCGGTCGCGGCGGGTGCGGCCCTCGGCGGCCTCCTGCGCCTGGCCCTGGGGCTGGGCGGACACCGCGACGGCGGCCTCGGCCTTGGCCTCGGGCTGCGCGGCCGGGGCGGTCTCGGTCTTCTGCTCGACCTGCACGGCGGCGGGGGCCGAGGACTCGGGGCTGCCGGAGGGGGCGGTGGCCCGGCGGCGGCGGCGCTCGCCGATGGGCGCGTCCTCGCTGGCCGGCTGGCCCGGGATCTCGATCTGCGGCTGGACGGCGGGCTTCTCCGCGGGAGCCGCGGCGGCGGCCTCGCCCGTGCGGGCCTTGCTGGTGGCGCGGCGCTTCGGCTTGGCCTCGGCGGCGTCGGCGGCGGGGGCCGCGGCGGCCTTGGTGGCGCTGCCGCCCTGCGCCTCCTTGATGACCTCGATCAGCTGGCTCTTGCGCATCCGCGCGGTGCCCCTGATACCGAGGCCCGACGCGACCTGCTGCAGCTCGGCCAGGACCATGCCCTCGAGGCCGGTACCGGAGCGGCGGCGCTTGGGGGCGGCGCCCGCGGCGGGAGCACTGGTGTCGACGTTGGTGTCGGCAGCGCCCATCAGATCGGTGGTGTCGCTCACGAAGGGTCCTTCCCTGGAGCGGACGTCGGCCTGTCTGGCTCGGCGACCGGTTGTGCTGTCCGACAACAGTCCTAGGTGTGGACCGTGCCGGGGCGGTGGTCCGCCGGTAGAGATACGGCGGAGAGAAACGTGCGTGGTGGTTCCGGCGAGAAGCCCCCGAGCTGGAAGCGTGGGAATGTCACGCCGATTCCGGAGCGTGCCCGAAACTGCTGGCAGTGATCAAAGCAGTCGGGGAGGCTCCCGGAAGAAATGTGGTCCCGAATGGGGACACTGAGCACCGAGCCATGGCGGCTTCGGATGCGCACTTGAGATTAACACTACCGGATCCAACAGACATTCCCCCTCTCAATCACCGGCAATCGCCCTGTCGGGGGCGGACGGCCTGCCCGGCCGCCCTCCCCCGAGGGCCGTGTCGCTACGACACGGGCTGACCGCCCTGGGCGCCCAGCGGAAGGACGCTCGCACCCGCGGCGTCGAGGGCGAGCCGGTTGGCCGCCCACCCCTCGCCCGCGAGCTGCGCGACCTTGTCGGCCGCGCCGTTGTCGACCAGCGCGAGGACCGTGGGGCCCGCACCGGAGATGACCGCGGGGAAGCCGTCCGCCCGCAGCCGGTTGACGAGTGCCACGCTCTCCGGCATCGCCGGGGCCCGGTACTCCTGGTGCAGCCGGTCCTCGGTGGCGGGCAGCAGGAACTCGGGACGCCTGGTCATGGCCTCCACGAGCAGGCCCGCACGGCCCGCGTTCACCGCCGCGTCCACGTGCGGGACGGAGCGCGGCAGCAGCCCGCGCGCGGTCTCGGTCAGGACCGGCTTCGACGGGACGAAGACCACCGGAACGATGGAATCCGAGGGGTCCATCCGGATCGCCTTGGCGCTGCCGCCGTCCATCCAGGCCAGGGTGAAGCCGCCGAGCAGGCAGGCGGCGACGTTGTCGGGGTGGCCCTCGATCTCGGTGGCGAGCTCCAGCAGCGCCGCGTCGTCGAGCTTGGCCTCGCCGCCTATGGTCACGGCGCGGGCGGCGACGATGCCGGCGCAGATCGCGGCGGAGGAGGAGCCGAGGCCCCGGCCGTGCGGGATGCGGTTGGCGCAGACGACCTCCAGGCCGCGCGGCTGCCCGCCCAGCAGGTCGAACGCGGTGCGCATGGAGCGTACGAGGAGGTGGCTCTCGTCCCGCGGGAGGGTGTCGGCACCCTCACCGGCGATGTCGATGTCCAGGCCGGAGTCGGCTACCCGGACGACGACGTCGTCGTAGAGCCCCAGGGCCAGGCCGAGGGCGTCGAAGCCGGGGCCGAGGTTGGCGCTGCTGGCGGGGACGCGCACCCGTACGGCGGCGGCGCGGAACGCTGGACCTGCCATCGGTCGATGACACTCCTTGTGACTGTGCGGGATCCGGCTGCTGTGCGGGATCTTCGCTGCGAATGTACTGGAGAACGTACGACACCCGAAGGCCCATGGGGCAGCACCGTGGTCATGTGCGCGGTGGCGGATGTAAGTACAGCGTATCGAAGGAAGGTTCTCCCGCGACATAGGGCGCACAGGAGGCGCACGATGCGTGTCGGTGTCTTCCGGCGGATACCGCTGCGATCCGGGTGGCTTCCGGCCGGCTTGCGGCGGCGTACGGCCGGGCCGCCGGATTCCGGAGACTTCCGGAATCCGGCAACCCGGGCGTGGGGCCCGGGGGCCGGGGGCGGGAAGCCCTCGGCCCGGGGGCCCCGGGGGTCAGACCAGGCCGAGACGGATGGCGGCGGCCTCGGCGTCCACCGGGACGGTCACCGGCTGCGGAGCGCCGGCGATGGCCCAGTCGGGGTCCTTGAGGCCGTTGCCGGTGACGGTGCACACGATCGTCTGGCCGGGGTCGACCAGGCCGGCCTCGGCGGCCTTCAGCAGACCGGCGACCGACGCGGCCGAGGCGGGCTCGACGAAGACGCCCTCCTGCGCGGCCAACAGGCGGTAGGCCGCCAGGATCTGGCGGTCCGTCACCTCGTCGATGAAACCGCCCGACTCCTCGCGCGCGGCGAGCGCGTAGTCCCAGGAGGCCGGGTTGCCGATGCGGATCGCGGTGGCGATGGTGTGCGGCTCCTTGACGATCTCGCCGCGCACGATCGGCGCGGAGCCGGAGGCCTGGAAACCCCAGAGGCGGGGCGTGCGGGAGGCCAGGCCGTCGGCCTTGTACTCCTTGAAGCCCTTCCAGTACGCGGTGATGTTGCCGGCGTTGCCGACGGGCAGCACGTGGATGTCGGGGGCGTCGCCGAGCGCGTCGACGATCTCGAACGCGGCCGTCTTCTGGCCCTCGATCCGCACCGGGTTGACGGAATTGACCAGCGCCACCGGGTAGTTGTCGGACAGCGCGCGGGCCAGGTTCAGGCAGTCGTCGAAGTTGCCGTCAACCTGCAGGATCTTCGCGCCGTGCACGAGGGCCTGGCCCATCTTGCCGAGCGCGATCTTGCCGCGGGGCACGAGGACGGCGGACACCATCCCGGCACGCACCGCGTAGGCGGCGGCGGAGGCCGAGGTATTGCCCGTGGAGGCGCAGATGACGGCCTTGGCGCCCTCCTCCTTGGCCCTGGTGATGGCCATGGTCATGCCGCGGTCCTTGAAGGACCCGGTGGGGTTCGCGCCCTCGACCTTGAGGTGGACCTCACAGCCGGTGCGCTCGGAGAGCACCTGGGCCGGGACGAGGGGAGTGCCGCCCTCGCGGAGCGTGACCACGGGAGTGGTGTCCGTGACCGGCAGACGGTCCCGGTACTCCTCGATGATGCCGCGCCACTGGTGGGTGCGATTGCTGCTCATGGGTCCTTACTCCCCTTCAACACGCATGATGCTGGCGACACCGCGCACGGTGTCCAGCTTCCGCAGCGCCTCGACGGTCCCGGAGAGGGCGGCGTCGGGTGCGCGGTGGGTGACGACGACGAGGGAGGCCTCGCCGTCCTTGCCCTGCTGCCTGACCGTGTCGATCGACACGCCGTGCTCCGCGAAGGTGGTCGCCACCTGGGCGAGGACGCCCGGCTTGTCCGCCACATCGAGGCTGATGTGGTAGCGGGTGACGACGTCCCCCATGGGGCTGACCGGCAGCTGGGTGTATGCCGACTCGCCGGGCCCCGTTGCCTCGGCGAGCTTGTTGCGGCAGACGGCGACGAGGTCGCCGAGGACCGCGGAGGCGGTCGGAGAGCCGCCCGCGCCGGGCCCGTAGAACATGAGCCGCCCGGCGGCCTCGGCCTCGACGAAGACCGCGTTGTACGCCTCGCGGACGGAGGCGAGCGGGTGGGTGAGCGGGATCATCGCCGGGTGGACGCGGGCGGTGACGGACTCGCCGTCGGCGGCGCGCTCCAGGATGGCGAGGAGCTTGATGGTGCAGCCCATGCGCTTGGCGGAGGCGAAGTCCGCGGCGCTGACCTCGGTCATGCCCTCGCGGTAGACGTCGTCGAGGCGGACGCGGGTGTGGAAGGCGATGCCGGCCAGGATCGCGGCCTTGGCGGCGGCGTCGTAGCCCTCGACGTCGGCGGTGGGGTCGGCCTCGGCGTACCCGAGGGCGGTGGCCTCGTCGAGCGCCTCCTGGTAGCCGGCGCCGGTCGAGTCCATCTTGTCGAGGATGAAGTTCGTCGTGCCGTTCACGATGCCCATCACCCGGTTGATCTTGTCGCCGGCGAGGGACTCCCGCATCGGGCGGACCAGCGGGATGGCGCCGGCGACGGCGGCCTCGTAATAGAGGTCCAGCCCGGCCTGCTCGGCGGCCGCGTGCAGGGCGGCACCGTCCTGGGCGAGCAGCGCCTTGTTCGCGGAGACGACGGAGATGCCGTGCTCGAAGGCGGTGGTGATCAGGGTGCGGGCGGGCTCGATGCCTCCGATGACCTCGATGGCCACGTCGATGTCGCCCCGTTTCAGGAGGGCGGTCGCATCGGTGGTGATCAGCGACGGGTCGATGCCCTCGCGCACCTTGGAGGGACGGCGCACAGCCACGCCGGCGATTTCGACGGGCGCGCCGATCCTGGCTGTCAGATCATCGGCGTGCGTCGTCATGATGCGCGCCACCTCTGAGCCGACCACGCCACAGCCCAGCAGCGCCACCTTCAGCGGACGCGTACGCATCATTGACCTACGCCTTTCGATCTTTCTTCGCTCCCGGCGCGCGGTTTGCGCGTCAGGTATGACCCAGTCTCACTCAATGGACAGAAGTTTCCATCTCCGGTCCATTGAGTGAGACGTGGACTGAGACGTCTATTTTGGGGACCCGGGGGCCTTCCCCAGAAACATGCGGTTCATCCGAGGTCGAGGGACAGGAGATCTTCTTCCGTCTCGCGGCGGACGATCACCCGGGCCGCGCCGTCGCGCACGGCGACGACGGGCGGGCGGAGCGCGTGGTTGTAGTTGCTGGCCATGGAGCGGCAGTACGCCCCGGTGGCGGGCACGGCGAGGAGGTCGCCGGGCGCCAGGTCGGCCGGCAGGAAGGCGTCCTTCACCACGATGTCACCGCTCTCGCAGTGCTTGCCGACGACGCGGACGAGCATCGGCTCGGCGTCGGAGACCCGGGAGACCAGGGTGACCGCGTACTCGGCGTCGTAGAGGGCCGTACGGATGTTGTCGGACATGCCGCCGTCGACGGACACGTACGTCCGCAGCCCCTCGAGCGGCTTGATGGTGCCGACCTCGTACAGGGTGAAGGCCGTCGGGCCGACGATGGCGCGGCCGGGCTCGACGGAGATCCGGGGCGCCTTCAGCCCGGCGCTCTCGCACTCCCGCGCCACGATCTCGGTGAGGGCCTTGGCGATCTCGTGGGGCTCGCGCGGATCGTCGGCCGACGTGTACGCGATGCCGAGCCCGCCGCCGAGGTCGATCTCGGGCAGCTCGACGCCGTGCTCGTCGCGGACGGCGGCCAGCAGCCGGACCACCCGCTTGGCGGACACCTCGAAGCCGGCCATGTCGAAGATCTGCGAGCCGATGTGGGAGTGGACGCCGAGCAGCTCCAGGCTGTCGTGCCCCAGCGCCCGCCGCACGGCCTCCGCCGCCGAGCCGTCGGCGACGGCGATGCCGAACTTCTGGTCCTCGTGGGCGGTCGCGATGAACTCGTGCGTGTGCGCCTCGACGCCGACGGTGACGCGGATCTGCACGGGCTGGCGTACGCCCAGCTCGCGGGCGATGTGGGCGACGCGGGCGATCTCCTGGAAGGAGTCGAGCACGATCCGCCCGACGCCGGCTCCGATGGCCCGGCGGATCTCGCTCTCCGACTTGTTGTTCCCGTGGAAGGCGATCCGCTCCGGGGGCATCCCCGCGGCGAGGGCCGTGGCCAGCTCCCCGCCGGAGCAGACGTCGAGGTTGAGCCCCTCTTCCTTGAGCCACTTCACGACGGCCTTCGAAAGGAAGGCCTTGCCGGCGTAGAACACGTCGGCGTCCTTGCCGAAGGCGTGCGCCCAGGCGCGGCAGCGGGCACGGAAGTCCTCTTCGTCGAGGAAATAGGCGGGAGTCCCGAACTCCTCGGCGAGCCGCGTCACTTGGATGCCGCCGACGCTGACGACCCCGTCGTCGTCGCGGGTGACCGTCCGGGACCACACCTTCTCGTCGAGCGCGTTCAGGTCGGCGGGCGGCGGGGCGTAGTGGCCCTCGGGCAGGACGTCGGCGTGGCGGGGCCCGGCGGGGTGCGCGGAACGGCTCATCGGAATCTCTCTTCGCGGATCACAGGAAGTCGGGGGCGTCTATGCCGAGGAGGGCGAGGCCGCCTGCCAGCACCGTCCCGGCGGCTTCGGCGAGTGCCAGCCGGGCGCGGTGGGCGGCCGAGGGTTTCTCGTCCCCCTTGGGCAGCACCTGGTGCTGGAAGTCGAGGAGCGCGTCGGCGACGGCGACGAGGTGCCGGGTGAGCCGCTCGGGCGCCTGGTGGTGCGCGGCGGCCTCCAGGACGAGCGGGTACTCGGCGAGCAGGCGCAGCAGGGCGGGGGCGTCGGCGTCGCGGGGCCCGGCGGGCTCGGCCGGCCCGGCGGGCTCACCTGCTTCTGCGGCGAACCCGAGCCGGCCGGCGTTGACCCGCAGGGACCGGGCGCGGGAGTGGGCGTACCGCACCCGGAAGAACTCGCTGGACTCGTCCTGGACGAGCAGGCCGGGCGTGAAGGAGGGGGTCTCGCGGGCCGGTACGCAGAGCATGGCCCAGGCCGCGGCGTCCGCCCCGTACGCCGCGACGACGTCCCCGTCGCGCCTGGCGACGGGCACGACGCGCAGCCCCTCGGGGCCGGGTGCGCCCTGACTGGCCCGGATCCGCCGGACGGCCTCCCCCAGGACCCGCGCACGCGCCTCCCCGTCGGGCACGTACCCGTACCTGCGCCCCCTGGCCCGGATCTCGCGCACGAGCTCGGCGGCGGGGACCGGCGCGAGGGTGAAGTTCAGGAACCCGGGCCCGGTGATCTCCACACCCCGGATCCCGGGCTCGTCGGCGAGCAGCCGGGCCGCGAGCACCCGGGCGACCTCACGGGGCTCCCGCCGGGCGCTCTTCGCAACCTGGAGGGCGACGGGGCTGGCGTACTCCCCCACTCCCCCGGGCCGGGTCCGTTCGACGACGACCCGCGCGGGCACGCTCCCGGCCAGCTCCCCGTCCTCAACGGCGCGACGTACGGCTTGTACGACGGCACGAGAGAGGTCGGCGGGGATCACGGAACCCAGCCTAGGGGAGATGCCCCCGGGCCATGCATCGGGTTTCGCCATGTGAACAGGGCGGAGCCGTCAGGCCCCCCGACCGGCCCTCCCGGCGCGCCCGGCCGGGGCGCCCTTGCGCTCGACGAGGCGGCGTACGACACGGACCAGCTCGGCCGGCTCGAACGGCTTGGCGACGAACGCGTCCACCCCGGCGGCGATCGCCGCCTCGACCTCGAGCTGCGTACAGGCACTGACGATGGCGACGGGCACGTGCCGGGTCCGGGGATCGGCCCGCAACTGCGCGGCGGCCCCGAACCCGTCCAGCCGGGGCATGACCACATCAAGCGTGATCGCATCCGGACACACGCGGTGCACGACGTCCAGGCACTCGACACCATCGCTCGCGGTCACGACCTCGAAGCCCTCCAGCTCGAGATTGACCTTGATCAGCTGCCGGATGACCTTGTTGTCGTCGACAACAAGCACCCGGCCCGAGGCGCCTGGCACAACTCGAGAGTAGGTCGCCCTAAGCCCCCGCGTCCGGGTTTTTGCCACTTCCACCCCCTCCGGGCGACCGACCTCCCCCTCCCGCCCAAATCGGTTCCTGATCACCCCGCGGAAGCTGGTAGTGTTCAACCCGTCGCCGCAACGCGGACGACACGCCCCCGTAGCTCAGGGGATAGAGCAACGGCCTCCGGAGCCGTGTGCGCAGGTTCGAATCCTGCCGGGGGCACTTCGCAGGAAGTGCCCAAGACCCCGCCATCAGCGGTCACGCTGAGACGGGGTCTTCGCGTATGCGCGGCCAACTGCCGCCGTAAGCAGCCGTATGTCAGATCCCGTTGACCATTCGTGGACGCGATCACGGCGCATCGGACTGGTCGGATTCTCTGACCGCCGGGTCGTACGGTCAGGCCGTCCAGCGCGCGCGGGGCAGAAGTACGGCGATGGCACCGCTCAACGCGAAAAGGATCGGCGAGACGAATTCCCCCGGGGCACCGGCCCAGGTGAACAGGCCGGCGAGCACGATCAGGATCGTGACCGCTGCCGCGGCCTGCCAGACGGTCTGCCGCCGCGTCCCACGGCTCGGCGTCGTTCGCCGGTCCTCGGGAAGGTCTTCCCAGGCCAGCTCAGGAACGATCAACCGGTCGCGGCAGACATCCGCCAGGACACCGGAGACGAGGGACAGCACCCGGCTGAGAGCCTCACGCGCGGCACTCCCGTCGGCGCCGTCGACGGGTGCGCCGGCTGAGGGATCGATCGCGGCGGCGTGCGCCACGGCCGCCAGCCGGTAGCGCTCAAGGGACTCCAACAGATGTGCCGCGTACAGCTGGATCTCGGCCTCCCTTCGCGCTCTGCTCACCCGGTCGCCGGTGAGCACCGCATGGCGCGCCAGCCGTTCCAGCGCCATGCAGAACTCCTCGACGGTGCGGTACGACCAGTCCACGGGGAAGTACGCCGTCGGCCGCCGGTCCCGATCCCGAAGGGACTCCGACAAAGTCCTGACCCTGCTGGCGGCGCTGTCCGGCAGAACCAGCGCCTCAAGGGCCACGACACCTCGGAACACGGCTTCTCCATAGGGATCCGCCCTGCGCCGCGAGACTGCCTCAGCGGCTGTCACCGCGACCGAGAGGGCCAACAGGCCGACGCTGATGGCGGCGGTGACGGGAAGCGGGGGCCCGCCCCATCCTCCTAGCGCTCCGTAGAGCATCATGCCTGCCGCCAGGTTGGGCGGGCCGTACAACCACAGCCGTGCGGTTGCCCAGCGCCTGTGCGCACACACCCGGGCAGCGAGCGCGGCGCCGTCCGGCAGAGCGGCCCGAGCCCCGTCCGCGGCCGTGAGCGCCGCCCGTAGTTCATCGATCCGCTTCCGGGCCGAGCTGCTCCCGCGCAACGGGCCGGAAGTCAGCCATCCCCCGGGGCGCCTGCGCGAGCAGAAGACAAAAGACGCCGTGAGGAGCCACAGAAGGGATATCCAGATGGTGCTGAAGTCCAGGAGGAACATGATCAGCCAGGCCGCGGTCTCCGGCGTCGCCTGCGCGAGTTCCTCGTGCCCCGGGAGAACTGCGGTCGCGGAGTGCATCATGCTCCCCAGGCTCACATGCCCCACTGACAGCGCCGTTCGTGCAGACGGTGCGTCCGGCGGGGCCCCTACCCGCCCTCGGTGAGCAACACGGCCAGGCTCCGGGCACTGGAGGGAACGCCCCCGACCTGTTCGCCGAAGGGCGGGTGGGCGTGGTCGAGGGATGGGAGGAGGCTTCGCGTGCGGTCGGTGGGGCTGCGGTCGAGGATCGTGGTGCCGGTTTCGGTTTCCTGGGTGGGGGCGTAGCCGGCGGCGCGCAGGGCCGTCAGGGTCTCCTCCGGCGGGGCCGTGGAGATCAGGACCGTTGGAGCGATGCGGCGGAGGCCGAGCTTGGCCAGGCCGCGGGCCTGGGACACCTCCTCGATCAGGGCGGTGTCGTCCGAGCGGATGCAGCACGCGGAGCGCACGACCTTGAGCCGGCCGTGGGTGCGGGCGGTGTCCTTGACCGTGTAGCAGAGGGGCTGGGGCAGCGGGGTGCCGCCTTCGCTCGCGGCGGTGAGGCGGTCGAGGAGTTCGTCGGCGCTCCAGCCGGCGTCCAGGGCCCGGCGTACGGAGGCCGCGGTGATGCGCCAGACCACGGCGTGCCCCTCGGACTCGATGTCGCCGACAGCGGAGAGCAGGGCGGAGAGCGCGGGGGCCGGCGCGCCGGTCACGGTGGCCGTCAGGTCGCTCTGGAAGCGGGCCGTGGTGCTGGGTTCGGGCAGGGCGGCATAGAGGGCCTCGCGCAGGGCGGTGACCGCGGCGGCCAGGGCCGGGCGTAGGGACAGGTCTTCGCCCAGGCCGTGGGAGCCGCGCCCGGCGGGGTCGGCGCCCGCGCCGGGCACGGCCGGGTAGTGGTGGGCCGCGCCCGCGTCCAGCAGTCCGCACAGGGCACGCCCTACCGGGGTGAGCGCGCCGTGGGCGACCACCCCGAGCAGGGCGGCTTCCTCGAGGGTGGCGGCCAGGCGGTCGAGGAACTCGTGCGGGACGGGTTCGCCGGCGTCGTCGGTCCCCAGGTGCGGGCGCAGGAGCGGCTGGAACCATGCTGCCGTGGCGAGGAGTTCGGCGTGGGCGAGGGCGTTCCGCGGCAGCAGCAGTCCGTGTCCGGCGGGGAGCGTGGCGAGGGCGCGCAGTACGCCGGTCCGCAGGGCCACCGCTTCCTCGTCCTGCGGGCTGATGAGCGCGACCGGGGGTTCGTCGGGGTCCGGCCAGTGGCTGAGGATCTCGGGGACCACCGCCCAGGCCGCCAGCAGCGGCAGCAGCTTGCCCGCGGCGGGGGCGCCGGCCCAGGGGTCGTAGCGGTCGGTGGGCAGGAGCCGTGCCGACGGCTTGGGGGTGGTGGGGTTCCGGCGGCCGCTCCGGGGGCCGGGGGCCGGCTCCTGCTGCCGGGGGGCCGCGAGGCCGGCGTTCACGGCGAGGTCGAGCCACAGCCGGGTGTGCGCCTCGTCCGCACCGGCCGCGCGGGCCAGCCGCCGGGTGTCGCGTACGGCGATCCCGCCCGCCTTGCGGACCGTCACCGGCTGGGCCGCCAGGGCCCGCAGGACCAGTTCGGCCCGCCAGACGGCGGCCGCGGCGGCCGTACCGCCCTCGCCCTCCCAGCCCGGGGCCAGGGGGGTGGTGGCGGTGAACGGTTCGGGGTCCAGCCGGGGCCGGGGTGCCGCGTCCTCCTCGCGCAGCGCGCGGGCCACCTCGTAGGGGAGCTCCGCCAGATCGGGGCCGACCGGGATCAGCATCCCCCGCGCCGCCAGCCAGTCGGTGCCCTCGTCGCCGCTGCCGCCGTCCCGGAACACGTACGCGGAGTCCGTGCCCGCGTACTGGTCGCCGTTGCGGCTGACGAAGCAGTGGGTGCGCAGCAGCGGCGGGCCGGGCACCAGGTGCTCCAGGAGCTCCCGGGCGCGGTCCGGGGCCCGCGCGGCCAGTGACCTCACCCGGGCGGGGTCGGCGTAGAGGGCGGTGATCAGTTCCTGGGCCTGGTCGCGGGTCCGGGCGGCGCCCTCGCCGAAGAGGCGGGTGGCGATCCGCTTGACCTCGGGGGCGTTGTAGGCGCTGGTGAGCAGTTGGGCCACGGTGCGGCCGTACCCGTCGAACCCGGCGGCCCGGACGTGCAGCAGCGGCGGGAGCGCCAGCCGCCCGCGGGGGGCGGGCAGGAGCAGGGCGCGCTCGCGCAGTCCGGCGAGCGTACGGGCGGCTCGCCGCCGCGGCTCCCCCGGCTCGAACCAGCCCAGTACGTCCTCCTCGTCCACCAGCCGCCCGGAGGGTTCCACGGGCGCCGCCGGCCGGTGTCGCTGCCAGGGGTAGTGGGGGCGCCCGTCGGGCTCGGCGCCCTCGGCGGGTCCGTGCCGCTCCAGGGCGTGGGCCGCGATGGAAGCCAGCAGGTGCAGTTCCCCGAGGGTGCCGGCCATCAGGGCGCGGCTCACCGACTCGTCGGTGAGCAGGTGGTCGGCGAGCTCCCGGAGGGAGGTGACCGGCCGGTGTCCTGCGGCGAGCGGCAGGCCTCGCTCTTCCAGCAGGGCGGTGAGCCGGTCCGGGCCGAGGGTGCCGAGCCATTGCGTGAGGGCGGTGCGCGCGTTCACCCGGCGAGCCTATCGGCGCTGTTCACCTCGAAGGGGTGAACGGCGGGGGATCGTTCAGGACTCCTCGCGCCGGAGGTCCTGCGCGGTGGTGCCGGAGTGCGCGGTCCGTGCGGGTGAGCCGTCGGGGGCGGGTGAGCCGTCCGGGGCGGCGGCGGGTTTCCGGCTGGGGGCGGCCGTCACGGCCAGGGCCGTGGCCGTGGCCGCCAGCGAGACCAGGCCGCCCGCGGAGAGGGCCCAGCGGGGGCCCCAGTGGTCGGCCAGCCAGCCCGTCAGGAGGGCGCCCAGCGGGGTGGTGCCCTGGAAGATCAGCATGTAGAGGGCCATGACGCGGCCCCGGTAAGCGGGGTCCGAGCCGAGCTGGATGCGGTGGTTGGCTGCCTGCGCGAAGTACATCATCGCGAAGCCGGTCAGGGCCAGCAGCAGGCAGGCCGTCGGGAGGGTCGGGGCCAGGCCGGTGAGGGCTTCGGCGGCGCCGAAGGCCAGGGCGGAGCCCGTGACGACGGCGGCCGTCGGCCGGGCGCGGCGGGACGAGGCGGCGAAGGCGGCCAGCAGGGAGCCCGCCGCCAGGGAGCTGCTCAGCAGCCCGAAGGCGGCCGAGCCGGTGCGGAACCCGGTCTTGGCCAGCAGGGGCAGCGTCAGCTGGAAGTTGAAGCCGGCCAGGCCCAGTACGCCGATCAGGGCCAGCGGGAGGACCAGGTCCGGGCGCCGGGCCACGTAGCGGAGCCCGTCCGCCACCCGGGGGTCGGCGGGGCGGGCCGGCGGGCCGTGGAGTTCGGCGGGGCGCATCAGCGCGAGGCCCGCCACCGCCCCCAGGTAGCTGCACGCGTTGATCAGGATCACCGGCCCGACGTCGAGGCGGGCGATGAGGAGGCCGGCCGCGGCGGGGCCGGCCACCCGGGCGGCGTTGAAGTACGCGCCGCTCAGGGCCGAGGCGTTGGGCAGCAGCTCGTTGCCCACCATCTCCCCGACGAAGGCGATGCGGGTGGGCGCCTCCACCGAGTTGACCGTGCCGAGGGCGAGTGCGAAGAGCCAGATGTGCCAGAGCCGGATCTCGCCCAGGAGCACCCACAGGCCCAGGACGAGGGCGAAGGCCCCTGACGCCAGGTTGGCGAGCACCAGGATGCGGCGTTTGCTGTGGCGGTCGGCGAGCCGGCCCCCGTACAGCGTCAGCAGCAGGACGGGGGTGAACTGCAGGGCCGTCACCACCCCCAGGGCCGTGCCCGAGTTCCCCGACAGCTCCAGCACCAGCCAGTCCTGCGCGATCACCATCATCCAGGTGCAGGTCACCGAGAGGAGCTGGCCGAGGAAGAAGAGCCGGAAGTTGCGTACGGAGAGGGAGTCGAAGGCGTGTCTGAGGGTGTGCACGGTGGTCGTTTCCCTTCGCGTTCCCTCGATTCTCCGGGGTGACGGTGGAGCAGCCACTCGTGGGGGGTCTTCCGGTGGTCCGTACGAGGGCGACGGGCCGGTGTCTGTGGGTTCGGGGGGTGGGTGGCGGCGCGGGGCGTGCGTAGGGTGGTTTCCGAGGCCGCTTCGTGCCCGTTGACCAGGTGCTTTGCGGCGAGGGAGCGCACAGAGGATGGGGCGACGGATGCGTGAGCTTGCGGGGACGGCACAGCGGTGGACGGCCGAGGGACGCGTGGCCTTCCTGGCCCGGCCGGTGACCGAGCAGGGTTTCGGGCCCCGGGATCCCGCCGGGGCCGTACTCGTGGACGCCCGGGGGGAATGCGTCGGGGCCCTGTACCGCGGGGTCTTCGACGCCGAACTCGTCGCGGAGGCCGGGGCCGTGGGCGCCGGGCGGACCGCGCGGGTGTGCGAGGTGTCGGTCGGTGCCGGCGAGGCGGTGGACGCGAAGCTGACCTGCGGCGGGCAGGCCGAGGTGCTGCTCCAGCCCCTCTCGACGGTCCCCGCCGAATGGTGGGAGCTGCTCGGCAGCGGCGCCGGGGTGGCACTGGTGACCCGGCTCGGCGAGGGCGCGGACGGCGCCGTCGACCCCGTCAGCGAGGTCGTACGGGCCGGCGACGAGCCCGCCGACGACGCCGGGCGGCGGGCCGGGGAGCTGCTGGGGACCCGGCGCCCCGGGCGGGACGCCCTGTACGGGGGCTCCGGGCTGGTGCTGGTGGAGGCGTATCCGTCGGCCCCGCACCTGGTGATCGGCGGGACCGGTGAGCTGGCCGAGGTGATCGGCGCGCAGTCCGCGCTGCTCGGCTGGGAGGCGGTCGTGGTGGAGACGGCGGCGGACGCGGAGAAGGCGCTGACGGCACACCGGGACGCCGCCTGCCTGGTGCTGCTCAGCCACGAGCCGGACTTCGACGTGCCCGCGCTGCGCACGGCCCTGGCCCTGGGGATCCCGTACGTCGGCGCGCTCGGCTCGCGGCGGACCACCGCGCGGCGCCGGGAGGGGCTGGTGGCCGCCGGGGTGGACGAGGCCGCGCTGGCCCGGGTGCACGGTCCGATCGGGCTGGACCTGGGCGCCAGGACCCCGGCGGAGACGGCGCTGGCCATCTGCGCCGAGATCCTGGGCGTGCTCGGGGGCCGGGACGCGCGGGGGCTGCGGGATTCGGAGGGGCCGCTGCGCTGAGCGGCCGCCCGGCGATCCGGGGTTTCGGCCCGCGCCGTACGGGTTACGGGGTTTCGGCCCGCGCCGTACGGGTTACGGGGTTTCGGCCCGCGCCGTACGGCGTACCGGCCCGGGCGGGGAGCCGGCCGCGTCATCCGTCCGGAGCACGGGGCGCGGGGGGAATCGTTCCGGGCCGGTACGGGATGGGCCGGCGGCGGGAGCGGGGCCCCGGGCCGGGCGTCCTCGCCCGTGTTCCCGGGGAGGCCGGGCGGGTCCGGGGGGAGCTCCGGCCGCGGCTGACGGACGGCAGGAGGCGCGCAGGCCGGGGGATTCTTTGCACCGCTCCCGCGTGCAAAAGCAGCAAAAACGGGAAAATGGGATCTATGGACACGATCCTCAGCGTGGACGAGATCCTGACCGACATCGCGTGGTTCTTCGTCATCGGAATCATCATCACCGGCATGCTGCTCGGCGGCTTCAAGCTGGGCCAGCGGGTCCGGGCGAAGGAACCGCCGCCGCCCACCCCCGAGAGCCAGCCGCACCTGCCCGAGGGCGGGGCCGTCCACGAGGTCCGCGAGGAGCGGGACCCGGTGGAGATCCCCAAGGGCGGTCTGCGGCCGCACGAGATGCAGGGCTACGGGAACTTCGGCTCCACCACCTCCACCCATGCCGACGAGGTCCGGGCCGAGCGGGAGTCCGGCTTCGAGAAGCCGGAGGGGCCGGGACCGCACCCGCAGCCCGGCGCTCCCCCCGACGCCGGCCGCGGGGCGCACTCGTAAGCGGTCCCGCACGCGTCCCGCGAGCCGCCCCCACGCGCCCGCGAAGACGCCCGGCCGCCCCCGCCCCGGACCGGCACCGGCCCCTGATCCGCGCCTCCCGCGCGGGTCGGGGGCCCGTCCACGCGCCTACAGGTCCGTCCGCAGCCGCAGCACCTCCGGCGGCGGGTGCCGTGCGGAGGTGTGCCGGACCTCGGCGGCCAGCGGCGGGTCCAGCGGGGTGAACGGCACTTCCCCGAGCCCGATCGCGGTGACCGTGGCCCCGCCCGGGGCGCTGCGCCCGCGCTCGGCGAGCGCGGCCGCGAGCTCCGTACGCAGCGCCGCCGACAGCGGGCTCGACACCAGCGGCGCCTCGTCCTCCTCCCCCGGCAGGACCAGGACCAGTGCCGTCGGGCGGCGCGCGGTGCCGGTGTAGCCGACCACCGCCGCGTCCCGCACGTCCGTGTGCCGGAGCTTGCGCCAGCCGCGCCGCCCGGCCGGGTAGGGCTGGTCCAGCCGCTTCACCACCAGGCCCTCGATGCCGCTGGCGGGCAGGGTCTCGTACCAGGTCTGCGCCAGCTCCGGGTCGGTCGTCATCGGCACCGGCTGGAGCGGCGGCCCGAGCGGCAGCAGCAGGTCGACCAGCAGCGCCCGGCGCCGCTCGTAGGGGCGGCCGCGGACGTCGACCCCGGCCAGCTCCAGCACGTCGAAGGCCGCGTACGAGGCCGGCAGGCTCTGCGCCAGCACGGCGGCGCGGGCCTGCGTGGCCGCCGCGCGCCGCTGGACCAGGGCGAAGTCCGTACGGCCGGCGTGCCAGACGACCACCTCCCCGTCCAGCACCGTACCGGCGGGCAACTGCCGGGCGGCCGACGCCAGATCGGGGAACGCGCTGGTGACGTTCCGCCCGGAGCGGGCCTGGAGCACCACGTCCTCCGCGGTGCGCAGCACGACCATGCGGTGGCCGTCGAACTTCGGTTCGTACGCCAGGCCCGCCCCGCGCGGCAGGGTCCGTACGGCGGCGGCGAGCGCGACCCGCACGCGCGGGGTCACGGCAGGCTCCCGGCCTGCCCCGGGTCGTTCAGCGGGGCGAGGAGGTCGCCGTCGCGGGCCAGCCTGGGCGCGATGTCGTCGGCGAGGAACACCAGGTCGGAGGGGTCGCGGCAGGCTTCGACCTCCGCCCAGGAGACGGGTGCGGAGACGGTCGGCAGGGGCCGCGCGCGCAGCGTGTAGGGCGCGGCGGTGGTCTTGGCGGCGGCGTTCTGGCTGTGGTCGACGAACACCTTGCCGGGGCGCAGCGCCTTGGCCATCCGGTGCACGACGAGCCCGCGCAGCTCGCCCTCGGCCTCCTGGGCGAGGGCCTTCGCGTACGCGGACGCGCGCGCGGAGGAGACCGGTTCGAGCGCCACGGCCAGGTGCAGCCCCTTGGAGCCGGAGGTCTTGGCGTACGCGGTCAGGCCGTCGGCGGCGAGGCGCTCGCGCAGCCAGAGGGCGGCGGCGCAGCACTCGACGACGGTGGCGGGCGGGCCGGGGTCGAGGTCGAGGACGAGCCGGTCGGCGACGGCGGGGGCACCGGCCCGCCACTGGGGGGTGTGGAACTCCACGACCAGGTTGGCGGCCCACATCAGGGAGGCCAGGCCGGATACGACCACTTGTTCGGCCCGTTCGTCCTCGGAGCGGGGCACGGGGGTGGTCTTCACCCAGGCGGGTGTGCCGGGCGGCGGGTTCTTGGTGAAGAAGAGCTGGCCGTCCGGGCCGTCCGGATAGCGCAGGAAGGAGAGGGGGCGGTCCTGGATGTGCGCGAGGAGGGAGTCGGCGACGGTGGCGTAGTAGTGCAGCACCTCGCCCTTGGTGAAGCCGGTCCTCGGGTAGAGGACCTTGTCCAGATTGCTGAGCGCGATGCGACGCCCCTCCACCATCGTGATCGGCGTCATACGATGAGATTGCCACGAAACAGGAGGAACCGTGCGATCCATTTGGAATGGGGCGATCTCCTTCGGCCTGGTCAGCATCCCGATCAAGCTCGTGAACGCCACCGAGAGCCACTCGATCTCCTTCCGTCAGATCCATGTGACCGACGGCGGCCGGGTCCGCTACCGCAAGGTGTGCGAGCTGGACGGGGAGGAGGTGTCCTCCGCCGAGATCGGCAAGGGGTACGAGGAGGCGGACGGGTCGATCATCCCGATCACGGAGGACGACCTGGCGCGGCTGCCGATCCCGACGGCGAAGACGATCGAGATCGTGTCGTTCGTACCCACCGAGGAGATCGACCCCCTCCAGATGGACGCCGCGTACTACCTCGCGGCGAACGGCGCCACGGCGGCCAAGCCGTACACGCTGCTGCGGGAGGCGCTCAAGCGCAGCCGCCGGGTCGCGATCGCCAAGTACGCGCTGCGGGGGCGGGAGCGGCTGGGCATGCTGCGGGTCGTCGACGACGTGATCGCGATGCACGGGCTGCTGTGGCCGGACGAGATCAGGACGCCGGAGGGGGCGGCCCCCGAGGCCTCGGTGACCGTGCGGGAGGCGGAACTGGACCTGGCCGACGCGCTGATGGCCACGCTCGGCGAGGTGGAGATGTCCTCCCTGCACGACGACTACCGCGAGGCCGTGGAGGCGATGATCGCGGCGAAGGCGGGCGGGGCGTTCGAGCCGTCGGAGGCCGTGGTGGAGCCGGCCGGGGCGCAGGTGATCGACCTGATGGCGGCGCTGGAGAACAGCGTCCGGGCCGCCAAGGCCTCGCGGGGCGACGGTCAGCGGAGCGCGGAGACGGAGGGCATCGAGGGCGAGGAGGCGGAGGAGGGCACGGAGGCGCGGGTGACCCCCATCCGGCGCGGAGCGGCGCCCGCCGCGCCGAAGGCGGTGGGCGGGAAGAAGTCGACGGCGTCGGGCGCCCGCAAGACGGCGGCGTCCGGGAAGAAGACGACCGCGAAGTCCACTTCGGCGTCCGCTTCGGGCAAGTCGCGCGCGGCGAAGTCCACTTCGACCGCCACGAAGTCCGCCTCCGCCGCCACGAAGTCCGCCTCGGGGGCGACGAAGTCCACCGCGAAGTCCGCCACGAGGTCCACCACGAAGTCCGCTTCCGCCGCCGCGAAGAAGACGGCGGGCGCCGGCGCGGCCAAGAAGGCGGCGCCGCGCAAGCGGAGTTCGGCCTGAGGGTGACCGGGGTGGCGCTCAGGCCCACACCGGGCGGGCGCGGGCCCGGGCGAAGAGGGCTTCGACCTCCGGGGGCTTGAGGGTCGCGGGCACGGCCCGCAGCAGGGCCGTCAGGGTCGGGGGCTGGAGGACGAGGACGTCCCGCTGCGTCGGGGCCACCACCACCCGGGAGGCGTCGGCCAGGGCCAGGGCCGGGGTCACCGGAGCGGCCAGCACCCGGGCGGCGCAGGCGGCCGCCCGGCGGATCCAGCGGGGGTCGGGCCGGGGTTCGGCGCGGCCCACCGTCAGCAGCAGGTCCCCGACCTGGGCGCGCTGGCGGCGGCCCGGGACGGTACGCACGGCGAGGACGCCCGGCGGGCCGATGAGCAGGTGGTCCAGCAGCCCCAGACCGGGCAGCGGGACGTCGTGCAGGGCCCGCCAGTCCGCCGCCTCCAGCAGGTCGAGCTCCGCGCCCGTACGCTGCCGGGCCTGGAGTTCCTGCCGCATGCGGAGCCGGGCGCGGCCGCTCGGCGAGCCGTACGCCAGCTCGCCCAGCAGGGTCTCGCCGGGCCGGTTCGGGGCCAGGTCCCGGTCGGGCGGCAGGCTCAGGCAGCGCAGCTCCGCGGCGGTCGGCACCGGGGGCGGGCCGATGGTCCAGCCGCGGGTCAAGTACGGGCGCAGGGCGGCCAGTACCGCTTCGCGCTGACCCTCCGCCAGAACGCTGATCCGGTTGGTCTGCCGGTCGTACCAGGCGACCGCCTGACCGTCCGGCCGGTTGACGTAGAGCCGGCCGCGGCCGGGCCTGCCGCTCGGAAGGACCTTGAGTCCGCGCATCGGCCTCACCCCCGCCGTCCATGGGAGCAGGCGGCGCCGCCCCGGGCAATCCCTCGGTTGTGTAACAGCTCCGTCGGGTCCCTGCTGCCTTCCTGTTACAAGGCCATCGCCCTACCGCAACGGCCGGGGCCTACTTTTGTGCCGTCCGGAGCACCAGACGCTGACCAACCGAGGGAACCCCGTGGACACCGCCCGCCGCCGCGCCATCGTTCGCGCCACCGCCGTGACCGCCTGCGCCGGTGCGCTGCTGGCCCTGCCGGCCGCCGCCGCGCTCGCCGACGGGGCGCCGGCCGCCTCCGGCACGCAGCGGACCCTCGTCAGCAGCATCTCCCTCGCGGACGGCCGGTCGACGGCGAAGGTGTACCGCGTCGCGAAGGACGCGTACCAGGCCGAGATCCTGCGCGCCGGGGCCACGGTCGTCACGCTGACCAGCCGCGACGGGGCCACCGGGGTCGGCGCCGCGGGTGAACTGCACGCCGCGCTGGGGCCCGACGGCCGGCTGTCCTCCTGGGTCGGCGAGACCGTCCGGGGAGACGGCTCCCACGCGGTGGCCGGCGACGGGCACAAGACCGGGACCCGGACCCCGCACGGCGGTGGCCAGGTCGTACCCGCCTCGGTCGACGACGCGTCCCGGGACCGCTCCGGCGCCCCCGGTACGTCCGAGGCCCTGCGGCTGAACACCCTGGCCGACGGCCCCGGAGACGGCGTACTGCTGCTCGCCGCGGGCGCCGGGATCGCGGCGGTCGGCGCCGCCGGGCTGGGCTACGCGATGCTGCGGCGCGGCCGTACGGACGGCTGATCCCGCCCGGCGGCGGCACCCCGCCCCCTGGACCCGGACCCGCCCGCCTTCACCCCCGCCCCTGCCTGCTCCACGGCCAGCGCGGCTTCGGCTTCCGGCCCGTCGGGGAGAAGGTGTACTTCCACCCCTTCTGGAGCCCCAGCCGCTTCGTGTACCCCGACGGGACCCGCTCGTAGAGCAGTACCGTCGGGGGCCCGCCGTCCGGGGCGGGGACCGGGATCTCGTACCACTTCGGCGGGTGGCCCGTCGGGCCGACGAGGATCGGGAGGACCCGGCCGTCCATCGGCCCGCCCTCGAAGGGGGTCGGTTCGCTTCTCACCCCACCAGTGTCACAGCAGGTGGGCCGCCTCGGAGACCAGCGGGATGACGCGTCGGGCGAGGACGCCCACCGGGCCCTCCGGCGGTTCCAGCGCGAGCGCGGCCCGGGCGGCGGACGCCGTCTCGGGGTCGGTGGCCGCCGTGGCCGTGAGGAGGGCGATGAACTGGTCCACCAGCCAGTCGCGGAGGGAGGCGACCTCCGGTTGTTTCCCCTCGTCGATCCAGATCAGGGACGCCGCCTCGACCGCCGTGATCCAGGTGCGCACCATCATCCGCAGCCGCGGTCCGGGCCCCGGGGCGGGGACGTCCAGGTGGAGGAGGATCTGGTCGGCGGCCGCGCGGCGGATGCCGTCCACGGTGGCCGTGGTGCGGGAGGTCTCCACGACGCTGCCGCCCTGCAGGAGGGCGGCGAAGCCGGCGTCGTGCTCGTCGACGAAGGCCAGGTAGCGGTCCAGGACCCGGGAGAGCCGCTGGGTCAGCGGTCCGGCCTGCGGTTCGGCGAAGCACAGTTCGAGGACGTCGGCGGCCGAGCGCAGGGCGGCTTCGTACAACTGCTGTTTCCCGCCCGGGAAGTAGCGGTAGACCAGCGGGCGCGAGACGCCCGCGGCCTCCGCGACGTCGTCGAGGGAGATCTCCTCCGGGGCACGGTGCGCGAACAACGACAGCGCGGCGTCGAGGAGCTGGGCTCGCCGCTCCTCGACGCTCAGTCTGCGGTAGGCCCGTACGGTCATGCCCGCAGAGTAGACGACCCTGCTACGCGAGGAGGCCCGAGCTGCGCCAGAGCCTGCGGCCGACCCCGCGCAGCACGCCGATGTCGTCGAGGAAGTCGGTGAGCCGCTTCGCGCCGGTCTGCATCACCTCGCGGCGGTGGCCGCTGGCCTTGACCTGGGCGACGGCTTCGCGCCGGTCGAGGCCGACGTTCTCGTAGACGGCCGGGTTGACGAAGGCCACGGAGAAGACGCGGGCGGCCTCGCCGCAGCTGATCCGGGTGAGTTCCTGCTCCCAGCGCGGGGCGGTCAGCATCTGGCGGCGCAGTTCCTCGCGGGCGTACCGGACGTGCCGGGCCTCCTCGATGACGTGGATCCGGGTCACTCCGCGGACCAGGGGCTGGATGCGCTCGTCCGGGAAGGTCAGGCGCTGCATCCAGTCGAGGATCTCCTCGCCGAGGAGGGTGCAGGCGAAGGAACCGGGGGTCGTGGAGACCGTCTTGAGGATGCGGGCGAGGTTGTGGTTGAGCCGGGTGACCGGGTAGTCGGGGGCTCCGGCCTTCTGGATCATCCGGGCGAACATCATGGAGTGGCGGCACTCGTCGGCGATCTCGGTGAGTGCGTACCGAACGTGGTTGCTGGTCAGCGGCTTGTCGTAGATGTGCCGGACCAGGAGCTGCATGAGGATGATCTCGAACCAGATGCCGAGGGAGGCGAGGGACGCCGCTTCGTGGCGGGAGAGGTCGATGCGCTGCTCCTCGCCCATCTTCTTCCACATCGGGGTGTCGTAGAGGGAGAGCAGCTCGGGCGGCCAGTAGTACGTGCCGTCGATCGGCGGGGCGTCCCAGTCGAGTTCCCGGTCGGGGTCGAAGGAGTGCTTGGCGGATGACTCGAGGAGTCGTTCGGCGATCTGCTCGCGGTCCTTGAGGAGGCCGAGGGCGTCCCTCAGCGCGGCTCGTTCGGTCACGGTCGTCATGGCTCCGGGCCCCTCGCGGTCGGGTTACCTGCGGTCACCTCTTATGAGACTGCTTGTCAGCAAGGTCGTCAATCCCTCGCGCACGACTTGTTGACCCCGCGTCTACCAACGTGTGACGCTGCCAACTGTCCACTCCCGCACGGCGGTACGCGCGACGCGCGAGCGCGAGTACGCGAAAACGCGCGTGCTCGCGTACGCGATACGAGGAGGCATCCGTGTCGACGCACGAGTTCTACACCCAGGCCCCGCAGGAGAGCGTCTGGCCGGTCCCCGCCTCCGGTGCGGCCCGCTTCAGCTGGGAGTACGACGGGGGCCGCGACCGCCTCCTCGCCCTGTACCAGAAGGGCAAGGACAAGCAGTGGGACGGCGCCAAACGCATCGACTGGGACATCGAGGTGGACCCCTACGACCCCCTCGGCACGCCCGACGAGATGCTGACGCTGCACGGCACCCGCCACTGGGCCGGGATGACCGAGCGGGACAAGGGCGAGCTGCGACGGCACTACAGCGCCTGGAACTTCAGCCAGTTCCTGCACGGCGAGCAGGGCGCGATGGTGTGCGCGGCGCGCATCGTGGAGTCGGTGCCGGACCTGGACGCGAAGTTCTACTCCGCCACCCAGACCATGGACGAGGCCCGGCACGCCGAGATCTTCGGGCGCTTCCTGCACGAGAAGGTCGGGATGCTCTACCCGATCAACGACAGCCTCCAGGGGCTGCTCGGCGACACCCTGCGCGACTCCCGCTGGGACATGCCCTACCTGGGCATGCAGGTGCTCATCGAGGGGCTGGCGCTCGCCGCCTTCGGGATGATCCGCGACACCACCGACAAGCCGCTGCCCAAGCAGATCCTCGCGTACGTGATGCAGGACGAGGCCCGCCACGTGGCCTTCGGGCGGATGGCCCTGCGGGACTACTACAAGCAGCTGACGGACGCCGAACTGCGCGAGCGCGAGGAGTTCGTGATCGAGGGCTGCTACCTGATGCGCGACCGGCTGCGCGGGGTGGAGGTGCTGGAGAACTTCGGCGTCCCCCGGCGGGAGGCGGTGGAGTACACCGAGCAGTCGGAGTTCCTGCACCTGTTCCGGAAGCTGCTGTTCAGCCGGATCGTGCCCTGCGTCAAGGACATCGGGCTCTGGGGGGACCGGCTGCAGAAGGCGTACCTGGAGATGGGCGTCTTCGAGATGGGCGACTCCAACCTCGACCTGCTGATGACCCAGGACGAGGAGATCGCCGAGACCCTGGACCGCGAGCGCTTCGCGGCGGAGGAGCGGGAGCGGGTGGCGGAGGTGGAGGCGGCCATCCAGGAGGGCGCCGCCCGGGCCTGAGGGGGCCCGGGCCTGAGGGGGGGCCGAGCCTGGGGGCGCCGACTACCAGGGCGCCGGCCCCCGCGCGTCACCGTCCCGCCAGCGCCGCCTCCATCACCGCCCGCGCGATCGGGGCCGCCGCGCCGTTGCCGCTGATGTCCCCGCGCACCGCCGAGGCGTCCTCGACCACCACCGCGACCGCCACCGCCGGCTGCGGTTCGCCCTCCGCGCGGGCCCAGGCGATGAACCAGGCGTACGGGGTGCCGGCGTTGCCGACGCCGTGCTGGGCGGTGCCGGTCTTGCCGCCGACCCGCGCGCCGGGGATCGCCGCGTTGCGCCCGGTGCCGTCCTCCACCACCTTCACCATCAGCTCCTGCACGCGCAGCGCCGTGGCCGGGCTCATCGCCCGGCCCAGGGTGCGCTGGTCGGCGCGCCGCAGCAGGGAGCCGTCGTCCCGGGTCGTGCGGTCCACCAGGTACGGGGTCCGCAGCTCGCCGCCGTTGGCGACGGCCGCCGCGACCATCGCCATCTGGAGCGGGGTGGCCCTGGTGTTGAACTGCCCGATCGAGGAGAGCGCCAGCTGGTCCGGGCTCATGTCGGTGTCGAAGTTGGACCGGGACACCCACGACGGCACCCGCAGCCCCGCGTCGTTGAACCCGAATCGGGCGGCCGCCTCCGCCATCGCGCGCAGCCCCACCCGCACCCCGATGTCGGCCATCACCGTGTTGCAGGACCACTGCACGGCCTCCGCCATCGAGGCCTCCGCGCAGCCGGTGGCCGCGTTCGGCAGCACGGTGCTGGTGCCGGGCAGCCGGTACGGGTCGGGGGTGCGGGTGGGGGCGTCCGCATCGGTGACCACGCCCGCGTCGAGGGCGGCGGCGGCCGTCACGATCTTGAAGGTGGATCCCGGCGGATAGGTCTCGCGCAGCGCCCGGTTGAGCATCGGCCTGGCGGGGTCCGCGTTCAGCCGCGCCCAGGCCGCCTTGACCCGCGTACCGGTGCCGGAGAGCAGGCCCGGGTCGTACGAGGGGCTGCTGACCAGGGCCAAGATCCTGCCGGTGGCCGGCTCGATGGCGGCCACCGCGCCGCGCTTGCCCCCGAGCCCCCGGTACGCGGCCCCCTGTACGGCGGCGCGCAGGGTGGTCTCGGCGTTGCCGCCACCGGGGCGGCCGCGCGAGAGGTCGTACCAGAGCGGGAAGGCGGACAGCCCCGGGTCGGTGCCCGAGAGGACGGCGTCCTCGGAACGTTCGACGAAGCTCGTCCCGTACGTCTGGGAGGAGAAGCCGGTGACGGGCGCGTAGAGCGGGCCGTCGGTGTAGGTGCGCTCGTAGCGCAGCAGCTGGCCGCTGTCGCGGGAGCCGGTGACGGGCCTGCCGTCGACCAGGATGTCCCCGCGCGGTTCGGCGTAGCGCTGGATGGCGGGCCGCTTGTTGGCCGGGTTCGCCCCGTAGGCGGCGGACTCCCACACCTGGACGCGGGCGACGTTGGCCAGCAGGGCGGCGAGCAGCAGGGCGCAGAAGTAAGCGCACCAGCGGATGTAGCGGATCACGCGAGGGCCTCCCCCGGTTCCGGGCCGGGTCCGGGTCCCGGTCCGGGTCTGGGTCTGCGGGCGCTGTCGCTGAGCCGGACCAGCAGGGCGACGATGATCCAGTTGGTGACCACGGAGGAGCCGCCCTGCGCCAGGAAGGGCATGGCCATGCCGGTCAGCGGGATCAGGCCGGTGACGCCGCCCGCGATGACGAACACCTGGAGGGCGACGATCGAGGCGAGCCCGGTGGCGAGCAGCCGCCCGAAGGGGTCGCGCAGGGCGAGCCCGGCCCGGAACCCTCGGGACACGAGGAGCCCGTAGAGGAGCAGGATGGCGGTGAGGCCGACGAGGCCGAGTTCCTCTCCGGCGGTGGCGAGGACGAAGTCGGACTTGGCGGCGAAGCCGATGAGGAAGGACTGGCCGTGCCCGAGCCCGGCGCCGAGCAGGCCGCCGGCGGCGAAGGCGAAGAGGGACTGGGCGAGCTGGCCGGGGCCGTCGCCGCGCTCGATGGAGGCGAAAGGATTCAGCCAGTCGTCCACGCGGCTGTGCACGTGCGGCTCGAAGGTCCCGACGGCGTACGCGCCGAGGGCGGCGAGCAGCAGCCCGATGGCGATCCAGCCGATCCGCCCGGTGGCGGTGAACAGCATGATCACGAAGAGGCCGAAGAAGAGCAGCGAGGTCCCCAGGTCCCGCTCCAGGACGAGGACTCCGACGCTGAGCAGCCAGATCGCGAGGATCGGCCCGAGCACCCGGCCGGGCAGGAGGCGCAGCTTCCAGAAGAGCCGGCGGCCGGTGAGGGCCAGGGCGGTGCGGTTCGCGGCGAGATAGGCGGCGAAGAAGAGGGCCAGCAGGATCTTGGCGAACTCCCCGGGCTGGAAGGACAGCCCCGCGAAGCGGATCCAGATGTGGGCGCCGTTGACGGCCGGGAAGAAGACGGGGACGAGCATCAGCACGAGGGCGGCGGTCACGGACAGGTAGGCGTACCGCTGGAGCACCCGGTGGTCGCGCAGCAGGGCGAGCACGAGGACGAAGAGCACCACCCCGAGCGCCGACCACCGCAGCTGGTCCTCGGCCCCGGGCTCCCCGGGGGTGGCGAGGTCGAGGCGCTGGATGAGGACCAGGCCGAGCCCGTTGAGCAGGACCGCGATCGGGAGGAGGAGCGGATCGGCGTACGGGGCCCTGAGCCGGACGGCGAGATGGGCGAGCAGCGCCGCACCCCCGAGCCCGGCGGCGTAGGGGGCGGCGGGGTAGGGGGCGGCGGGGTAGGAGGCCCCCGCCCGGCCGGCCGCGCCGTCGGCCGCGAGGCCCACGTACAGGTGGCCCAGTACGGAGATCAGGACCGCGCCCGCGAGGAGCGTCAGCTCGATGCCGCGGCGCTTGGCGCCACGGCCGTCGGGGGGCGGGGCCGGAGCTGGCTCCGTCACCTTCGCCGTCAGAGCGGTCATACGGGGAAACGTAGCAAGGTCGCGGCTGGTATGTCCGCTTATGTCATAGGGTGCCGAAGAGTCGTCAGAAATGGTCAGGAGCGACAGGAGTGAGGAGCCCCGGCGCATGGGACCTGTGGAATTCATCGTCCTCGCCTTCCCCGAGGAACAGTTGCGGGTCCCGGCGGTCGAGGCCGTGATGGGCCTGCGGAAGACCGGGGTGGTGCGCCTGATCGACGGGCTCGTCGCGACGAAGACTGCGTCGGGGGAGGTCCTGGCGGCGGAGTTCGACGAGTTCGTGGAGCTGCGGGGCATCCTGGCCGGCCGTGACGTGGCCCGGCTGATCGGCCCGGAGGACGTGCAGGAGGCGGCGGAGCTCCTGGACCGGGGCAGCTGCGCGCTGCTGCTGGTGGTCGAGCACGTCTGGGCACAGGACGCGGCGATCGCCGTACGGGCCGCGGGCGGGCGGATCGTCGGCTCGGTCCGCATCCCGGCGGAGCGGGTGGGGGTGGCGTGATGTTCATCCGGCCGGTGGGCGTGACGGTGAGGGCGGCGGTCCGCCCCGCGGGTCGGCCGCTCCTGCGCGGGCTGCTGCGGCGGGCGGCGGGCGCGGCGGAGTGGGCCCAGGCGGAGGACACCGGGGAGGCGGTGGTGGAGGGGTTCGGGGACGAGTACGGGGACGAGTTCGGGGAGGGTGGCGACGCCTACCCCGAGGAGGAGCCGCCCCCGGCCCTCACCCCCGAAGAGGAGGAGCACCCGGCTCCGGCGGAACCCCCCACCCCGACCACCCCGCCCGCTCCCCCGCCGCCCGGCGGCCTGGTGGCGGAGCTGACGCAGCTGGCCGACCTGACGCGGGAGGGTCTCCTGACGCGGGACGAGTTCACCAGGGCGAAGGCCCTCCTGCTGGGAAGCGGGGTCACGGGGACGGAGCCCTAGCGGGGCCGCGCCGGGGAGGGTTCGGGGGGTTCCCGTCAGTCCCATCGTCCTTCCGTGTCGTGCCGGCCCGTCAAGGGCGCTCCTTCGTCGCGTCGCTACGCGATGGCCTTCGGCCACCCTTGACCGACCGACCCGCCCCGGAAAGCCGAAAGACTGCCGGGAACCCCCCAAAAGAACGGCACGGACCAAGGGGAAGGGACGGGCGTCTCAGGGATGAGACGAGGGATCGGGCGTCGGCCTGCCGGGCATCCGGGCCCGTGCCCTGACCGGCCATGCCGGGACCCGGCCACCCGCACCAAATGACGATCACAGCCCCATCCGGGACCGGCAGGCGCGACAGATCGCTACGTGCTTCTCGTGGCATAGCGTCCGACGACCGTCCGTGGCTGATACCCGCACCACATGTTGACCACGACGGCATCCGGGGCCCGGTGGGCGCGTCAGATCGCTACACACTTCCCTGGTCTCGGCGACCGACGGCCGCCTGGGGCTGGTCCAGGGCGGGTACGACGTTGGCGACGGCGGTGGTGAATTCGCGTCCCGAGGCGCCACGGATGTAGGCGAGCTCCATCCAGCGCTCGATGCCGGTGTCCGAGACGTTCTCGTTGACCACGGCCATCAGCACGCCCTCAACGCCCGAGGCGATGTCGCGGACGCGTCGGCGCAGGAGCCGGTGGGGCACGTGCTCGTAGCACTCACTCATCGGATGCTCCCTTGAAGCTGTCGAGAAAGCGCTCCCAGCCGGCACAAGCGCGGTCGAGCAGCTCTGACTCGGTACGGTTGCGGGCTCCGGCCGTAGCCATGGGCCGCCTTGGACCGCTTCTTCGCGGTGCACGCACATGGGTCCTCCTGTCCTCACGCGGAACGGCGTGGACCAAGTCCATCGCTCAGCGCGGTGAACCGGACTCTGGGAGGGCGGACGTTCAGGCGGACGCTTTCGCTCCCTATCCTGGATCCGTCACGGATGATGTACGGATGGTGAGCAAGTCGTGGGGAAGAAACTGACCTCATTACGCCAGAGGGCGGGATACACGCAGGCGTCGTTCGTGGAGGCATTCGCGGCCGAGGCGGTGCGCCTTGGCGTTGCCGCTGCGGTGAGCGTGCGCCAGTTGCGGCGCTGGGAGAACGAGGCGCCGCCACCGCTGCCTCATCCGGGGCAGCAAGCCGTTCTGGAAGCGGTGTTCGGTGTCCCGCTCGCGGAGATGGGCTTCGAGGTCCCTAGTCATCGCGTGACTGTGGCAGAGCCGATCAGCGACTCTGGGAGGGTGAAGAGGAGGACCTTCGTCGCGGACGCGGGCGCCCTCGTAGCTGCGGCCCTCATTCCCGCCACGCCAGGGCTGCGCGTGGCTACGGCCGAGCTCGGGCATCTGCGGGGGCGCCTCGAAGGGCTCTACCGGACGGACCACACCAAGGGCAGCGTGCCGGCGAGCGCACAGGCCGATCGCATCGAGTCCGAGATCACCAGCGCCCTGCGCAAAGCGTCGTACACCTCCGCCGTGGGTCGTGAACTTCAGACGATGCTCGCCGAACTGCACGGCCATCGGGCGTGGTACGGCTACGACGGCGGTCGCATCTCCGAGGGCAGGTCCGCCTGCACGGAAGCCCTCACAGCAGCTCAGCTCGTAGACGACCCCCTCCTTCAAATTTCGGTGCTGGAGACGCTCGTCCTGCTGGCGATCAAGGCAGATCGAACGTGGGAAGCCGCGAGCGCCGTCGAAACCGCCTACCGTCTGGCGACCCGTGCACGGGCCGGGGCGACGGTTCATCTGGTGATCGCCCTTCGAAGTGCCAACGTGGCCATCCACTCCGGAGACCTGCCGAACGCCCGCCGGGCCTTGAGCCGGGCCGTCCAGTTCCAGGGACGCACGGACCGTGACGAGGAAGTACCGGCCTGGGCCAGGTTCGTCGGCCCGTTCGAGGTCGACTACGCCACCGCCGACATGTACGTGCGTGCCAACCAGCCCCATAGGGCGGTTCCGTTCCTCCGGGCCGCCGTCGGCGGCATCGGAAGCGGATTGGCCCGGAACAGCGCCTCTTACCGCGTCAGGTTCGCCGATGTTCTGCTCGCCGCCGGCGAGGTTGAGGAGGCGTGTGCCGAGGTAGACGGCGTCATGGCGGCCTGGGGTGGGATCGCCTCCCCACGTCTGCTGGGCAAGGTGTGTGACTTCCGGCGCTCGGCGTCCGCGATCGATAGTCGGACCGCCCGCGACTGCGTCGCACGGATCCACGAAACCATCTGAGAGGCCTGGAATGAGCCAGTCAAGACATGTCGGCATCGAGTGCTTCGACGGGCCGACGGCGGCGGAGGCAGAGGAGGCCTTCCGATTGGTCTACGCCGAAGCCTTCGCCCAGCCGCCCTACTCGGAGACCGAGGCGGATGTGTCGTCCGCCTTCCGCCGCTTCCGCTCCCAGACCCGCAAGAGCACCTTCGTCGGAGCACTGGCCACCACCCAAGACGGCGAACCGGTCGGCATGGCCTACGGCTACCCTCTCGGCCCCCAGACAGGCTGGTGGGATCAGCTCACTCAGCCGGTATCGGAGGACATGCGCCGCGAGGACGGCCACAGAACCTTCGGCCTGATGGAACTCGCCGTGCGCGCCCACTGGCGCAGAGAGGGAATCGCCCACCGCTTGCACGACACTCTCATCGCCAACACTGACGCCGAACGCGTGCTGCTGAACGTTCGCCCGGAGAGCAAAGCCGCCGTAGCCGCGTACAGGGCATGGGGCTACCGCAAAGTGGGCGACGCCCACCCATGGCCGGGAGCACCCTCGCACGATGTGATGCTGCTCGCCCTGGACCAGCCCCAGGCGGCCGCCAGTCGCCAAGGCCAGGGAAGTGTGTAGCGATCTGACGCGCCCACTGGGCCCCGGGTGCCGTCCTGGTCAACATGTGGTGCGGGCATCAGCACCAGACGGCCGCCGGACGCCAAGCCGGGAGGAGCGCGTAGCGATCTGACGCGCAGGGGTGGACCGCCGGGGGTTTTGGGGGCCCGGATGGCCGGCGGGGCGTGGCCCGGTCCCTCGTCTCGTCGCTGAGGGAGCCGCTCCTCGCACCTCTCCCCGTGACCGTTCTTTTGGGGGGGTTCCCGGCAGTCCTTGTCTTTCCGGGGCGGGTCGGTCGGTCAAGGGTGGCCGAAGGCCATCGCGTAGCGACGCGACGAAGGAGCGCCCTTGAGGGACCGGCACGACACGGAAGGACGATGGGACTGACGGGAAACCCCCAAACCAGCCCTGAGGCCGCCCCGCCGACACCCCGCCCCCGCAGCCCCCGCCCCGCCCGTCCAACCGGGTGACGGCCCCTCGACCCGCCAGGGGTGCTCGGTGGAGGGGGCGGGTTCGCGTGGCAGCATCGGGCGGCGGAGGTGATTACATGACAAAACGACTACTGCGGATCGTCTGTCTCGCCGCCGTCTTCGTCACCGCTGGCCCCCCGCCCGCCGTCCACGCCGAGCCCGCCCCCCGCCCCGAACCCGCCGTCGCCGAAGGCCCCCTCCCCGAAGCCCGCACCGCGCCCGCCACCGCACCCGCCACCGCGCCCGCTCGCGGGGTCGGGGAGTTGCTCGTCCGGTTGCAGGGCCTCTACCAGAGGGCCGAGGAGGCCAGCGAGGCCTACAACGCCGCCGAAGCGGCGCTGAAGGCCCGCCGGGCGGAGGAGGAACGCCTCGCCACCGAACTCGGCAGGGCCCGCTCCGCCCTCGACTCCGAACGGGCCACCGCCGGGCGGCTCGCCCGGGAGCAGTACCAGGGGGCCCACGGCGGCGCCCTCTCCCCGTACCTGCGGCTGCTGCTCTCCGGGGACCCCCAGCATGCCGTCGACCAGCGACGGCTCGCCGCCCGCGAGGGTGCCCGGCGGGCCGCGGTCGTGGCGCGGCTGGAACGGGACCGCAAGCAGGCGGGAACGCTCGCCGGGGCGGCCCGCAAGGCCCTCGACGACCAGCGGACCCTCGCCGCGCAGCAGCAGCGGGCCCAGCAGGAGGTCACGGGCCGGCTCAAGGAGGTGGAGCGGCTGCTGGCGGCGCTCACCCCCGAGGAGCTGGCGGGGCTCGGGGCGCGCGAGGCGGCCGTGACCGCCGGGGCGCAGCGCACGCTGGTGGACTCGGGCCGGCTGCCCGCCCGCACGGGGACGCCGACCGCCGCCGGCGGGGCCGCCCTGCGGTACGCGGCGGCGCAGATCGGCAAACCGTACGTGTGGGGCGCCGAGGGTCCGGCCGCCTTCGACTGCTCCGGGCTGACCTCGCGGGCCTGGGAGCACGCCGGGCGGTCCATTCCCCGGACCAGCCAGGAGCAGTGGGCGCGGCTGACCCGGGTGCCGCTGGACCGGCTGCGCCCGGGCGATCTGGTGGTCTACTTCCCGAAGGCCACCCATGTGGCCCTGTACATCGGGGACGGCAAGGTGATCCAGGCGCCGCGCCCGGGCTCCACCGTGAAGGTGTCGCCGATCGCCGCGAACCCGCTGCTCGGGGCGGTCCGCCCCGACCCGGAGGGGACGCCGCTGAAGGAGTTCACCCCGCCGCCGCTCCCGGAGGCGGCGACGGCGGGGGACGACACGGGCTACTCGGCGGAGGAAGAACCGGCGGCGGAAGCGGAGACCTCCGCCAGGTAGTCGGCCGTGTCCTCGGGGTCGTAGAAGTACGCGTCGAAGTCGGCCGGGTTGTCGAAGCCGTTGGCGAACCGATCCGCCACCGGCTGGAGCTGCCCGGCCGCGCCGATCAGGTTCAGCACGTGCTCCGGGGGGACGCCCAGCATGGCGTTGGTCCACTGGGTCACCGGCTTTCCGGTGGTGAACCAGTACTTGTCGAAGGTCGCCTTCATCCACGCCTCGTCGAACGGCTTGTCGCCGTGCATGAGGATCGAGGAGAGGTACGAGGCCGCGCACTTGGCGGCCGAGTTCGAGCCCTGCCCGGTGATCGGGTCGTTCGCCACGACCACGTCCGCGACGCCCAGGACCAGGCCGCCGCCGGGGAGGCGGCCGATGGGGTTGCGGACGACGGGCGCGTACCGGCCGGAGAGCGTGCCGCCCGCGTCCGTCAGCTCGACCTTCGTCGCCCGCGCGTACTCCCACGGCGTGAACTTCTCCATCAGCTCCAGCGTGAGCGCCAGGTGCTCGGCGGGGTCGTTGACCCCCTTGAAGACGTCCAGGGGCCCGCCCGGCAGGCCCTCCCAGAACAGGATGTCGGCGCGTCCCGAGGTGGTCAGGGTCGGCATGACGAACAGTTCGCCGACGCCCGGGACCAGGTTGCAGCGCACGGCCTCGGTCTCCGGGTGCTCGCGGCGCGGCCCGAGGCCGTGGACGTACGCGACGGCCAGCGCGCGCTGCGGGGCGTCGTAGGGGGAGCGTGCGGCGTCCCGGCCGAACATCGCCACGAGCTCGCCCTTGCCGGCGGCGACGAGTACGAGGTCGTACGTACGGGAGAAGAAGTCCAGGTCGGCGACGGACGCGCCGTGGATGACCAGCTGTCCGCCGCGCTGGGTGAAGGTGTCGAGCCAGCCGGCCATCTTCACCCGCTGGTCCACGGACTGCGCGTGACCCTTGAGGCGGCCGAGCCAGTCGACGGCGCGGGAGCCGTCGGGGGCGGCGACGGAGACGCCCAGGCCCTGGATCTTCGGGGCCTGCCGCTCCCAGAAGTTCAGCTGGAGGTCCCGCTCGTGCTGGAGCGCCGTGTCGAACATGCACTGCGTGGACATGACCCGCCCGGTGCGGATCTCGTCGGCGGTCCGGTTGGACATGAGGGTGATCTCGTACCCCTTCGCCTGGAGGCCGAGGGCGAGCTGGAGACCGGACTGGCCGGCCCCGACGACGAGTATCTTGCGCATCTCACGTTCTCGATTCGGGGGAAGGGTTTCTTCGGGACGTGCCGGGCCCGCGCGCGGCGTCCGCGCACCGGGCACGCCTATGCGGGAGTGGCGTCCAGCGCGTGGCCCACGAGGGTCAGCAGGGACTCCACGACCGTGTCCCGGCGCCGCGCGTCCATGATCACGACGGGTACGTGCGGCGGGACGGTGAGCGCCTCCCGCACGTCCTCCACGTCGTAGGAGCGCGAGCCCTCGAAGTGGTTGACGGCGACCGCGTACGGCAGCCCGCAGGTCTCGAAGTAGTCCAGCGCGGGGAAGCAGTCGCGCAGCCGGCGCGTGTCGGCCAGCACCAGGCCGCCGATGGCGCCGCGCACGAGGTCGTCCCACATGAACCAGAACCGCTCCTGGCCCGGGGTTCCGTACACGTAGAGCACGAGGTCGTCGTCGAGGGTGATGCGCCCGAAGTCCATCGCGACGGTGGTCGTGCTCTTGTCCGGGGTCCCGGTCAGGTCGTCGGTGGGGACGCTGGCCTGGGTCATCACCGCTTCGGTGCGCAGCGGGGTGATCTCGGAGACGGAGGAGACGAAGGTGGTCTTGCCGACGCCGAAGCCGCCGGCGACCAGCACCTTGACGGCGACGGGCGCGCGCGAGCGGTCGTACTGCCAGGGCTGGACGGGCTCGTCGTCCACGAGGCCGGGCGTCCCGGGGGCGTCGGCGACGGCGGAGGCGAAGTCAGAGACGGCGGAGGCCACTGAGCACCCTTTCCAGCAGCGCGCGGTCGGGCCGGCCGGTGCCGTGGCCCGTGCCGTAGACGCGGATCCGGCCCTGGTCGGCGAGGTCGCCGACGAGGACCCGGACCACGCCGAGCGGCAGCTTCAGCAGTGCGGATATCTCGGCGATGGTGCGCATCCGGCGGCACACCTCGACGATGGCGCGCATCTCGGGCATGCGGTCGGGCGTCCTGGCCGGGCCGCCGTCGAGCGTGGCGACGAAGGTCTCCACCAGCAGCACCTGCGTGAAGCGGGTGCGGCCGCCCGTGAGGGAGTACGGGCGGACGCGGGCGGGGCGGCGGTCGGCGCCGCGTATCGGCAGCCGGTCGGAGGCCGTACTCCTCACGGGTTTCTCTCCATCGACTGGCGCAGCTCACTGCGGACTTCGGGGGTCAGGACGTGGCCGGCGCGGCCGACGAAGAGGGCCATGTGGTAGGCGACGACGCTCATGTCGCAGTCGGGAGTGGCGTGCACGCCGAGCAGGGAGCCGTCGCTGATGGACATGACGAAGACGGAGCCGTTCTCCATGGCGACCATCGTCTGCTTGACCGTGCCGAACTCCATCAGGGCGGCGGCGCCGGTGGTGAGGCTGCCGAGTCCGGACACGATGGTGGCGAGGTCGGCGGAGGCGCCGCGGGGGCCCTTGGGCCGGTCACCGGCGGCGGGTTCCGCCGTCGGCTCGGAGGAGAGCAGCAGCAGCCCGTCCGAGGACACGACGGCCACGGAGTTGACGCCGGGCACCTCCTCGACCAGGTCGGTCAGCAGCCACTGCAGGTTGCGGGCCTGGGTGCTCAGTCCGTACGTACTGGGCGCGGTCATGTGCGTGCCTCCTGTGCGCTGTCCCCCTGGTCGGTGTGCCCCTGCTGCGGGTCCGCGTCCTGGCGGTCCTGGGCGAGTTCCGCCGCGACGACCCGGCGCCCGTCCTGGGCACCCTGGTAGAACCCGCCGAGCCGGCGGCGCAGTTCCTCGGCGTCGACCCGGCGCGGCTCGGGGCGGGCCGCGGCGGGCTGTGCGGTGCCGGGGGCCGCCACGGAGCGGGGGGTCCGCTTGGGGAGGCCCTTGGCGGTGACGGTTTCGGTGGCGGGCTCGGCCATGGGCTCGGGGTGGCTGCCCTGGCGGGGGACGAAGCCGTCCTCCGCGTCGGCGGCCCGCCGGTGGCTGGACCGTTCGGCGTCGGGCGCCGACTCGGTGTGTCCTTCGTCCTGTACGGGTGCACCGGGCGCGGTGTCCGGTCCCCCGGCGGCGTCCCCGTGCCCGGGGTCGGCCGTGGTGAAGGCCTCCGCATCGGCTTCGGCCACGACCCGCGCGAGCAGTTCCTGGTCGGGACCCGCTCCGCTCGGCGCCCCGGCCGCGGGGGCCTCCTCGTCGAAGGCCTCGGCCAGGGTGACCACCTTGGCGGGCTCCGCGTCGGCGGCCTGTCCGGCGTCGGGGGCGGCGGCGGTGAAGACCTGGCCGGCCGGGGGGAGCCCGGTGTCCGGGGACGGCTGCGCCGCCGCGGGCCGGGCTTCGGCGAAGGCCCCGGCCCCGAAGGCCTCGGCCACGAGCGACCCGGCGTCGAAGGTGTCTGACTCGTAGGACTCGTGGGGCTCGGGGGACTCGTGGAGCTCCGCCTCGGAGGCTCCGTCCCCGGACGGCTCCTGCTCGGCGGTGTCCTGGCCGGCCGTGTCCTGGCCGGCGCCGGCCGCTTCGCCCGCCTCCGCCTCGAAGGCCTCGGCGAGCGTGACCACCTTGGCGGGCTCCGCGTCCACGGACACCGGCCCGGCCTGGGCCGTCGCCTCGCCGTCCGGGCCGGCCGTGCCCCCCGCGCCCTGCTCGGCCGCGGCCGTGCGCAGCCGCGGCGGCAGGGTGTTCTCGTTGGCCTCGGCGATCACGCCGGGCAGCTGGAACGCGGGGGCGCCCGGCGTGCCCAGGGTGTGCACCGGGGAGGCCGGCGGGGTGTCCGGCAGCAGGGCCGCCGGGATCACCACCAGGGCCTCCAGGCCGCCGTGCCGGCCGGCGCGCAGCTCGGCGCTGACGCCGTGGCGGGCCGCGAGCCGTCCGGCGACGTACAGGCCGAGTCCGAGCCCGTGTTCGGCCTCGGGTTCCTCGTCGTAGGCGTCGGGGGTGGCCAGGCGGGCGTTCAGGGAGGCGAGGCGGTCCTCGGTGACGCCGATGCCCTCGTCCACGACGGACAGGACGACGTCGCCGGCGTCGTTCAACCGGCCGGACACCTTCACCTTGGCGTCGGGCGGGGAGAAGGTCGTGGCGTTCTCGAGGAGTTCCGCGAGGACGTGCGAGATGTCGTCGGCGGCGTGCCCGGCGACCTGGGTGTAGGAGGGCATGGCGGCCAGGTCGACGCGCTCGTAGCGCTCGATCTCGCTGACGGCGGCCCGCATGACGTCGACCAGGGGCACGGGCAGGCTCTGGCCGTGGCCGTGCTCCTGTCCGGCGAGGACCAGCAGGTTCTCATTGTGGCGGCGCATGACCGTCGCCAGGTGGTCCAGCTTGAAGAGGGTGGCGAGCCGGTCCGGGTCGCCTTCCTTGGACTCCAGTTCCTCGATGACGGCGAGCTGGCGCTCGACGAGGCCGAGGGTGCGCAGGGAGAGCGAGACGGAGGTCGTCGACATGATGCGGCGGTGCTCTTCCAGCCCCGCGCGCAGCTGCTTGAGTTCCTGTTCCAGGGCGTCGCGGCTGCCGGCGAGGGCCTCGTTGCGGCCGATGAGGCGGCGCCGGTCGGCGTCGAGCCCGGCGACCCTGGTGTGCAGGGCGACCGTCTGTTCGCGGACCGCGTTGAGGTGGCGCACGACCTCGGCGAACTCGTCGTTGCGGCCGGTGAAGCGGACCGGCTCCTGCGAGCCCTCGGGGGTCGCGAGCCGTGCCGCGCCGCGGCGCAGCACGGAGAGCGGGCGGGTGAGGGAGCGGGCGACGGCGGTGGAGAAGCCGACGACGAAGAGGAAGAGGACGCCGAGTCCGGCGACCATCAGCTCCAGCCGGGTCACGTCGTCGTCGCGCAGGGTGGTGAAGGCGGTGGCCCGGTCACCGGCGAGGGTGGACTCCACCGAGCGCATCCGGTCGATGCGGGCGGTGAGGGCGGCGGAGACGGCGCCGGTGTCGGTGGCCCTGCGGTCGGCGGGGGTCAGGGTGGGCCGGTCGGTGAGCCGCTTGAGGTGGTCCTCGGCGGCCTTGACCTCGGGGCCGGTGACGGTGGCGGCGAGGGTCTGGCGTACGCCGGGCCGGGCGGCGCGCGCGAAGTCGTCGAGGGCGGCCTGTTCGCGAACCCGGGAGCGCTGGGCGGCGCCGGTGAGCTCGTCGGCGACGGCGGAGTTCGGCGCCTGCTCGGCGCGGGGGACGGACAGGGCCGCGAGCAGCAGTCCGCGGGTGGCCGAGGCCTGGTCGACGGCCTGGCCGAGGGGGGCCATGGGCCGGGTGACGGCCAGGGCGGCCTCGGCGCGGGGCGGGGTGAGTTCGGCGAGGCGGTCGCCGGGCGCGAGGAGTTCGGTGAGGAGTCCGGCGTAGGCCTGGTGTGCGGCGAGGGCGGTGCCCTTGCCGTCGACGGCTTCGGCGCGGACGGCCTTGACCTTGCCGAGGGCGCGGGCGAGTTCCGCGTCGGCCTCCGGCTTGAGTTCGGCGATCTGCCGGTCGGTGCGCGCGGTGCGTTCGTCGACGGCGCCCTTGGCGTTGCCGGGCCGGCCCTTGGCCGCGTACTCGACGACGGCGTCGCGCTCGTCGCCGAGGAGGTGGGCGAGGGTGAGGGCGTGCCGGGTCTGTTCCGCCAGGGTGACCAGGCGCTGGGAGTCGTTCAGTTCCCTCGTGGCGGAAACGACGGCGGGGGTGCCCGCCGCGAGGACGGTGAGTCCGGCGACTGCTACTCCGACCACCAGCCTGCTGCGGACGCGTACGCGCCGTCCTGCCTTGGCGGGTCCGTCGGCGCTGGCGGTGCCGTTCTTCCGAGACCGCTTTTTCTGCACCGGTGCTCGCAATCCTGTACGTGTGCTCGTGCTCGTCTACTCGTGTGGCCGAGGTAACGGCCGGTCAACAAGTAAACGCCCCCTGCCCCCTCGTACCGCCTCAGACCTTCGCAGTGTGTTGGGAGGAGAGCCGCACATCGCCCACCCGGCCACTCGAAGGAGTGAACATCACGGAGGAGCGGCCGACCAACTCGGGCACCGCGTGTCAGGGGCCCGCCGTGGACGGGTGGTTGAAAGAACGCGGCGGGCTTTGGCAGTATGCGCGCCCACATTTCGCGGGGAGCGGGCGGGAGGGGCCGTCGGACGGTCCGGCACCCCACCGCCGGCATTGGTACGGACCTGACTCCCTCCGCCGGGCCCGGCCGGGCAGAATGCCCGCATGCGCATCGACCTGGCCTCCGATCCCGGCAACCCGGAACACCCCAATCAGGACTGGGTGTCGGCGTCGGCACCCGCTTCGGGAGGGGGCGTCGTGATCGTCCTGGACGGGGTCACCCCGCCCCGCGGGGACGACGGATGCGTGCACGGAGTGCCCTGGTTCTCCACCCGGCTCGGCGGCCGATTGACCGAACTGTCCGGATCGCGGCGGGACATGCCCCTGGACCGGGTCCTGGCCCGGGCCATCGCCGACACCGCCGACGCGCACCGCGACACCTGTGACCTTTCTCACGTACGGACCCCGCAGGCGACGGTGGTGATGGTCCGCTGGGACGAGGCGTACGTGGAGCACCTCGTGCTCTCGGATTCCGTGCTCCTGCTCCGCGGACCCGGCGGTGCGGTCACGCCGGTGCTCGACGACCGGCTGGACCGGGTGCCGGGCGAGGTGCGCGGCTCGGTGGCGGCGACCGACGCGCTGCGCAACGCCGAGGGGGGCTTCTTCACGGCGGCCGCGGACCCGGCGGTGGCGACCCGGGCCGTCACCGGGCGCACCCCGCGCGCGGAGGTGCGGGCGGTGGCCGCGCTGACGGACGGGGCGAGCCGCTGGACGGACACGTTCGGGGAGGGCGACTGGGCGGCCTGCCTGGACGTGCTGCGCAAGGAGGGCGCGCAGGGGCTGATCGGGCGGGTCCGGGCCGTGGAGTCGGATCCGCTGCGCCCGCCGGCCCGGTACAAGCGGCACGACGACGCCTCGGCGGTGTACGCGGAGCTGTGAGCCGCCCGGCGGGGCTACTCCTCGCCGGAGTTCAGCTGGTTGAGCAGTCTGGCCAGCTCCGCGACCTCGCCCCGGTCCCAGTCCGCCAGCTTGCGCATGTACCGCTCGCGCCGGGCCCCCCGTACGCGCAGGAACCGCTCCCGGCCCTCCGCGGTGAGACCGACGAGGAAGGCACGGCCGTCCGCGGGGTCCGGCTCGCGGGCCACCAGCCCCAGCACCTCCAGGGCGCGCAGCTGGCGGCTCATGGTGGCCTTGCCGACGCCGAAGTAGGCGGCCAGCTCGGTGGCCCGCTGGCGGCCGGCCGCCTCCAGCCGGACCAGCAGCCCGTACGCGGCCGGTTCCAGCTCGGGGTGCAGGGCGCGGGCCATTTCGCCGGAGGAGGCCCGTGCACGCCTCAGGAAGACGGACAGCTCCCGCTCCAGGGCGAGGAACTCCTGGTCTTCGCTGCCGTGCACGTGCCGCTCCCATCGATGGCGGGGCGCACCGTGGCACCCCTGTTCGGGACCAGTATTTCGCAGCGGGCACGCCGACGGCCCGGGGCCCCGCCGTGGGGGTCCCCCGGGCTGCCGGAGAAGGGGCCGGGGCCGGTCAGGCGGCCTTGCCGAAGGACACCACGGCCGGGGCGAGGGCGAGCTCCAGCACCTGGCGCACGTCCGTCACCGGGTGCACCTCCAGCCCCTCCAGCACCTCGCTCGGGACGTCGTCCAGATCGGCCTCGTTCCGCTTGGGGATGATCACGGTGGTCAGCCCGGCCCGGTGCGCGGCGAGCAGCTTCTGCTTGACCCCTCCGATCGGGAGCACCCGTCCGGTCAGCGACACCTCACCGGTCATGGCCACGTCCGTGCGCACCTGGCGGCCGGACAGCAGCGAGGCCAGCGCGGTGGTCATGGTGATGCCCGCGCTCGGGCCGTCCTTGGGGACGGCGCCCGCCGGGAAGTGGATGTGCACGCCCCGGTCCTTCAGGTCGGCGACCGGCAGCTCCAGCTCCGCGCCGTGCGAGCGCAGGAAGCTGAGGGCGATCTGCGCCGACTCCTTCATGACGTCGCCCAGCTGGCCCGTGAGGGTCAGCCCGGCGGCGCCGGTCTCCGGGTCGGCGAGCGAGGCCTCGACGAACAGGACGTCGCCCCCGGCCCCGGTCACGGCGAGGCCGGTGGCCACGCCGGGCACCGCGGTACGCCGCTCCGCCGGGTCCTGGGCGGACTCCGGGACGTGGTGCGGCCGGCCGATCAGGCCGCGCAGCTCGCCCGCCCCGATGGCGAAGGGGAACTCGCGCTCGCCCAGCTCGTGCTGGGCGGCGACCTTGCGCAGGAGGCGGGCGATGGACCGCTCCAGGGTGCGCACGCCGGCCTCGCGGGTGTACTCGCCCGCCAGCTTGCGCAGCGCGTCCTCCTGGAGGTCCACTTCCTCGGCGGTCAGGCCGGCGCGCTCCAGCTGGCGGGGCAGCAGGTGGTCGCGGGCGATGACGATCTTCTCGTCCTCGGTGTACCCGTCGAGGCGGACCAGTTCCATGCGGTCGGCGAGGGCCTCGGGGATGGATTCCAGGACGTTGGCGGTCGCGAGGAAGACCACGTCGCTGAGGTCCAGCTCCACCTCCAGGTAGTGGTCCCGGAAGGTGTGGTTCTGCGCGGGGTCCAGGACCTCCAGCAGGGCGGCCGCCGGGTCGCCCCGGAAGTCGGAGCCGACCTTGTCGATCTCGTCGAGGAGCACGACCGGGTTCATGGACCCGGCCTCCTTGATGGCCCGCACGACACGGCCGGGCAGGGCGCCGACGTAGGTCCGCCGGTGGCCGCGGATCTCGGCCTCGTCCCGCACCCCGCCGAGGGCCACGCGTACGAACTTGCGGCCCATGGCATGGGCCACGCTCTCGCCGAGCGAGGTCTTCCCGACACCGGGCGGGCCCACGAGCGCGAGCACGGCGCCCCCGCGGCGGCCCCCGATGACGCCCATCCCCCGCTCGCCGCGCCGCTTGCGCACGGCGAGGTACTCGGTGATGCGGTCCTTCACGTCGTCCAGCCCCGCGTGCTCGGCGTCGAGGACCGCCCGGGCGCCCTGGATGTCGTACTCGTCCTCGGTGCGCTCGTTCCAGGGCAGCTCCAGCACCGTGTCCAGCCAGGTGCGGATCCAGGAGCCCTCCGGGCTCTGGTCGCTGGCCCGCTCCAGCTTGTCGACCTCCTTGAGCGCGGCCTCCCGTACCTTCTCGGGCAGGTCGGCGGCCTCGACGCGGGCCCGGTAGTCGTCGGACTCCTCGCCCTCCTTCTCCCCGCCCAGCTCGCGCAGCTCCTTGCGGACCGCCTCCAGCTGGCGGCGCAGCAGGAACTCCCGCTGCTGCTTGTCGACGCCGTCCTGGACGTCCTTGGCGATGGACTCGGCGACGTCCTGCTCGGCGAGGTGGTCGGTGAGCGCCTTGACGGCGAGCCGGAGCCGGGCGACCGGGTCGATGGTCTCCAGCAGCTCCACCTTCTGCGCCACGGTCAGGAACGGCGAGTACCCGCTGTTGTCGGCGAGGGCGGACACCCCGTCGATCTGCTGCACCCGGTCCACGACCTGCCAGGCGCCGCGCTTCTTGAGCCAGCTGGTGGCGAGGGCCTTGTACTCCTTGACGAGCTCGGCGACGGCCCCGGGCAGCGGGTCGGGCACCTTCTCGTCGACGGTCTCCCCCTCGACCCAGAGCGCCGCTCCCGGCCCGGTGGTCCCGGCGCCGATCCGGACGCGGCCGCGCCCGCGGATCAGCGCCCCGGGATCCCCGTCGGAGAGCCGCCCGACCTGCTCGACGGTCCCCAGCACTCCGATCCCCGCGTACTTGCCGTCGACCCGCGGCACGAGCAGCACCCGGGGCTTCCCGCTCCCGGCCGCCGCCTGCGCCGCCTCGACGGCCGCGCGCACCTCGGCGTCGGACAGGTCCAGGGGAACGACCATCCCGGGCAGCACGACCTCGTCGTCGAGCGGCAGTACGGGCAGGGTGAGCGTTACGGACGTCGAAGCCATGATCTTCCCTCCGGCAGTGAAGTTGAGCTATGCCGACTCAATGCTTCTGCGTCGCCCATTGTTCCCCAACACCCGTTCGCCGGGGGCGAACAACACCGGAAGCCCGACGCACCGTCAGCTCGGTACGGAAAGCCGGATGTCGCCGGAGCCGGTGCGCACCGTGATGCGGGAGGGGGCGTCGGGGGTGTCGGTGAGGGAGACGTCGCGCTCGCCCGAGCCGGTGGTGGCCGACACCCGGTACGGGGCCTGCGGCGTCCTCAGGGTCACGTCGCCCGAGCCGGTCGTGAAGGACACCGAGGCCGGCGCCTTCTCGAAGCCGACGGCGGCGTCCCCGGAGCCCGACCGGAACTCGAACTCGGAGCCGGACAGGCCTTCGGCCCTGAGGTCCCCGGAGGAGGTACGGATCCTCAGCGGGCCCGTGATCCGCTCGGCCCGGACATCGCCGGAGGAGGAGTCCAGCTCGGCGGAGGCCACGCCCCTCACCGTGATGTCACCGCTGCTGCTGCCGGCCTTGACCCGTGCCGAGGCCGGCACCTCCAGCCGGTAGTCGACCCAGCAGGTGTCCCCGTCGCCCGGGCAGCCGTCGGTGAAGCTCAGCACCCCGGCCGAGACCCGCTGACCGGGCACGGGCGCGGTGTCGCCCCGGTAGTGCGCGACGCGGCGGACGGTCACCCCGGGGCCGCCGCCCGGCACGACCTCGACGGAACCCCGCCGAAGGCCCGTCAGCTCCACCGCGGTGACCGCCTCGGTGACGGTGGTGTCCGCGTCGGCGGTCTTCAGCCTGGCCTCCTCCACGAACGAGCAGCCCGACAGGAGGAGGACGGCGGCGGTGGCGGCGAGGACGGTACGGGTCAAGGTGCGCATGCGGCCGAGTCTGCCGAGCCGGGGGCCCGCCCGCGCTGGTGCAGGTATCCGGAGCCGCGGTGGGGTTAACCCCACCCCCGGTCAGGACCCGGTCACCACCGGCCGCAGCTCCGAGGGCAGGCCCCACTCGCTCCACGAGCCGTCGTACACCGCCGGCCCTTCGTACCCGGCGAGGGTGGCGCCCAGCGCGAGCACGCAGGCCGTGACGCCCGAACCGCAGCTGAAGTACAGCCGCTCCCGCTCCCCCGCCAACGCCCCGAAGACCTCGCGGAGTTCCCCGGCGGGGCGCATCAGCCCGCCCGGCCCCTGGAGCTCGCCGAACGGCAGGTTCAGCGCGCCCGGCATGTGCCCGCCCCGGAGCCCCGGCCGGGGCTCCGGGGCGGTGCCGGCGAAGCGCTCCCGGGTACGGGCGTCGAGCACGGCGGCGGCCGGGTCGGCGAGGGCGGCCGAGACGGCGGCGGCGTCCACCAGCAGCCCGGCGCGGGGCCGGGCGGTGAAGGAGCCGCGCGGGCCGTCGTACGCCGCCGCCGCGGCCTCGACGGGCAGCCCGGCCGCGGCCCACGCGGGCAGGCCCCCGTCCAGCACGGCCGCCCGGTCGAAGCCCATCGCGCGCAGCATCCACCAGGCCCGGGCGCTGGAGTAGATCCCGGCGCCGTCGTAGACCACCACCGTGTCGGAGTCGTCCACCCCGAGCCCCCGCAGGGCCTCGGCGAACGCCTCCGGGGAGGGCATCGTGTGCGGGGCCGCCGCGGAGTGGTCGGAGAGGGCACCGTCGAGGTCGAAGGGCCGCGCGGCCGGGATCCTCGCGGGGGCCCCGCGGTGGGCCCCGACGGAGGCGTCGAACACCACGACCTCTGCGAGGTGCGCGGCGAGCCAGTCCGTCCCGACGAGGGGGCCGGGTATCTCGGTCACGGGCATACGGGGCCTCCTGGTCGGTACGTGCCGGTCCCCCTTTCTAACGCAGCCGCGCGCCGGGTGGCCGCCGCCACCGCTGCGCGGGGCCGTTCCCCTACCCGTCCTTCGCCCGTTCCCCGGGCTGTGCCCGGCCCCTTCCTGGGGGCCAGCCCCCAGACCCCCGCGCCTCAAACGCCGGCGAGGCTGGGATGGGCAGCTGCGCAAGGGGGCGGGGACGGGGTGGGGTGTCGTCCGGGGCTAGAACGAGATGAATTCGGCGCCCGGTACCCCGTACCACTCAGACCCGGAACGGGCGCCGAACATCGAAGCCCGCCCCGGACGACACCCCACCCCGGCACCGACCCCGACCCGAAACCACCCCGTCAAACCCCCGCCTGACCGGGCAACCGCCCGGCAGGACACCCCGTCCACCCCCCAACCGCCCGACGGAGTCACCCGCGCGTACACCGCCACCCGCCCCCCGCGCACCGCCGTCACCGAGCAGCGCTCGAACCCGGCCGCCAGGGCCTCGCGCTTCGCCGCCTCGCCCGGGTACGGGTCCAGGGGCTGGCCGGGCGGGTCCAGCAGGGCGATCACCCTCGGGGAGGCCAGGACCGCGGCCCGGATGCGGTCCGGCGGGAGCTCCGTGCCGTGGAGGGTCGCCGAGTCCAGCGGGGTCCCGGACAGGGCCACGTCGCGCAGGGTCCCGTACACCCCCGGCGACGACAGCAGCCACTCCCGCCGCCGCGAGGGCATGAACAGCACCGCGTCCCCCGGCCGCGCCCGCTCCCGCACCGCCGCCGCGACGGCGAGCGCGTCGTCCTTGCGCGCCTCCGGGGTCCGCAGCCACACCGACCACGCCCCGAAGGGCAGCAGGAGCACCCCCACCAGGGCCCACGGCAACCACCCCCGCGCCCCCGCCAGCCGCACTCCCGCGAGCACCGCGAGGCCGGCCAGCGCGTAGAGGACGTACCGGTCGACGTACCAGGGGTGCACCACCGAGACCGCCATGAGCACCCCCGGCGGCAGCAGGGCGAGGGGGGCGGCCGCCCGGACGGCCCCCCGGTCGGGAACCCCCCGGGCCAGCAGGGCCGCCGCCGCCACGACCACCCCGTACGCCGCCCAGTCCTGCCACGAGGGCCGCCCCAGCCATCCGAGCTGCGCCTGCGCCTGCCGCGCGCTCACCAGCGCCAGCGGCAGCAGCCCGGCGAGGACGGCGCCCGCCGCCCACCGCCAGCCCCGCGCCCGCCACGCGGTGAACGCGTGCGCCGGCAGGGCCAGTACGGCGAACTCGTGCAGCCAGCAGCCCAGCAGCAGCACCACCGCGTAGGCGGCCCACCGTTCGCGCAGCATCAGGTACGTCGCCCAGGCCACGGCGGCCGCGACCAGTGCGTACGAGCGCCCCTCCTGCGCGTACGTCTGCACCGGCGGCAGCACGGCGTACGCGGTGCCGGCGATCAGCGCGGCCCGCTCCCCCGCCAGCCGGTGCGCCACCGCGGCCACTCCGGCGGCGGCGAGGGCCGTGCCGGCCACGGACGGCGACCGCAGCGCCCACACGCCCCCGTCCCACAGGGCGAAGACCGCGTGCATCAGGAGGTAGTGGAGGCCGTGCACGGCGTCGACCTGGGCCAGCAGTTCCGCCAGCCCGCCGAGGGGCCGGTGCGCGACCTGCCAGGTGGTGGACTCGTCGCGCCACATGCTCCCGCCGCGCGGCAGCCCCCACAGCCCGAGGAGGACGGCGGTCAGCGGGGGCAGCCAGCGCCAGGGGGTGATGCGGCGGATGACGGCCTCCGGGTGCTTTCCGTTGCGGGGCGGGGCCTCCATACTCGGTGTTCGTCGGAGTACCTGCGGAGGTGGGTGTGCGAGCGATCCGAGCGGCCGGGGCCGCGGCGGTGGTGCCGCTGGGCGCGTTGCTGGTGCTGGCGGGATGCGCCGGCGAACCCGGCGGGGCCCCGGAGGCGACGGCTGCGACGGCACCCCGGACGGCACCGGCACCGGCGTCCACAACCGCCACCGCGACGCCCACGACCCCGCCCCCGACGCCCGCGGCCACGCCGCCGCCCCCCGCCGCGCGGACCCTGGTCCGCGTCACCCGCAGCGGGGGTTTCGCCGGCCAGACCCGTACCGTCCTCGTCAACGGCGACGGCTCCTGGACCCTGGTGGACGGCAAGGCCCGTGACCTGCGCTCGGGGAAGCTGGACCCACCCCGGCTGGAGGTCCTGCGGTCCGCGCTGCGGGAGGCCGACTTCGCGCGCCTGCCCCGTGTGGCGACGGCCGATCCGCCGGTCTACGACGGGTTCACGTACGCCTTCGTGCACGGCGGTTTCGAGGTCGCCTCGGACGAGACCGCGCTGGCCCCGGCCCTGCGGAAGGTGCTGGACGCGCTGCCCGGATTCGACGCACCGGGATGAATCTCTGATTCCGGATGACCCCGGCTCCTGTCCGAACCCCGCATAGCCGCAGGCCGGTGCCTCCTCTACGCTGCACCCCATCACGCGGGATCTTCAGGGGCGGGACATGGAACAGACACACACCACCCACAACGTCGCCGCGGCCACCCCAGGTGCCCAGCGGCGCGTGCTCGTGGTCGAGGACGACCGCACCATCGCCGACGCCATCGCGGCCCGGCTGCGGGCCGAGGGCTTCCAGGTGCAGGCGGCGTACGACGGGCCTGCCGCCGTCGCGGCCGCCGAGAGCTGGCAGCCCGAGCTGCTGGTGCTGGACGTCATGCTGCCCGGCTTCGACGGGCTGGAGGTCTGCCGCCGGGTCCAGGCCCAGCGGCCGGTGCCGGTGCTGATGCTCACGGCCCGGGACGACGAGACCGACATGCTGGTCGGTCTCGGGGTCGGGGCCGACGACTACATGACGAAGCCGTTCTCCATGCGCGAGCTGGCGGCGCGGGTGCACGTACTGCTGCGCCGGGTGGAGCGTGCCACGCTGGCCGCGACGGCCCCGCGCGGGGCGACGCTGCGCCTGGGCGACCTGGAGATCGACCACGCGCAGCGCAGGGTGCGGGTGCAGGCGGAGGACGTGCACCTGACACCGACCGAGTTCGACCTGCTGGTGTGCCTGGCGGGCACGCCGCGGGCGGTGCTCTCGCGGGAGCAGCTGCTGGCGGAGGTGTGGGACTGGGCCGACGCGTCGGGGACCCGTACGGTCGACAGCCACATCAAGGCCCTGCGGCGGAAGATCGGCGCCGACCGGATCCGTACGGTCCACGGCGTCGGGTACGCCCTGGAGACCCCGGCGCAGGCGTGAGCGGCCCGTCCCGCCGGCCGGGGCCGCGGCCCTACTCGCCGTTCTCGATCAAGACGAAGCTGGGCGTGCTCGTCGTGGTCTCGGTGTTCATCACCACGGGGCTGCTGATGGTGGCCCTGCGCACGGCCACGGAGCTGCGGTTCATCACGGTCTTCTCGGTGATCGCCTCGATGCTGATCACCCAGTTCGTGGCGCACGGCCTGACGGCGCCGCTGGACGAGATGACGACGGTGGCCCGGGCGATCTCCCACGGGGACTACACGCGCCGGGTGCGCGGCGCCGGGCGCCGCGACGAGCTCGGCGATCTGGCCTCGACGATCAACCGGATGGCCGACGATCTCGAGGCGGAGGACAGGCACCGTCGAGAACTGGTCGCGAACGTCTCGCACGAGCTGCGCACGCCGATCGCGGCGCTGCGGGCGGTGCTGGAGAACGTGGTGGACGGGGTCTCGGATGCCGATCCGGAGACCATGCGGACCATGCTCAAGCAGGCCGAGCGGCTCGGCCGGCTGGTGGACACCCTGCTGGACCTGTCGCGGGTGGACAACGGGGTGGTGCCGCTGAAGGCGCGCCGGTTCGAGGTGTGGCCGTACCTGTCGGGGGTGCTGAAGGAGTCGGGGCTGGCGGCTGCCGGGCGGCCGGGGCTGACGTCCGGTTCGGGCGGACATACCCGTAATGACGTGCATCTTCACCTGGACGTGCATCCTCCGGAACTGTCCGCGTACGCGGACGCCGAGCGGCTGCACCAGGTGGTGGCGAACCTGATCGACAACGCGGTCAAGCACAGCCCCGCGCACGGCCGGGTCACGGTCCGGGCCCGGGCCGGGGAGGCGCCGGGCAGCCTGGCGCTGGAGGTCGTGGACGAGGGGCCGGGGATCCCGGAGGCGGAGCGGCACCGGGTCTTCGAGCGGTTCAACCGGGGCTCCGCCGGGGCCGGGGACGGCGCGGGCGACGGGGGCACCGGTCTGGGGCTGGCGATCGCCCGCTGGGCCGTGGGCCTGCACGGGGGCCACATCGGTGTGGCCGAATCGTCACGGGGCTGCCGGATCCTCGTCACCCTTCCGGGCAGCTCACAGGTGCCGTCTTGACGTAGGGTTCGAGCGGGAAGGACATGATCTCGGCCACACGTGCCCGAGGTCGTCAGGGGTGCGAGGCCTAGGGGGTCGCAACCTGGCTGCCCCCTACCCGAACCACGCTTGTTTCCCGCCATTCCGATGGGTGAAACCCGCCGTTCGGTGTGACCTGCGCGACGGAAGTCCCGCCCGGCCTGCATCACACGCCCTGGGAGGCGTAGCCTTTATCCCCGCTGTCCATACCTTGTGAAGCGGAAGAGGGCGGTTGCCGCCGTGTCGCCACAGTCCCCCAGTAACCCGAGCACCACGACCGACGCAGCAGAGGGCGGGAAGAACCCCGCCTCAGGCTTCGGCGCGAATGAGTGGCTCGTCGACGAGATCTATCAGCAGTACCTCCAGGACCCGAATTCGGTCGACCGGGCCTGGTGGGACTTCTTCGCCGACTACAAGCCGGGGGGCGCTGCCGCCCCGGTGAAGGCGGACGAAGCCGTCAAGACCCCGACGACGGACGGCGCCTCCGCACAGGCCGCCACCGCCACCGCCGGGATTCCGCAGGCCGTCGACGCCGCCACGGGGGCGGCGCCTGCCGCGCCCGCCGCCGCGCCCACACCTGTGTCAGCTCCTGCCCCTGCTCCTGCCACCCCCTCTGGTGCCCCTGCTGTGACTGTCACCTCCCAGGCCCCGGCCGCCGCACCGGCCGCGCCCGCCCCGGCTCCTGCCGCCACCACGCCGGCCCAGAAGGCCGCGCCCGCCACCGAGGCCCCCGCCGGGCCCGAGCTGGTGACGCTCCGCGGCCCCGCCGCCGCCGTGGCCAAGAACATGAACGCCTCGCTGGAAGTGCCGACGGCCACGTCCGTCCGCGCCGTCCCGGTGAAGCTGCTGTTCGACAACCGCATCGTCATCAACAACCACCTCAAGCGCGCCCGGGGCGGGAAGATCTCCTTCACGCACCTGATCGGCTACGCGATGGTGCAGGCCATCAAGGCCATGCCGTCCATGAACTACTCCTTCGCGGAGAAGGACGGCAAGCCGACCCTGGTCAAGCCGGAGCACGTGAACTTCGGCCTCGCGATCGACCTGGTGAAGCCGAACGGCGACCGTCAGCTCGTCGTCGCCGGCATCAAGAAGGCCGAGACCCTCAACTTCTTCGAGTTCTGGCAGGCCTACGAGGACATCGTGCGCCGCGCCCGCGTCGGCAAGCTGACGATGGACGACTTCACCGGCGTCACCGTCTCGCTGACCAACCCCGGCGGCCTGGGCACCGTCCACTCCGTGCCCCGCCTGATGCCCGGACAGTCGGTCATCATGGGCGTCGGCTCCATGGACTACCCCGCCGAGTTCCAGGGCACCTCGCAGGACACCCTGAACAAGCTGGGCATCTCCAAGGTCATGACCCTGACCTCGACCTACGACCACCGGGTCATCCAGGGTGCGGCCTCCGGCGAGTTCCTGCGCATCGTCGCGAACCTCCTCCTCGGCGAAGAGGGCTTCTACGACTCCGTCTTCGAGTCGCTGCGCATCCCGTACGAGCCGGTCCGCTGGAACCGCGACATCGACGCCTCGCACGACGACGACGTCACGAAGGCCGCCCGCGTCTTCGAGCTGATCCACTCCTACCGGGTCCGCGGCCACGTCATGGCCGACACCGACCCGCTGGAGTACAAGCAGCGCAAGCACCCCGACCTCGACATCACCGAGCACGGCCTCACCCTGTGGGACCTGGAGCGCGAGTTCGCGGTCGGCGGCTTCTCCGGCAAGTCGATGATGAAGCTGCGCGACATCCTCGGCGTGCTGCGCGACTCGTACTGCCGCACCACCGGCGTCGAGTTCATGCACATCCAGGACCCGAAGCAGCGCCGCTGGATCCAGGACCGCATCGAGCGCCCGCACACCAAGCCGGAGCGCGAGGAGCAGCTGCGCATCCTGCGCCGCCTGAACGCGGCGGAGGCCTTCGAGACCTTCCTGCAGACGAAGTACGTCGGCCAGAAGCGCTTCTCCCTGGAGGGCGGCGAGTCCGTCATCCCGCTGCTCGACGCCGTCATCGACTCGGCCGCCGAGGCCCGCCTCGAAGAGGTCGTCATCGGCATGGCCCACCGCGGCCGCCTGAACGTCCTCGCGAACATCGTCGGCAAGTCGTACGCGCAGATCTTCCGCGAGTTCGAGGGCAACCTCGACCCGAAGTCGATGCACGGCTCCGGCGACGTCAAGTACCACCTGGGCGCCGAGGGCACCTTCACCGGCCTGGACGGCGAGCAGATCAAGGTCTCGCTCGTCGCCAACCCCTCCCACCTGGAGGCGGTCGACCCGGTCCTGGAGGGTGTCGCCCGCGCCAAGCAGGACGTCATCAACAAGGGCGGTACGGACTTCACCGTCCTGCCGCTGGCGCTGCACGGTGACGCGGCCTTCGCCGGCCAGGGCGTGGTCGCCGAGACGCTGAACATGTCGCAGCTGCGCGGCTACCGCACCGGCGGTACCGTCCACGTCGTCATCAACAACCAGGTCGGTTTCACCGCCGCCCCGGAGTCCTCGCGTTCCTCGATGTACGCGACCGACGTGGCCCGCATGATCGAGGCGCCGATCTTCCACGTGAACGGTGACGACCCGGAGGCCGTGGTCCGCGTCGCGCGGCTCGCCTTCGAGTTCCGCCAGGCGTTCAACAAGGACGTGGTCATCGACCTCATCTGCTACCGCCGCCGCGGCCACAACGAGTCCGACAACCCGGCGTTCACGCAGCCGCTGATGTACGACCTGATCGACAAGAAGCGCTCGGTGCGCAAGCTGTACACCGAGTCCCTCATCGGTCGCGGCGACATCACGCTGGAAGAGGCCGAGCAGGCGCTGCAGGACTTCCAGGGCCAGCTGGAGAAGGTCTTCGCCGAGGTCCGCGAGGCCGCCACGCAGCCCGCGGTCGCCGCGCCGGCCCCGGCCGAGCAGGCCGACTTCCCGGTCGCCGTGAACACGGCGATCTCCCAGGACGTCGTCAAGCGGATCGCCGAGGCGCAGGTCAACATCCCCGAGGGCGTCACCGTCCACCCGCGCCTGCTGCCGCAGCTGCAGCGCCGCGCGGCGATGATCGACGACGGCACGATCGACTGGGGCATGGGCGAGACCCTGGCCTTCGGTTCGCTGCTGATGGAGGGCACCCCGGTCCGGCTGTCCGGCCAGGACTCCCGCCGCGGCACCTTCGGCCAGCGCCACGCGGTCCTCATCGACCGGGAGACCGGCGAGGACTACACCCCGCTGCTGTACCTGTCGGACGACCAGGCCCGGTACAACGTCTACGACTCGCTGCTCTCCGAGTACGCGGCCATGGGCTTCGAGTACGGCTACTCGCTGGCCCGTCCGGACGCGCTGGTGCTGTGGGAGGCCCAGTTCGGTGACTTCGTCAACGGCGCGCAGACCGTCGTCGACGAGTTCATCTCCTCGGCGGAGCAGAAGTGGGGCCAGACCTCCGGCGTCACGCTGCTGCTGCCGCACGGCTACGAGGGCCAGGGCCCGGACCACTCGTCCGCGCGCCCGGAGCGCTTCCTCCAGCTCTGCGCGCAGAACAACATGACGGTCGCGATGCCGACCCTGCCGTCGAACTACTTCCACCTGCTGCGCTGGCAGGTCCACAACCCGCACCACAAGCCGCTGGTCGTCTTCACCCCGAAGTCGATGCTGCGTCTGAAGGCGGCGGCGTCGAAGGCGGAGGAGTTCACCACCGGTTCCTTCCGTCCGGTCATCGGCGACAGCGCCGTGGACCCGAACGCGGTCCGCAAGGTCGTCTTCTGCGCCGGCAAGGTCTACTACGACCTGGAGGCCGAGCGGGAGAAGCGCGGCATCACGGACACCGCGATCATCCGCATCGAGCGCCTGTACCCGCTGCCGGGTGCGGAACTCCAGGCGGAGATCGCCAAGTTCCCGAACGCGGCGAAGTACATCTGGGCGCAGGAGGAGCCGGCGAACCAGGGTGCGTGGCCGTTCATCGCGCTGAACCTGATCGACCACCTCGACCTGGCGGTCGGCGCCGACATCCCGTCGGGCGAGCGCCTGCGGCGCATCTCGCGCCCGCACGGCTCGTCGCCGGCGGTGGGTTCCGCCAAGCGTCACCAGGCGGAGCAGCAGCTGCTGCTGAACGAGGTCTTCGAGGCGTAGTCGCCGGCGCGACCCGCACGGAGAAGGAAGGCCCGGCCCCCCTGAGGGGGCCGGGCCTTCCGGCTGTTCCGGGGGGTCGCGTGCGTTACGGCTGTGGTTCGAAGTCCCAGTAGGGGCGGGTGCGCTGGCGGGCGGAGACGGTGTGGACGTGCTGGGGGCCGAGGGTGCGGGTGAGGGCCTTGAGGGCGGTGTCCTCGTGGGTGGAGGCCTCGGTGTCCTCGCGTACCGAGCGCAGGTCGGCGGCCAGGGCGGTGCGGGCGCTGAGCGCCATCGGGTGGTCGGGGCCGAGGACCCGTTCGGCGCCGCGCAGGGTCTCGCGGCTGAGGTCCAGCGCGGCTTCCAGGCGGCCGGTGATGTTGCGGTGGCCGGTGGCGTTGAGGGCGCAGCCCAGGGTCCAGGGGTGGCTGTCGCCGAGGGCGCCGCGCATGCCGACCAGGGCCTGTTCGGACAGGTTCAGGGCCTCGGTCCGCTCGCCCTGGGCGCGGAGCACCAGGGCGAGGTTGCCGACCGTGCCGATGCTGTACGGGTGGGCGAGGCCGAGCTGTGACTGGTAGCCGCGGACGACCTCCTCTGAGATCCGGCGGGCCTCCTCGATGTCGCCGTACTCGCGCAGGTAGGTGGCGTAGTCGGAGGCGACCATCAGGGTCCAGGGGAAATCGGCGCCGAACACCCGGGTGGAGCGCTCCAGGACGCTGCGCAGCCGGGCTCCGGCGCCGGGGATGTCGCCGGTGCGGCGCAGGCACTGGCCGAGGTTGTGTTCGGCGCGCAGGGTCTGCGGGTGGTTGGCCCCGAGGACCTGGACGTGGAGTTTGAGGCCCTGTTCCTGGCGGGCCAGGGCTTCTCGGTAGCGGCCCATCAGGCGCAGGCCCATGGCGCAGCCGATGCCGGAGGAGAGGGTGGCGATGTGCCGGACGCGCAGGACGCGTTCGCGGCGGCGCAGGGTGTCCAGGTCGGTGTCGTAGGCCTCCTGGTAGCGGCCGAGGAGGCGCAGGACGACGGCGACGTTGTTCTGGGCGCCGAGGGTGGTGGAGTCGTCCTCGCCGAGGAGTTCGCGGTAGGTGGTGAAGGCGTGCTCCAGCAGTTCCCGGGCCCGGTCGAACTTGGCGGTGCTGAGCAGGACTCCGGCGTAGGTGCTGGTGGCGCGGAGGGTTTCCAGGTCGCGGTCCCCGCGTTCGGCGAGGAGCCGCTCGGCGACGGAGCGGGCGAGGGTCTCGGCCTGCCGGAAGTGGCCGAGCATGCGCAGGGCGCCGCCGTAGTGGTAGCTGAGTTCGCGGACCTGGTCGTGGTCGTCGCCGAGCATGGCCCGCCAGACGGCGTCGGTCCGTTCCGACAGCCGCAGGCAGGTGTGGTACTCACCGGCGAGGATCAGGTAGCGCAGGCAGTGCAGCAGGAAGTTCTGGATGCGGGGGTTGCTGCTGGTGAGCACTCCGGCGTGGTCGAGGTGCGGGACGAGTTCGGCGTAGCGGGGCCAGAGCCGGGAGTCGGTGGGGCGGCCCGGGTCGGCGGCGGCGAGGACGCGGCGGACGGCGCGGGAGAGCTGTTCGGCCTCGTCCTCGGCGAGGTTCTCGCGGACGATGTTGTGGACCATGCGGTGCAGTTGGACGGTTTCCAGGCCGCCGCCCTCCTCGACGGAGAGGTCGGAGTACTCCAGGCGGACGACGGAGAACTGGACGAGCTTGTTGAGGGCCGCGTTCCAGCGGATCTGGTCGTTGAGGATCCCGGCGAGGTGCTCGGGGACGCCGTCGGCGGGGAATTCGCGCAGCAGTCGCAGCGGGACCCGGCCGGGGGCGAAGAAGACGAACAGCCGCAGCAGGGCGAGGGCGTCGGGGAAGTTGTCCCGGACGTTGTTGAGGAGTATGGCCAGCGCGGTCGGGAAGGGCAGCGGGTAGTCGTCGGAGAGGGTGACGGCCTCGTGGGAGTCGAGGCGGTTCTGGAGGAGGGTGAGGTACTCGCCGACGCCGAGCGGGGAGTCGGCGAGCCAGCCGGCGGTCTGGTCGAGGGCGAGCGGGTAGTCCTCGAGGGCTTCGGCGAGCTGGTCGGCCTCGTCGCGGGTGAGCCGGCGGGCGCGGCGGCGGATGAAGGTGACGGACTCGGGCCGGGCGTAGAGGGGCACTTCGACGAGGCTGGTGTGCCGGGCGGCCCATTCGCGGTTGCGGGAGGTGATGATGACGTCGCCGGCGCCGGAGGGCAGCAGGTCGGTGAGGTCGTCGGGGTGGTCGCAGCCGTCGAAGACCATCAGCCAGCGGTGGTACGGGGACCCGCGCCGCAGCGCCTCCAGCACGGCCCGGATCTGCTCGCCGTAGCTGCCGGAGCCGGGGGGCAGGCCGAGGGCGGGGGCCAGGTCGGCGAGCCGCTCGCGCAGGGTGGGCCGGTCCTCGGCGGGCACCCACCACACCACGTCGTACTCGGAGGCGAAGCGGTACGCGTACTCGGTGGCGACCTGTGTCTTGCCGACGCCGGAGAGCCCGAGCAGGGTGACGGTGGAGGCTCCGGGCGGGGACTCGGTGAGGGCGTCGCGCAGCCGGCCGATGACGTCGTTGCGGCCGGTGAAGCGCGGGTTGCGGCGCGGGACGCGGCCCCAGACCTCGGGCGGGTCGTTGGGGAAGCGGGGGCCGCGGCGGCCGCTCTCGGTGCCGACCCGGTCGGTGGGCAGCTCCAGCCGGCGCAGGACGCGGTACTCGGCCTCGTAGGCGTCCAGCCCCCACAGGTCGGTCTTCTCCAGCGCGGCGACGGCGCTGGGCAGCGGGGCGTCGGTGAGGCAGACGGCGGCGAACCGGCCGGGGTGGGAGGCGGTGACGGTGCGCAGGGCGGCGTTCCACTCCTCGTCGGTGTGGGTGCCGGCCGAGAAGTAGCGCTCGCTGAGCACCACGAGGACCTTGCCGCCCGCCCGGGCCAGGTCGTCGAGGGCCGCGGTGAGGCCGGGGCCGCTCGGGTCCCAGCGCTGGAGGGCGACGCGGTGTCCGTGCTCCTCCAGCCGGTGGGCGATCCACACCGCCCAGGGGCGGTTGAAGCCCGCGAAGCTGATGACGAAGCGCTGCGCGGGGGCGGCTCCGTCGCGTTCGTGACGCATGGCGGTACCGGTCATGCGGCCGTCTCCCTGGGGTCCGTGCGGTGGACGGGTGCGGGGCGGTGCGGAGGGGCTGGCTTGAAAGGTACCGCAGCGGACGGGGTGTCATACCCCCACGAACGGGGCGAGTTCGGGGTGTGCCTCGCACCAGGCGCGGCGTGCGCGTTCCAGGGCGCGGCGCGCGCCGACGTGCTGGTCGCCGGGCGGCGGGGTGGCGTCCATGGCCCGCTCGGCGGCGGCCATGCCGTCGACGAACTCGCGGCCGGTGACGGTCAGTGCGGGGTCCGCGCGCAGGACGGGCAGGACGGCGGCGACCTGGGCGCGGCTCCTGGCGTGCTGGGCCCAGGCGCCGCGGGCCCCGTAGAGGGCGGCGTGCTGCCAGTACCCGGCGAGGGCCAGGTGGGCGTACGCCCCGTGCAGCAGCCCCTCCAGGGGGCGCGGGTCGGCACGCCAGGGCGCCCAGTAGCGGGGGGTGCGGTCGGCGGTGTGCAGGGTGAGGACGTCGGCGAGGGCGGCCAGCTTGCCGTGCTGCACCTCGTGGACCAGCGTCGCGGCCAGGGCGGGCGGGGCCTGCGCGCGGGCCAGGACGGAGCCCGCGGCGGCGGGCAGGGTGGCGCCGCTGGAGCGGGTGCCTCCGGCCAGCGGGACGACGGAGCGCAGCAGTCGGCCGGTCTCCTCGGCGCGCGCGGAGTCGTAGCGTTCCAGCAGGGTGTGCGCGCCGGCCCACTGGATGTCCCAGCGCTTGTGTCCCTTGGGGGTGAGCCGGCGGGCCGGGCGGACGGGGGCCGTGCCCGCGGCCGGGTCCGGGGGCGGGACCCGGTAGGGGTCGAGGTCGTCGAGGGAGGTCGGGCCGCCGCCGGGCAGGGCGTGCAGCGGCAGGACGTCGGCGGTGTCCCAGGAGCGTTCGGTCAGGGCGAGCCGGCCGGGGCCGTGGGGGCGGAGCAGGCCCAGGGTGGGGAGCACCAGGCGGCCGTTGACGGGCCGCAGGGTGGTCTTGAAGCCGATTCCGGCGCGCAGCGCGGCGGCCGCCGCGAGCGCCCCCAGGTGCCCGAGGTCGGGCGGGGGGCCCTGTGGGGCGTGCAGGCGGCGCAGGGTCTCCTCGGCCCAGACGCCGGTGGCGGGGTAGTGCAGTACGTCGTGCACGGCCGCGGGGTCCTGGCGTTCGGCTTCCTCCAGCAGCGCCCAGTGCTCGGCGGTCTCCGCGCCGGGGGCGGCGTCCAGTACGGCGCGCAGCAGGAGCAGCCGCTTGGAGCGGCGCACGTCGCGTACGAGGCGGGTGCCCTCCTCGGAGGGTTCGGTGGAGGCGAGGGCGCGCAGGGTGTGGGAGCTGACGGTGAACCGGGCGAGGCCGGGCGTCCCGGGCTGCTCGGGCCGTGCGGGCTGCTCGGGCCGTGCTGTGGCGGGGGCGGTGCGCTGGGCGGGGAGGCCGGTGCCGGTGCCGTGGGTCATGAGGCGGCCCGCCCGGTGGTGGCGGCCTCGTGCAGGGCGCGGGCGATGTGCCGGATGACGGCCTGGAGGTCGGCGCAGTACACGGACGGCTGGCGGAAGCCCTCCCCCTCCCGGTAGCGGTGCGGGTAGTGCCCGCCGCCGCACACCTCGACGAGCTCGCAGGCGCGGCAGTCCGCGGCGAGGGCGTCCCTGCCGAGCTGGCGGGCGGCGAAGCCGGGGTGGTCGAGCAGTTCGTCGAAGCTGTGGTGCTCCAGCGTCATGCCGGTCGAGGCGGCCCCCTCGTAGGCGGACTTCAGCGAATCGGCCTGTTCGATGCTGCCGTCGGTCTCGACGACGGCGGTGGTGACGGGCGCCAGGCCCAGGGTCTCGGTGGCGGCGGGCAGGCCGAGCAGCAGGGCGATGACCTCCTCGAAGATCCGGATCCTGGTGCGCCGCGCCCCCTCGTGCCACCAGCGTTCGAAGACGGCCAGGAGCCAGTCGGCGTACGGGGTCCCGTGCCCGGTGCTGCCGGGCGGCGGGCTGCTCCAGTTGCCCAGGGGCAGCAGCAGGCCGACGCTGGGCGGGGCGAAGGAGAGCAGGGACTCGTACGTCTCCACCGGGTCGTGGGCGAGGTCCACCACGCACAGCAGCCCGGCGTAGCTCTCGGGGTGGCGGGCGAGCAGCCGCAGCCCGCGGGCGGCGGCGGCGAAGCCGGGGCGGCCCGCGTGGTCGACGCGCCGCCGGTTGTGGGCGGGCAGGCCTCCGTCGAGGCTGACGCCGACCCGGATCCCGGCCGCGGCCAGCGCGGCGATCCGGCCGGCGGTGAGCAGGGTGCCGTTGGTCTGCACGCCGGCGGTGACGCGGGTGCGGGGCGCGCGCCGGGCCACGGCGTCCCGTACCGCCTCGACGGGGGCGGCGAGCACGGAGGGCGCCGCGAGGAGGGGTTCGCCGCCGTGCAGCACGAGGTCCACGCGGGGCAGGTCGTGGGCGGCGGCGTGCTCGGCGATCCGTTCGGCGGCGCGCAGGGCGGTGGCGGGGTCCATGGCGGCGGGGCGGGTGCGCCAGCTGCGGTCGGCCATCTCGTAGACGTAGCAGTAGGTGCAGGCGAGGTTGCAGCGGCTGTGCGTCTTGAGGACGAACTGCCGGACGGGCTGCGGGCGGTGGCCCGCGGCGCGCAGGCCGGGGACGTCGAGGATGGCGTACGGCCAGCGGGCGTGGCGGGCGTGACCTGCGAGGGTCCGGTGCGCGGGCAGCGCGGGACCGCTCGTGATCGCTTGGCTCATCGCCTGTACCTCTCCCCTGCGGACGGTCCATCCCTGCCCTCCGCACGGGCCCGGCTAACGGCGGAAAGTGGTCAACTCCGGGCACGGGGCGGCGGCCGTCAGGTGACGCCCGAGTCGAACGCGTTGAGGATTTCGGCGGGGTGCGTGACCCTGTCCACCAGGCCGGCGATGACCTCGGCGAGCACGGGGTGGTCGATCCCGCGCAGCGCTGCCAGGTCGAGGCCGGAGAGGTCCGGCAGCCCCGGTCCCGGCCCGGGGCACGGGCGGGCCGGTCGTGGTCCTGCCGCTTCCTGACGTCCGGTCATCATGGGCTGCCCGTCCCCTTGTCGTGTGTGGTCGACTGCCCTCTTGCCGTGGGCGGTCCACTGCCCTTTCCCTGCCCCCGGCGCGGGGAAACGGCTCAGCTGCCCGCCTCCAGGGCCCGTACGCGCGTCCGGACGGCCCGCGCCCGCTCGCCGTCGGGGGCGCCCTGGCGCTGCCAGAGATCCAGGGCGGCCCGGTAGGCGTCGAGGGCGGCGCGGGGGCGGGCGAGGCGTTCCAGGACCTCCCCGCGCAGTTCCTGGGCCCTGGCCGCGAGCCGCAGGGCGGGACCTCCCGGCCCGTCGCGGTCGGCTTCCAGCGCGGCCCGCCAGGCCCGCCGGTAGGAGTCCGCCGCACGGTCGAGGCGGTCGGCGGCACGGGTGTGGCCGTGGAGGTCCTGCTGCACGTCGCCGTGCTCCCGCCAGGCGCGGGCCCGCTCCAGCGGGTCGCGGCTCTGCCGCGCGGCCAGCTCCAGCAGGTACTCCGCCTCCCGCAGGTCGACGAGGTCCCCCTCGTAGGTGTGCCGCAGCCGCAGTCCGGCGGCCAGCCGCAGCAGCCGGTACGCCGCCCCGGGGTCGGACTGCGGCACGGCCGCGCGGCTCTCGCGCAGCACCCTTACGGCGGTGGAGGCGAAGCGGCGTCCGTCCGCGGCCCGGGCCCGTTCCAGGAGTACGTCGCCCCACTCGGGCAGCAGCTCCCCGAAGGCCTCGCCGTCCCGGGGGATCAGCCGCCGGGCCCGGCCGTACGCCTCGGCCGCCGCCTCCAGGGCCCACGGGTCCGCGTCCCGCGCGTACCGGGCCCGGTGCACCCGGGCCAGGCACACCAGGGCGGCGAGCCGCAGCCCGGACTCCCCGGCCGCCTCGTCCAGGGCCCGCGCCAGCTGCCAGGCCGCCTCCTCCAGCCGCGCGGGCAGGTACCGCAGCGCCCCGGCCAGCTCGACCCGCACCCGCGCGGCGGGGCGCCGCGTCCCGTCGGGGGGCGGGGCGGGGGCGGCCGGGGCGGCGGCCGGGCAGGGCGCGGAGGGCGGGCCGGGGGCGGGTGCCTGGCCGGGGTCGGGAGCGGGCGCGGGAGCCGGCGCGGGGTCGGGAGCGGGGTCGGCCGTGCCCGGCCCGGCGGCCGGGGCCGGGGTGCGGTGCGGCGGGGGCAGGAGGAGGGTCAGGGCCGTCGTCAGGGTGGCGGCCGCGCGCTCCGCCAGGGCGGTGCGTTCCGCCGGGTCCGGGGTGCGGGGAAGGAGGGCCACCAGGACGCGGCCCAGGTTCAGCAGCAGTTCGGGGTCCGCCGCCCCCGGGCCGGAGGCGAGCGGCTCCAGCGCGGCCCGCGCCTCGTGCAGCGGCCCGGGGTCGTCGCGCAGGGTGCTCAGCCGGAGCAGGGTCCGGGCCCGCATCACCGCGCAGGCCTGGCGCAGCTCCGGACCGGCGGCGGCCGCGGCGGCGAACTCCCGGTCGGCGGCGGCCAGCAGCTCCGGCGCCGGTCCCGCGGCCACGGCCCGTTCGTACAGCACCCGGCCCAGCGCGGCCCGGCCGGCCGGGGTGCGCAGCCCGGTGACGGCCCGTTCGGCCTCGGCGAGGAGTCCGGGGTCCCGTTGGACGGCCCACAGCCGCAGCAGTACCCCGGCGAGTTCGGTCTCGGCCTCCTCCGGGGGGTCGTCGGGCCCGGGCGGGACGGCCACGGCCCGGCGCAGCAGGGCGGCGGACTCGTACAGGGGCCGGGCGTCCGCGTCGGGCGCCCCCGCCGCGAGCCGCTCCCGGGCCGCGCGGACCGCCCAGGCGCGGCCGGGCGGCGGTTCCGGTAGCGGGACGGGCGGTGCGGGGGGTGCCGGGGTCTCCTCCGGCGGGCCGGGCAGGTAGCGGCGTACCACCTTCGCGGAGACCTGCGCGAAGGCCTGAGGGAGCTCCCCCGGCGGCACCCGGCCCCCGTCCCACCCGGCGTCCGGTCCGGGCGCGGGCGCGGAGTCGGCCTCCGCCGCGGGCACCCCGGTGAGCTGAGCGACGGCCAGGGCGGGGAAGTTGCGCACCCCCCGGCCGAAGTTCGCCAGTACGTACTCCGAGCAGTGCTTGAGCACCAGCGCGGCCTCGTCCCGCCCGAGCGGCCCGAGCAGCACCTCCTGCACGCCGGGCACGAACTCGTACCACTGCCCGGGCGATTCGCCGCTGCGCCGCAGCAGCCCGCTCAGCAGGACCTCCGCGAGGTCGGAGGGCTCCGAGTCGGGCAGCATCGTGCGCTGCACCAGCCGCATCACGGGCAGGGTCAGCGGCGCCGCCGACAGGTACACGGCGAGCTGGACGGCGCCGGGCCCGGCGGAGGAGCGGAAGCGGCGCACCAGTTCGCGCGGCGGCCGGGCGGTGCGGGGCAGGGGCACGGGGGCGGCGGGGTGGCGGGCGAGGACCCGGCCCACTTCGGCGGGCACGGACCCGGTGCCCAGTCCCGCGACGAGCCGGGCCCACGCGCCGAGGGCGACGGCGTTCGGCGGCAGCACGGGCACGGTGAGGCCGCCGGTGGGCCGCCCGGGCCGGGGCGGCCGCTCGGGCCGGAACCGCAGCCTCGGCCCGCCGCCGGTACCGCCGCCCGCACCGCCTCCCCCGCCGGCCCGTTCCAGTACTCCGCGCTCGGTCGGCAGCCAGCTGCGGCTCCACAGCCGCTGCGGCAGGGGCTGTACGACGGCGCAGGGCGCGCATTCGGCCCACCGGTGCAGCAGCCGCTGCGCCTCGCCCTCCCGCCAGAGCGGCCCGGCGCAGTCGGAGACGACGATGGTCAGGGCCCGCCCGGTGGGGTCGCGCAGCTGGTCGCCGGAGCGCAGGCCGGGGCCGGGTGCGGGGCCGCGGCCGACGGCGGCGGTGCCGTCCGGCAGCCGGTGCAGGTGGTGGGCCTGGACGTCGCGGAAGGCGCCCAGCCGCTCGCACACCAACCGGAGTTCCTCGAACATCTCCCGCCATACCGCCATGGAGGGCGAGGCGTCCATGACCAGCCGTACGGTCGCCTCTCGCCGGCTGTCCGGCCGGAACACGGGGATGACCAGTCCGAGGGCGCGGGCGCTGGCCTCGGCTGTGGCGGCCTCGTCGAGGACGGTACGGGTGGGGCGGCCGGGGGGCCGGTGGCGCTGGAGGGCGCGCAGGGCCCGCTGGATCTCCAGGATGCGGGGCAGCGCGGCCGCGCCGGGCACCCGTACGGGAACCCCGCCCGCGACGGGGACCTCGGCGGCCGCGCCGGTGTCGGGGGCCGGGTGCTCCCGGGCGGGGTAGAGCCTGACCGGGTCCTCGGGCTCCGGTTCCGCCGGTTCCGGCTGCGGGGGCGGCCCGGCGGTGCCCGGGTGGCCCGGGGGACGCGCCGGTCCGCCGGGCGCGGTGGAGGCGGGCTCCGGGGAGCTGCCGGACCGGTCCGCCGCGCTGCCGGTACGGCCGGCCAGCCACAGGGCGTCGGCCAGTTCCTCGGCGGACGGATCGAGCCCGGCGGCCCGCAGCAGCCCGGTGAGGGCGCGGATCTCGGCGTCCGCGGCTCGGGGCGCGGATCCGGCCGGGGGGTCGGGTTCCTGGGTCACGGCCGCTCACCTCGGGCGGTCGAGGCGCTGGATGAGCAGGTCCGCGAGGTCGTCCCGGCTGGGCGGGGCGGCGTAGTGGGTGAGGTAGATGGCGTTGAGCAGCTGGTCGGCGGCCAGCAGTTCGGAGCGGGAGCGGCTGAGGAACTCGCGGATCAGGTCGGCGCCGAGCTGGGCGGCCTCCTCGCCCAGGTGCGCCCGGACCATGGTGGCGAGCCGCTTCTCGCCGGGCTGCCCGAGCTTGAGCTGGATGCAGCGGCGCAGCAGCGCGGCGGGGAAGTCCCGTTCGCCGTTGCTGGTCAGGATGATGAAGGGGAAGGCGCGGCAGCGCACCCGCCCGTCCCGGACGGTGACCTTGGCGCCGTCGTCGGTGAGCACCTGCACCTCGGGCTCGGAGTCGGCGACGCGTTCCAGCTCGGGAAGGGTGAACTCGCCTTCCTCCAGTACGTTCAGCAGGTCGTTGGGCAGGTCGATGTCGCTCTTGTCGAGCTCGTCGACGAGCAGGACGCGGGGGCGCTCGGTGGGCAGCAGTGCCGTGCCGAGCGGGCCGAGCCGGATGTACCTGCCGATGCCGGGTGCGCCGCCGGCCGCCGGGCCGCCCTCCCCCGCGGCCCCGCGCGCGCCGGCGGCGATCTGTACGTCCTGGAGCCGGGCGAGGGCGTCGTAGCGGTAGAGACCCTCCTGGAGGACGGTGCGCGACACCACCGGCCAGCGGAGCACCCGGCCGAGTTTCAGCTCGTGGGCGACGGCGTGGGCGAGGGTGGACTTGCCGGTGCCGGGATAGCCGGTCACCAGCAGGGGCCGGCGCAGGTAGAGCGCGGCGTTGACGGCTTCCAGCTCCTCTGGCTCGGGCCGGTGCAGCTCGGCGGCCTGCCGGTGGGCGCCGAGGCGGCGGGCCACGTTCCCGTCGGCGGCCGCGGCGGGCCCGCCCGGTTCCACGACGGGGCCGCCGTCGAAGTCCCGCCAGGGCGGCGGGTCGGGCAGGGCCGCGATCCCGTCGTGGGGTTCGCCCACGCCCCGGTAGATGAGCCATTCCTCGTTCACGGCCGCTCCCTCCCACGAAGCCCGCACCGCCGGCATCGCCCGCATCGCCCGTACCGCTCGTGCCCGTACCGCTCGTTCTGCCCGTACCGCTCGTCCTGCCCGTACCGCTCGTGCCCGTACCGCTCGCTGCGCCCGCATCGCCCGCACCGCACGCGACTCACGCATCGCGCGCACCACTCGTCCTGCCCGCACCACCCGCACCGCCGGTCACCGCCCTGCGGCCCCGGCCCCGTCCCCCGCACCGCCGGAACCGCCCGCACCACCCGCACCGCCCGCACCGCCCGCCGAACCGTGCCGGGCCCCCGCCTCACAGGTCCCCCTGCAACGGCTCGTCCTCCGGCAGCGCCCGCTCCGGGTCGTCCCACACGAGGGTCAGCCCGGCCGCCCAGTAGGCGTCGGGATCCGCCCCGTACGCCCGTCGCCGCAGGGTCTGGACGCGCTGCGGCAGCACGGCGCCCCGGCCCGCCCCGGCCAGTTCCTCCCGCAGCCCCCGGTGGAAGGGGGCGCAGGATACCCCCGGGTCCGCCGGGGGCCTGCGACACACCACCACCCCGTAGCCGGCCTCTCGTACGGAGTGCAGCGCGCCCAGCGTCGGTTCGGTGGCCGCCGCCCCGCAGAGCACCGGGACGGTGTGGTCCAGGAGCCCCGCCAGCCACCCCGGCGAGGGGCTGCGGGGGCGGCCGCGCAGGCAGTCGGCCCGCTGGCCCAGCAGCGGTCCCGCCTGCACGTGCGCCCAGCGCCCGGCGGAGACGGCGTCCCCGCCGAAGCGGAACACCACCGGCCGCTGCACCCCGACCGGGGTCCCGCCCGACACGGTCCATTCGTCCACCGCGAGCCCGAACAGCTCCGGCGCGGCCGCGACTTCGAGGAGCGCGGCCGCCTCGTGGGTGTCGCACCGCCGGAACCCCTCGGCGAGCGGGGCGCGCAGCACGTCGGGCAGCGCCGCCAGGGTGGCCCGTACGCCGGCGGCCACGGGGGTGACCCGGTCGGGGCGGACGGGGCCGGCCAGCACCGACACCCGCCAGTCGTAGACGTCCTCCCAGCCGTGCGCCCAGGCCTCCAGCAGCACCGAGGGGCCGGGCGGCAGGCCGCCGGAGCTCCGTACGGGGCCGTGCGCCTCCCGGCCGACGGCGGCGCGCCGGCGCCGTTCCCGCTCGGCGAGACCGCGCTCGTGCCGCTCGCCCAGCTCCCGCCGCAGCGGACGCCACAGCCGCTCCGCAGTGGCCCGTACCCAGTCCCAGAGCTCCTCGTCCGCGCCCGGGGCCGGCGGCTCGCGGTGGTCGGCCACGCTCACGCCGGTCGCGTACCGGAGCATCGCGGCGGCCTCGCCGCCCGCGCCGGGCGGGTCGTGCAGCAGCCCGAGACCGTCGCGCCAGGTGAGGGGGGCGGGCAGGGTGGTGTCGGGTTCCTCGCCCCGGGCCTCTTCGGCGAGTTCGCGGACGGCCTCCGAGGAAACGGGCGCGGGGAGTTCGGCGAGCAGCCCGCACAGGGTGGTGCGTTCGCCGGGGGTGAGCCGGCCGCGGCGGCCGTACGGGTCCCCGTCCTCGGCGGGGAGTTCGTCGTGGACGTCGGTCCAGGTGCGGCGGCTGTCGAGGTCGCTGAGGTGGCGGTCGTAGTGGTAGAGGTCGTGGGCCTGCATGACCCTGCGGTAGAGGCCGCTCTGGCCGTTCGCCGGCGTGGGCAGGGTCCGCAGCTGGGCCACGGACACGGCGAGTCCGCCGCCGCCCGCGTGCCGGCGGGCCTTGACGATCCCCACGACCTCCCCGCGCGTCAGGTCCACCACCGGCCCGCCGGACATGCCGGCCTCGATCTCGTCGTCGTCGCCGAGGCGGATCGCGGCGCCGCCCGCGGCGATGCCGCGCAGGCGGGTGGTGCGGCCGGTGATCTCGCGGACGCCGAGCTCCTCGGTGCAGCCGAAGTACGCGGCCTCGTCGAGGCGGGGTCGGGCCCGGTCGGTCAGCCAGACGCAGGCGTGGGTGACGGGTGCGAGGACCCGTACCAGTGCCAGGTCGGGCAGGTCCCACAGGGCGCGCCGCCCGGGCCGTCGCTCGTCGAGCCGCTCGGGGAGTACGCATTCCACCCGGCCGGTGACCGTCCCGGTGGCGCCGTCGCCGCCGGGGGAACTGCCGGAGAAGAACGTGATGCCGATTTCACGCCCGGTCAGCCGCACGGCAGCACCCCCTTCGCCGACCACGTGCGCGCACGTCAGGACCCAGCCCGGGGCGATGAAGAACCCGCTCCCCCACGTCGGCCCCGTCCCAGGGCTCTCATACCCGTCCGGGGGCGCGTGGACGCGTACGGTGGCGGCCCGGACCAGGGACTCCAGGAGCTCGAAGGCGCGCGCGGATCCCGCCGTGCGCCCGTCAGGCATCCCTGGCCCCCCGTTCCCCGCTCGCCCCGTGAAGGGCGTCCACGGTAGCGCCGTGGACCCCACGGGCGGGAGGGTCTCGCCGGTAAGCGGATTATCCTGGCGGAAAGACCCCCGTCACCACCACACGGCACGGAGCCCGACTTGTACTTCACCGATCGCGGCATCGAGGAGCTGGAGAAGCGGCGCGGCGAGGAGGAGGTCACCTTCGAGTGGCTCGCCGAGCAGCTCCGCACGTTCGTCGACCTGAACCCGGACTTCGAGGTCCCGGTGGAACGCCTGGCGACCTGGCTGGCCCGGCTGGACGACGAGGACGAGGACGACGAGTAGCCCGTCTCCCGTCCGGGCCCCCGCTTCCTCCGACGCCGTTGGCCGGAAGGAAGCGGGCACGCCCGGCCGGGGCTGGTACTCAGGAACCGACGAGCTGACGGGGGTCGTCCAGCCATGCGCACTGACCGGACCCGTCGACCGTGACGCCGAAGCGGGTGATGTGCGGTCGGCCGTGCAACTCGTACCAGGTGTACGCCGCGGTCACCTCCGCCCAGAGATCGCGCGGTCCCCACGAGCGGACCGCGCCCTCCTTCCACCAGTCTCCGTAGCGGACGATCGTGGCCGAGGTGCCGGCCTCGTCCACGAACTGGACCTGACGGTCGTCACCCTCCCCGCGGTGCGAGTAGGAGACGTCCGGGACGTGCAGGCCGATGGCGAAGTCCTGGAGGTATCCCGCCCCCAGCACCTGTGCGGGATCGATCGGCGACTTCCGGCTGGTCGACTCCTCCGGGACCTGGAGGTCGACGGTCGGCCGCTCGGAGCGGATCCACATGTACGAGGACTCGCCGACGAAGGCTCCCTGCGCCTTCGTTCCCGAGGTGTCGACACGGAGCCGCAGGAGACCCGCATTGCTGTAGGCCGTCCCGAACGGGGTGAGGATCACCCCGCTCCGCCTGGACTGCTCGATCCAGGCGTACGGAACACGCCGCAGCGACGCCGTGTTGATGATCCGGCTGAACGGCTCCCCGCCGGGGGCGCCCTCGAGGCCGTCCCCGACGATCAGCTCCGGGTCGTAGCCGGCCGCCTTGAGGTTCGCCGCGCCCGTACGTGCGAGCTCCTCGTCCACCTCGATGGCGACCACCCGCTCCGAGCCGACTCGCTCACACAGCAAGGCCGTGTGGTAGCCGGATCCGTAGCCGATCTCCAGCACGCGGGACCGTGGCACGAGGTCCAGGTGCTGGAGCTTCCGCATGACGATGTCCAGGGCTGACACGGATGACGTGAAGTCGCCCGCGCTGGGCCCCGGGGTCATGTCGCCGTCGTCCAGCTGGGTGACGACCGACTGGTGGGGGTTCCAGACAGCGTGGCGCCAGACGTCCGGCTCCTCGTCGCGGTCCACGAAGCGCCGGAGGCCTTCGGCGTCCCGGACCGGCAGCCAGACGGCCCCGGGAACGAACGCTTCGCGGTCGACCTTGTCGAAGGCCCCGGCCAACCACGGCTCGCGCAGTAACCCCCCGGTCACCAGGGCCTCGCGGCAGATGTCCCGGTTCACTTCTTGCCCGGCGGCGGCGGGGGCGGGGTGGACGGCTGGGGCGTCGGCCGACTCCCGTCCGGGCTCGACGGCTGGGCCGGCGGCGTCCACGGCTTGTCTTGCGGTGGTCCGGCGTGCTTGCCCATCAGGGTCTCCCATCGGTTCGAGTGTGCAGGATGCCCGCTCCCGGTAGGGGCGGGAGGTCAGAGGGTGTCGAGCAGGGCGCGCGCGGCGATGAGGATCGGCGTCAATCCGCTCACCTGATCGGCCAGGGCGGCCTCGTCTCCCGGCCGGCCGTCGAAGTGGTTGCTGCGCAGCCAGCACATCCAGGGATCGTGGTGGACGGCCCACGCGTAGCAGCAGAGACGGCGGTCGGCCATGGTGTTGCCGTACTTCTCGGCGATCGGCGCAAGCTGGCCGCACCCCGCACAGGGCATGTGCGCTCGCGTGCACTCGCCGTCGGGGTGGGCGCTGGACCGCATGACCTCCAACGTCAGCCGGTGAAGGTCGAAGGCCTCCCGCTCCATGCGGTTCCCGTCGTCCGTCACTTCGAGGCCCCCCACGTGATGGCGGCCACGACGGCTACGAGCGCCAGGAGGTACAAGGTCTGGCGCGCCCGCTCACCCACGCGCCGCCGCCTCATGGGCGGAGATGGCGCAGGTTCCCGCCTCGGCGAGCCGTGCGGAGCCGACACGGATGAGGAGTTGGACGGCGGCGGTGCGGCAGAAGTCCGCCCCGGGGCCGGGGGTCGAGGCCCAGTAGATCGGCCGGTTGGGGGCGGGGCGGTCCAGGGCGATGTCCGGTACTCCGAGGTGGGTGCCGCTGCCCAGGCACTCCACGTAGCGCGCGCTCCATCGCTCCGCCGTACCGGGCTCGACGAGCGCGTAGTAGTTGTGCCCGCGGGAGTCGTGGATGACGGGGCCCTCCAGGGCCAGCATGAGGGCGAGGTTCACGACCTCCCTCTCGGTACCCTCCACGGCCACGTGGGCGAGGGTCTCGGGGAACCGGACGGCCTCGAACCGGCCGAGCGGCAGTACGGCGACGCCGTGGTCCTGCCACTCGGCGTAGGCCGCCTCGGGCTCGCCGAGGCACCGCGCGTACCACTCGGCCGTTCTCTTGGAAGACATGGCGGCTCCCTGGTGTCGTCAGCGGGCGGACGGTCGGCGGGCTTGGGCCCGTCGGCTTCCTCACCTACGAGTCAACGGCGCCCGAACCGGGGCCGCCGGACCTTCGCCCGGACTTTCGGGCGGACTTTTCACGTCGAGCGGGCTTTCGGCGCCCATGAAAGCCGCTACGGTCAGAGACCCCCAGGTCACCGGAGGTGACGGTGCGACCCGAGCTGACAGCCTTCGCGCACGCGTGCATCGTCCACGGCTGGGAGAAGCCGGGGGACTTCCTGAGGGCGTTCCAGATGACCGCGGACATCCTCGGCGAACCCATCACGCTGACGGACCGGCAGGCCCGCCGATGGCGACAGCCCAATCCGCCGGCTCCCCGGGCGAAGGCCTGGCGAACATTGCACGCCATGTTCGGATCGTGTCCGACCGAACTGGGTTTCCCGGGGCCGCCGCCCAGTGCCACCGTGGGGGCAGCATCGCACCCCGCGCAGAAGGGCATCCCCGTGGCCATGGACCGACGCGCCTTCCTCGCCGACTCCGTCGGCGTCACCGCCGCCTTGGGCATGCCTGCCCACACACGGCCCATGACCCCGCTCGGTCCGTCGGGGGCCGTCGGGACCGCCCACCTCACTGAACTCCGCGCCGGCCTCCGCTCGCTGTTCCACCTCGACGACGCGTACGGCGGCGGTGACGTCCGCTCCCTGGCCGTCCGCCACCTACGGCGTGTCCGTCGCGTGATCGATACCGGCCAATACCCGGACACCATCGGCCGCCAGCTCCAGCTCCTCTCGGGCGAGATCGCCGAACACTGCGGCTGGCTCTACTACGACGCGGACGACCAGGAGAGCGCGCGGCGCTACTTCGGCGAAGCCCTCACCACCGCCACGATGCTGAGGGACACGAACCTGGAGATCCTGATCTTCTCGTCCCTGAGCCTCCAGGCCTGCCACGAGGGCCGAGCACGGGACGGCCTCGACCTCGCACGTGCCGCCCAGGAACGCGCGACGAAGCTCGGCTCCCCCGTGCTCCAGTCGCTCATCGCCGCCCGGGAAGCACGCGCCCTCGCGCTGCTGGGGGACGGCACGACCGCGCACGCCCGTCTCGGCGTCGCGATGAAGCTCATGGCCCGGAAGGGTCGGCCGTCCCCCGAGTGGACCGCCTTCCACGGGCCCGCGGAACTTGAGTACGCACAGGGCCTCCTCTACAGCGAGCTCAGCCGCCATTCCGCCGCCACCCGGTTCCTCAGCGCCGCCCTCCAGCACCAGGAGACCACCTACGGACGGAACAGAGCCCTCTACCGGATCACGCTGGCCAAGAACCTCATCGCCGCCGGCGAGGTGGACGAGGGAGCAGCGCATGCGGTAGGCAGCCTGGAGCACCTGGAAGAGGTCGAGTCCGGGCGCGTCACGAAGCGGCTGGCCGAGGTGGCCGGCGCGCTGGGGAACGTCGAAGCCGCCTCCGCCCGGGAGGCCGCCGGAGAGCTGGCCGAGTACGTGCGGGCCAGGGGGGCTGCGTGATGTCGGAGGTGACCTACGAGCGCTACGAGGGGGCCGGGGCCGCAGGCGGGCTCGATCTCTTCCTTCCGGCGTACGAGGAGGTCTATGCCGAGCCTCCCTACAGCGAGGGCCCTTCCGACGTAGCGCGGTTCATCGACCACTACGTCGTTCACGCCCAGCGGGCCGGGATGCGTCTGATCATCGCCCGGGACGTCGAGGCGGTCATCGGCTTCGCGTACGGGTACCTGCTCCCTGCCGATACAGGGTGGTGGAGCAACCTGGACACGGAGCTTCCGGAGGAGTTCACGCGCGAGGACGGCGCCCGTACGTGGGTGATCCTGGAGCTGGCCGTTCGCAAGCCCTGGCGTCGCCGGGGTATTGCCGGGGCCCTGCACACGGCTCTGCTCGATGGCCTCGACGTGGAGCGGGTCACCCTCACCGTACGGCCCGAGCCCGAGGCGGCTCCTGCCCGCACGGCCTACGCCTCGTGGGGCTACCGGGCGGTCGGGACATCGCATCCCTGGGAGGACGCCCCCTTCTACGAGGCGATGGTCCTCGAAATCGCCACCGGCCGAAGCGCCGCTCGGACAGCCGACTGACTGATCCGCCGACGAGAAAGTCCCTTGCGGGGCCCGGGCGGCATGATCCACTTAAATCTCCCCAGCATCTCCCAAATGATCTCCTGAGAGCCCAACGGCCCGGCCGCTCGAAGCGGTCGGGCCGTTGTCATGTGCGCTCTGACCAGCAGCGCGGGGAGATCCCTCGGGCGCCCAGGATCAGGCGGCCTTGGTCTCCCAGAAGATGCGGTCGATCTCGGCGATGAGCTCGAGGGCCTTGGCGCCGGTCGCCGGGTCGTTCGACGCCTTGGCGGCCGAGAGGGCCTTCAGGGTGTCGTTGACCAGGGTGTGGAGCTGCGGGTACTTCTCGAAGTGCGGGGGCTTGAAGTAGTCGCTCCAGAGCACCGAGACGTGGTGCTTCGCGAGCTCGGCGCGCTGCTCCTTGATGGTGATGGCGCGCGCGCGGAAGTCCGCGTCGTCGTTGGCCTGGTACTTCTCCTGGACGGCCTTGACGGACTCGGCCTCGATACGGGCCTGGGCCGGGTCGTACACGCCGCAGGGCAGGTCGCAGTGGGCGGAGACCTTCACCTTGGGGGCGAAGAAGCGGGAAAGCATGGAGTGGGTCCTCCTCGTGATCGTCTTCTCAAGAGTGGAGATTACTCGCTGAGAATCCGGAATTCGCGGGCGCCCCCATGGGCTTAGGACAAAAGTCCAGCCCCGGCCGAGCGGGGGTGAGCGAACGTACGGGCCCGTACGGCAGCATGCGGGGAGGGATGAGGAGGCCGGAGATGGCGGAGAGCGGGCGGGTGCGGATGCGGGTCGGGATCACCGAGGTGGCGGGGCCGTCGATGGTGCCGACGCTGGTGCACGGGGACCGGCTGGTGGTCCGGTACGGGGCGTTGGTCCGACCGGGTGACGTGGTGGTGTTCCGGCATCCGCTCCAGCAGGACCTGTTGGTGGTCAAGCGGGCGGCGGAGCGGCGGGCGGGCGGCTGGTGGATGCTCGGGGACAACCCGTTCAACGAGACCGGGGACAGCACCGACTACGGCGCGGTCCCCGAGGAGCTGGTGCTGGCGGTGGCGTTCCTGCGGCTGCGGCCGCGCCCGGCGGGTCAGCGCTCGCTGAGGGCGCGGCTGTCCTGGGCGGTGTCGGCGGTGCGGCCGCTGCGCGCCGACGTATCGGCCTCCAGCCGCTTGCGGGCGCGGTAGGCGGCGACGTTGGCGCGGGTGGCGCAGCGGTCGGAGCAGTAGCGCCGGGACCGGTTGGTGGAGGTGTCGAGGTAGGCGTTGCGGCAGGGCGGTGCCTGGCACAGGCCGAGGCGGTCGGGGCCGTGCTCGGTGAGGGCGAAGGCGAGGCCCATGGAGGCCATGGCGGCGTAGCCCGCGGAGGCGTTGGAGGGGTGCTCGGCGAGGTGGATGTGCCAGTCGGGGCGGCCGTCCTCGCCGAGGGTGTCGTGGCCGCTGACCTGGGGGCTGACCGGGAACTCCATGAGGAGGGAGTTGAGCAGGTCGACGGCGAGGGCGTGGTCGCCGCTGTCGGCGGCCTCGAAGACGGCGCGCAGCCGGCCGCGGACGTTGCGGAAACGGGTGACGTCGGTGTCGGTGACCCGGCGGGCCATCTGCACGCTGGGTCCGAAGAGCGCGCGGACGTCCTCCACGGAGGTCAGGGCGTCCTTGTTGCGGGCCGGCTGCTCGGTGTTGACCAGGCGCACGGCGAAGTCGGAGTAATGGACCAGTTCCACTGGTAGTCCTTACGGATGCGGAATAGTGTCTGCGCGAGCCGGGTAACGGCTCCTATGGCTTCGAGGGTATTACGCATGGAGGAGTTCGGGATGGCGGACGCTGTGACTGGCTCGTTCGGTACGGACTGGCGGGCCTGGCAGGAGAGCTGGGACCGCCAGCAGGAGTGGTACATGCCCGACCGCGAGGAGCGGTTCCGGGTGATGCTGGACATGGTGGAGGCCGTGGTGGGCCCCGCACCCCGGGTGCTGGACCTCGCGTGCGGTACGGGAAGTATCACGGACCGGCTGCTGCGGCGGTTCCCGGAGGCGACGAGCACCGGGCTGGATCTCGACCCCGCGCTGCTCACGATCGCCCGCGGCCACTTCGCCGGCGACGACCGGGTCTCCTTCGTCACCGCCGACCTCACGGACCCGCACTGGCGGGCGGCCCTCCCGTACGACGCGTACGACGCCGTGCTGACCGCGACCGCCCTGCACTGGCTCACCGGCAAGGAGCTGGCCGTCCTGTACGGGCAGATCGCGCCGCTGGTGCGCCCCGGCGGGGTCTTCATGAACGCCGACCACATGCCCGACCCCGCCACCCCGCGCATCGACGCCGCGGAGCACGCCCACCGCCACGCCGGGATGGAGCGGGCGCGGGCGGCGGGCGCACTGGACTGGCGCGACTGGTGGGCCATGGCCGGCTCCGACCCGGTGCTGGCGGAGGCGGTCCGGGCCCGGTTCGAGATCTACGGGGAGCACGCCGACGGCGAGACCCCGGACGAGGCCTGGCACGCCCGCACCCTGCGCGAGGCGGGCTTCGCGGAGGCCCGCACGGTCTGGCGCTCACCCTCGGACGCGCTGGTCCTGGCGCTGCGGTAGGAACTGCGCCGCGCACGCCGCAGGGGCGGTACGGGTTCCCGTACCGCCCCTGCGTCAGCGCGTGCCGCCTACAGCACCTTGGACAGGAACGCCTTCGTCCGGTCGTGCTGCGGGTTGCCCAGCACATCGCGCGGGTGGCCGGACTCGACCACCACGCCGCCGTCCATGAAGACGAGGTTGTCGCCGACCTCGCGGGCGAAGCCCATCTCGTGGGTCACCACGATCATGGTCATGCCCGACTCGGCCAGGTCCCGCATGACGTCCAGGACGTCGCCGACCAGCTCGGGGTCCAGGGCCGAGGTGGGCTCGTCGAAGAGCATCAGCTTCGGCTCCATGGCCAGCGCGCGGGCGATCGCCACGCGCTGCTGCTGGCCGCCGGAGAGCTGGGTCGGGTAGTTCCCGCCCTTGTCGCCGAGGCCGACGCGGTCGAGGAGGCGTACGGCGCGCTCGCGGGCCACCGCCTTGCTCTCGCCCTTGACCATGACCGGGGCTTCCATGACGTTCTCTATGGCCGTCATGTGCGGGAAGAGGTTGAAGCGCTGGAAGACCATGCCGATGTCCCGGCGCTGGGCCGCGACCTCGCTGTCCCTCAGCTCGTAGAGCTTGTCGCCCTTCTGCTTGTAGCCCACCAGCTGGCCGTCGACCGAGAGCCGGCCGGCGTTGATGCGCTCCAGGTGGTTGATGCAGCGCAGGAAGGTGGACTTGCCGGAGCCGGACGGGCCGACCAGGCAGAAGACCTCGCGGGGGGCGACCTCGAGGTCGATCCCGCGCAGGATGTGGGCGGCGCCGTAGGACTTGTGGACGCCTTCGGCCTTGACCATCGGCTGGGCGGTCACTTCGCCACCTCCGTACGGCGGAACATGTTCAGGTTGGCCTTGAGCCGCTCGAACGGGGTGGGGGGCAGGCTGCGCAGCGAGCCGCGGGCGTAGCGGCGCTCCAGGTAGTACTGGCCGACGCTGAAGACGCTGGTCAGCGCCAGGTACCAGATGGAGGCCACGAAGTACATCTCGATGACCGCACCGGCGGTGCTGCCGATGTTGGAGCTGGCGCGCAGGAGTTCGGTGTACTGCACCGCCGAGACCAGGGAGGAGGTCTTCAGCATGTTGATGAACTCGTTGCCGGTCGGCGGGATGATCACGCGCATGGCCTGCGGCAGCACGACGCGGCGCATGGTCTGCGTCTGGGTCATGCCGAGCGCGTGCGAGGCCTCGCTCTGGCCCTCGTCGACGGACTGGATGCCCGCACGGACGATCTCCGCCATGTAGGCGCCCTCGTTCAGGCCGAGGCCCAGCAGGGCGACCATGAACGGCGTCATGACGTCGACGGTCTCGTTCTTGTAGATCGGGCCCAGGTCGATGTACTGGAAGATCAGCGGGAGGCTGAACCAGACCAGCAGCTGCACGTAGACCGGGGTGCCGCGGAAGAACCAGATGTAGAGCCAGGCCACGAAGCTGGTGACCGGGTTCTTCGACAGCCGCATCACGGCGAAGAGGATGCCGAGCGCCAGGCCCAGCGCCATGGCCGAGATGCTGATGATGATGGTGTTGCCGAGGCCGCTGATGACCGCGGGGTCGAACAGCTTGTCGCCGACCGTACCCCAGATGATCTTGCCCTGGGAGAAGGCGTAGACGAGCCAGGTGAGCAGTACGGCGACGACCACGGCGCTGATCCAGCGCCCGTAGTGCCGTACGGGGATGGCCTTGATCGCCTCGTAGGGGTTGCCCGAGGCGCCGGGTCCGGCCGGAGTCGCGGCCGGGCCCTTGTCGATCTTGTCAGTCACAATGACTGCCCTTCAGTGGAGCGCTCGGTCTTACTTGCCCGCGTTGATGGTGGCGGACTGCACGGCGCTGTCCTTGACGTTCCACTTCTCCAGGACCTTGGCGTAGGAGCCGTCCTTGATGATGGCGTCGAGGGCTTCCTTGAGGGCGTCGCGCAGCTGCGTGTTCTCCTTGGAGACCGCGATGCCGAAGAGGCCGACGTCGGCCTGCTGGCCGGCGACCTCGAAGTCGTTGCCGCCGCCCGAGGTCTTCGCCGTGTAGGCGGTGACCGGGTAGTCGTTCAGGTCGGCCACGGCGCCGCCGGCCTTGACGCGGGTCTGGGCCTCGGCGTCGGTGTCGAAGGCCTCGATGGTGAGCTTCTTGTCACCGCACTTCTCGGCCTGCGCCTTGAAGGTGTCCTCGTACGTGGTGCCGCGCTGGACGGCGACCGTCTTGCCGCAGAGGTCGTCGAGGGACTTGATGTTCTCGGGGTTGCCCTTCTTGACGAGGAGCGAGACGCCGGAGGAGAAGTAGTCGACGAAGTCGACGCCCTTGCCGATCTTCTGGCCCTTGTCGTCGAGGCCTTCCTGGCGCTTCTTGTTGTCCGTGATCGAGGACATCGCGATGTCCTGGCGGCCGGTCTCCAGGGAGGTGATCAGGCCGTCGAAGGTGCCGGAGGTGAACTGGAACTTCACACCCAGCTGCTTGCCGAGCGCCTCGGCGATGTCGGGGTCGACACCGACGATCTTCCCACCGTCGACGAACTCCATCGGCGCGTAGGCCGTGTCCGAGCCGACCTTGATGACGCCGGCGTCCTGGATCTTCTTCGGGAGCTTCGAGAACAGCGGGGCGCTGTTGTCGGTCTTGCCCGAGTTCGAGGAGCCGTTGCCCTCGGTCTGGTCGCCACATCCGGTGAGGATCAGGGCGCCGGCGACCGCGATCGCGCCGACCGCGGCGATCCGGGACCGGGCGGCGGTCGTACGACGGGTGGTGCTTGCGGTCATGAGCTGGTTCCTCCGACAGGGGTGGAAAAGCATCCGAGAGAAGGCCGGGCACGCACCATCGAGTGTCGCGACCTTGTGTGATTACGGCATCTTGCCATTCGGACTGACGCATTCAGGCTGCTCGTCAGGTCAAAATCAGATAACGGGCGCCCCCGACTACCCAACAGGACTGCGGGCAAGGGCCCTCGGAGCCGCACAAAACGCCGTGACCAGGCGTTTTCGCCTCACTATTTGCTGCGTGTCTCGCCTGCTGGACACCAAGCTTTGGACTTTTAGCCAAAACCAGGACAAGCAACCTACGATCAGTCCGGAATCGACTCGTCTGGCCGAGCGTTCTTCGGGTAGAACAGATCCTTACACCCCTCATCCGGGGCTCAGGGCGCGCGTGCGGCGCGCCCGCGCGTACGAACCTCCCCTCCGCGGAGACGGGCCAACCGTCGACGCGGAGTACGAACGCGGTGCCCGCCCACCCCTTAACCAGGAGTGGCCACCCTCAACGATTCAAAGGACTTAAGGGGTCACACGAAGTGGCAGCGGAGATCGTCAACCCTCGCAGTGACAGTGCGACGGACAACAACCCCGATGCGGTGTTCGCACTGCACCGCGGCGGCAAGATGGCCATTCAGGCCACGGTGCCGGTCAACGACAAGGACGACCTGTCCCTGGCGTACACCCCCGGCGTGGCGAAGGTGTGCACCGCCATCGCCGAGCAGCCGGAGCTCGTGAACGAGTACACCTGGAAGTCGAACGTGGTCGCGGTCGTCACCGACGGCACGGCCGTGCTCGGACTCGGTGACATCGGTCCCGAGGCCTCCCTCCCCGTGATGGAGGGCAAGGCGATTCTTTTCAAGCAGTTCGGCGGCGTGGACGCGGTTCCGATCGCGCTCGCCACCAAGGACACGGACGAGATCGTCGAGACGGTCATCCGTCTGGCCCCGTCCTTCGGCGGGGTGAACCTGGAGGACATCTCCGCCCCCCGCTGTTTCGAGATCGAGCGCCGCCTCCAGGAGGCGCTGGACATCCCGATCTTCCACGACGACCAGCACGGCACGGCCATCGTGACGCTGGCCGCCCTGCGCAACGCCGCGAAGCTCACCGGCCGCACGCTCGGCGACCTGCGGGCCGTGATCGCGGGCGCCGGAGCGGCGGGCATCGCCATCGCCAAGATCCTGGTCGACGCGGGCATCGGCGACGTCTGCGTCACCGACCGCAAGGGCGTCGTCTCCTCGGACCGCGCCGACCTGACGGACGTCAAGGCGGAGATCGCGGGTCTGACCAACAAGAGCGGCCTCAACGGCACGCTGGAGGAGGCCCTCGCGGGCGCGGACGTCTTCATCGGCGTCTCCGGCGGCACGGTCGGCGAGGCGGCGGTGGCCACGATGGCGAAGAACTCCTTCGTCTTCGCCATGGCCAACCCGAACCCGGAGGTGCACCCCGACGTCGCGCACAAGTACGCGGCCGTCGTGGCGACCGGCCGTTCGGACTTCCCGAACCAGATCAACAACGTGCTGGCCTTCCCGGGCATCTTCGCGGGCGCCCTGAAGGTGCGCGCGACCCGGATCACCGAGGGCATGAAGATCGCCGCCGCCGACGCCATCGCCGGCGTCGTGGGTGACGAGCTCGCCGCCGACTACGTGATCCCCTCGCCGTTCGACGCGCGCGTCGCCGAGGCCGTCACGGCCGCGGTCGCCGCGGCGGCGAAGGCCGACGGGGTGGCCCGCCTGGCCTAGTGCCACGCTGGGCAACAGCGCTACGGGTGAGGCCCGGCCGGATCGATCCGGCCGGGCCTCTTCGCGTACGCGTCGTTCCCTCGCGGGGAATGCACCCTCCCCGCCCCCGAACGGGGAGGGGTCGCTCCACCCTCGTTGCCGGGCGCGCAAGAGAACGCGGGAACGCAAAGCGGGAACGCGACGAGAATGACAGGCTCATGACGAGCGCGCCGCATGGCTTGAATCCTACCCCCTCCCTGGGCGGTCTTTGACGTTCCGATTGACCCGGGTCCATGGACAAACCACCTGGTACGGACGGTAGTTGAGGATCGAACGAGTGCTTCCGCTCCCACCCGCCGACGATCGGCCGCCTCTGGCCAGAGGGGCCTACCGACCGGTAGCGTCTGGCGCCATGTTCGCTGCCTATGCCGCCCGAATCGACCGAGACCAGCCGCTGAACGGCCTTGAGCTGGGCGAGCGCCCGGCCCCCGTGGCCCGCCCCGGCTGGGTGACCGTCAACGTCAAGGCCGCCTCCCTCAACCACCACGACCTGTGGTCGCTGCGCGGAGTCGGTCTCGGCGAGGACAAACTGCCCATGATCCTCGGCTGCGACGCCGCCGGGACCGACCAGGACGGGAACGAGGTCGTCCTGCACTCCGTGATCGGCCAGAGCGGCCACGGAGTCGGCCCGGACGAGCCGCGCTCGATCCTGACCGAGCGCTACCAGGGCACCTTCGCCGAGCAGGTGACCGTCCCCGCCTGGAACGTGCTGCCCAAGCCCGCCGAGCTGTCCTTCGAGGAGGCCGCCTGCCTGCCGACGGCCTGGCTGACGGCGTACCGGATGCTGTTCACCAACGCCGGGGTCCGGCCGGGTGACTCCGTGCTCGTCCAGGGCGCGGGCGGCGGGGTCGCCACCGCCGCGATCGTCCTGGGCAAGGCGGCGGGCCTGCGCGTCTTCGCCACCAGCCGCGACGCGGCCAAGCGCAAGCGCGCCGTGGAGCTCGGCGCGACGGAGGCCTACGAGCCGGGCGCGCGGCTCCCGCACCGCGTGGACGCCGTCATCGAGACGGTGGGCGCGGCCACCTGGTCGCACTCGGTCAAGAGCCTGCGCCCCGGCGGCACCCTGGTGATCTCCGGCGCGACGAGCGGCGGCACTCCGCCGGCCGGCGAGCTGCACCGGATCTTCTTCCTGGAGCTGAAGGTGGTCGGCTCGACCATGGGCACCAAGGACGAGCTGGAGGACCTGCTGTCCTTCTGCGCCGCCACCGGCGTCCGCCCGGTCATCGACCGGACGCTGCCCCTGGACCGCGCCCGCGAGGGCTTCGAGCAGCTCGCGTCGGGAGACCTCTTCGGAAAGATCGTCCTCACGGTCTGACCACCCCGCCCGTCAATCAGGGTTGACACCCCTCCCGTGTCAACCTAGATTGACAGACATGACCGAAGCGACCGACCTCGCCGCACGGGCCGGGGACCAGGACCCCCGCGTGGGCCTGCGTGCCGTGGCCGCCCTCCGCAGGCTGCTGGAGCAGCTGGAGGCCGTACAGGTACGCAGCGCCCGCGCGCAGGGCTGGTCCTGGCAGGAGATCGCGGCCGAGCTGGGCGTCAGCCGGCAGGCCGTACACAAGAAGCACGGGAGGCTCTGATGTTCGAACGCTTCACCCGGGACGCCCGCGACACGGTGACGGGCGCGGCCGACCAGGCCCGCACGGCCGGGGCCGCCACCGTCACCGAGGAACACCTGCTGCTCTCCCTGCTGGAGCGGGGCGCCCTGGACCGCCTGGGCGTGGACCGCGCCGCCGTCGCGGCGGGCCTGCGGGCCGCCCGCCGCCGGGGCGGGATGTCCAGGGCGGACGAGGAGGCTCTCGCCGGTCTCGGCATCGACCTCTCGGAGATCGTCTCCCGGATCGAGGAGACCCACGGCGCGGGCGCCCTCGCGGCCCCCGCACCCCGCAGGCGCACCCTCGGCTCCTCCCTCCGCACGGCCCTGGGCCGCCCGGAGTCCGAGAAGAGGCACGTCCCGTTCACCGGGGGCGCCAAGAAGGCCCTGGAGCAGTCCCTGCGCATCGCCCTGGGACGCGGGGAACGCCACATCGGCACCCTCCACCTGCTGCTGGCCCTGCTCTCCCGCCCCGGCGCGGTCTCGGAGGCCCTGGCCGACCACGGGGTCACCTACGCCACCGCCGAAGCGGCCCTGGCGGCCTAAGCCCCGGGCCGCAGCCCCGCCGCGATGCGGGCGGCGGCCGCCGCCAGGTGGGCGCGGGCCTCTGCGAGCTGGGCGGGGGTCACGCCGTGGTCGCGGGCCGCGTCACGGACGTCGTCCCGGAAGCGGTCCAGCAGCCGGTCCAGGTCCCGTGCCGGATCGGCGGTGGGCGTCAGGTCCTCGGCCCATCCGGATCCCGAGGGCCCCGGGGCGCTCGCCGTCCCGGCGGGCCCGGCCTCCGCCGCACCGCCGCCGCCCAGCCACGCTCCGGCAAGGCTGCCCAGGACCCCGCCGGACCTGGCGAACTGCTCCTGGAGCTGGGCGGCGATGCGCTGGACCTCCTCGCGGGCCCGCTCCTGCGCCTCCTTGGCCTGGCGCCGGGCCTGCTGGGCCTCCTCACGGGCCCGGCGGCTCTCGTCCTTCGCCCGGCGGGCCTGCTCCTTCCACTCCTGCTTCGCCTTGCGGAACTCCTCCTTGGCGGCCTTCCAGGACTCGTCCTCGAAATGGGCCGTCGTGGCGGAGGCCTCGGCCCGCATCTCGCGGCGCAGGTCACCGGCGGCACCGCGGACGTCGTCGCGGATCTCCGCGGCCAGCTCGGACACGGAGTCGCGGATCTCCAGCTCCAGGTCGGCCAGCTCCCCCACCCGGTCGGCCAGCTCGGCGCGGCCCGCCTCGGTGATGGAGTACACCTTGCGCCCGCCTTCGGTGGCGTACGTGACCAGCCCCTCGGCCTCCAGCTTCGCCAGCCTCGGGTACACGGTGCCCGCGGAGGGCGCGTACAGCCCCTGGAACCGTTCGTCCAGCAGGCGGATCACCTCGTACCCGTGGCGGGGCGCCTCGTCCAGCAGCTTGAGGAGGTAGAGGCGGAGGCGGCCGTGGGCGAAGACGGGCGGCATGTCAGAGCACCTTCTTGTCGAGCTGGAGGGGAGCGGCGGCCTGCGGCCGGCTCAGCAGGGCGATGGCCCCGGAGACGGTGGTGGCCCGCAGGGTGCCGGTTCCGGTGCCGAGGGTGCCGGTGATCCGCTTGGCGCCGAACTGGCCGGTGACCCGCAGGTCCGCGAAGCCGTTGGAGACGCTGCCCGTGGCGGTGTTGGCCTCGACCCTGGCATCGGCGGGATGCGGGAGGCGGATGGCCACCTGGCCGGAGACGGAGTTCAGGAAGATGTCCACCGGCTCGGGCGCGGCCGGGTCCGGGACGAGGTCGATGAGCATGTCGCCGCTGACCGAGTCGGCCCGTACGCTGCCGGCCGCGCCGTCGACGACCGTCAGACCGCCGGAGACGGAGTGGAAGGCGAACTCACCGGTGACGGACTGGGCCTCGACCCCGCCGGAGACGGTCCGCGCCTCGACCCGCCCGGAGAGCCCGACCAGGGTGGCGTCACCCGAGACCCCGTTGACCTCGGTACCACCGGAGATGCCGGACACGAAGGCGGCGGCGCTGACGGTGGCCAGCTGGACGCGGGTGCCGGCCGGGACGGTGAGCGTGACGGTGACGCTGCGCTCCCAGGCCTTGCGGCCGTCCGCGGAGGAACCGGCCCAGGCCTTCCACGGCTTGCCCTCGATCCACTTCCGGAAGCCCTGGGAGCCGTTCCAGGGCAGGTCCTCGTAGGAGAGCGTGAGGGTGCCGCCGTCCTGGACCACGTGCAGCGGCGGCCCGTCGACCTCGGTGACCTCCAGCCGGGCCGGGCCGCCCTCGGAGGCGACCACGTTCACCGTGCCGCCGACGACGCGCACGCGGAGGTCGGCCACGGGCCGCTCGAAGGTGAGCTTCTGTGGTGCGGCGACCGACCACGTCATCTGCTCTGGCATGTGCTGCTCCTCCTCAGGCTGGCGCACGCAACATATCGCGTCTTCTGTGAACACGATATATCGCGGCGAACCGAAGTCAAGCAACCCTCGCTGGCGCGTCCCCCGTAGCTGCCGCTGCGCGGAGCCTCTCCCCTGCCCGCCCTTCCCCCGTTCCCCGGGCTCCACCCGGACCCCGCGCCTCAAACGCCGGCGGGGCTGGAGTTGCCGACCAGGCTGGAGTTGCAGGCCAAGCCTGAGTTGCAGGCCGAGCCGGGACTGCAGACGAGGAGGCCGGCGAGGCGGAGTTGCCAGCGGCAGCACGCCGGCGCGGGCAAAAACACGGGCGGCCGGAGAACCGACGTGAGGGGGCGGGGACGGGGTGGGGTGTCGTCCGGGGCCAAAACGAGATGAATTCGGCGCCCGGTACCCCGTACGACTCACACCCGGAACAGGCGCCGAACATCGAAGCCCGCCCCGGACGACACCCCACCCCGGCACCGACCCCGACCCGAAACC
>NZ_JBVHWK010000005.1:215064-328924 GCF_055569445.1 Streptomyces sp. NPDC029122 | reverse complement strand
GTCCTGATCGTGCTGTCGGAGGGGCGTCTGCTGAACCTGGGCAACGCGACCGGTCACCCGTCGTTCGTGATGTCGAACTCCTTCGCGGACCAGACACTGGCGCAGATCGAGCTGTTCACCAAGCCGTCGGAGTACCCGACCGACGTGTACGTGCTGCCCAAGCACCTGGACGAGAAGGTCGCCCGTCTCCACCTGGACGCGCTGGGCGTCAAGCTCACCACCCTGCGCCCGGAGCAGGCCGCGTACATCGGCGTCAAGGTCGAGGGCCCGTACAAGCCCGACCACTACCGCTACTGACGGCCATGGACGCCCTGGACACCCCGGAGACCCCCGACACGGGCGCCGAGGCCCGTGACCCCTGGCTCCCGGACCGGCTGCTGCGAACGGAACGGGACGCGCTGGTCCCCCTGTTGCGCCGTACGCCCGAGGACGCGTACGGGCTCCGCACCGCCTGCCCGGGCTGGACCGCCCGGGACGTCCTCGCCCACTGCGCGGCCGCCCTGATCCGCATCGTGGAGGGCCGCCTGGAGGAGGGGGTCTTCCTGCCCGCCGCCAACGCCGCGGACGTGGCCGAGCGCGGGGACTGGCCCGTGGCACGGATCGTGGACGAGCTGGAACGCGGCCTCACCGAGGCCGGGCCGGTCATCGCCGCGGGCGACGGCACGCTCGACACGGTGGCCCTGGGGGAGTGGATCCACTCGGGTGACGTCCGCGCGGCGTTCGGGGAGCCCGGCGCGTACGCCGGCGACAGCCTCCCGCTGGCGCTGCCCCTGCTGCGCACCGCCAGCCGCAAGCGGGAGACGCCCCGGCTGGTCGCCCACCTCGGCGGCCACGAGGGGCCCCTGGTCCTGGGCAACGAGGTGCCCGACCGCCCCGCCGCCCGCTTCCGCGGGGACGCGGCGACGCTGATCCGCCTCTACTCCGGCCGCCCCCTGGTCGCGACCCGCTACGAACTGGCGGGCGCGGCCGAGGCGGAACTGCTCATCTACCGGTGACTCCGGACAGCACACCGGCCGGGTCCCGTCCGCCCCACACGGCGAACGGGACCCGGCCGGGATCCGGGGCCCGCGCGTTCACTCGATGGTGACGACCTGGAACGCCTCCGCCATCCGGCCGGCGGGAAGCCCCGCCGCCCGGGCGTGCTCACCCAGCCACTCCCGCAGCAGCCCCGCCAGATCGTCGAAGTGCGCGGTCTGCGAGGTGTGGATGCGCAGGGCCTCCACCTTGCGGTCGAAGACGGGGGTGACGTCGACGTACTGGTTGGGCGTCGGCCCCGTCATCAGCCACAGCTCCGGCACGATCCACGGCTCCAGGCCCTCCTCCTTCAGGAGCGAGGGATGGGCGAACGGATTGCGCGCCTCGGGGTAGACGGCCCGCAGGGCGGCCTCGCCCACCGCCCGGTGGTCGGGGTGGAGATCGGCGACCCGGCCCCAGTTGATCTCCGGGCTCGGTATCACCGCACGCTGCGGGCGGACCTGCCGGATCACCCGGCACAGGTCGCGGCGAAGCTCCACGCTCGCCTCGACGTAGCTGTCGGGGTAGCCGAGGAAGCGGACGTCGTCGACGCCGCTGCGCTTGGCCGAGTGCACCTGTTCGGCACGGCGCAGGTCCCCCATCGCCTGGCGCGGGAGCTGCTCGTCGTATCCGCCCGCGCCGCCGTCGGTGACGATGCAGTACGTCACCCGTGAGGTGCCCTGCGCGATCCACCGCATGACCGTCCCGCTGACGCAGAACTCGATGTCGTCCGGGTGCGCGGCCACGACCAGCAGGGATTCGGGGGCGCTGCGGTCTGGGCGATCGGTCGCGAAGTGTTCCATGTGATCAGCCTGTTGGGCATGGGCGTGGGCCGCAAGGCGGCTCCTTTGGCGTACTCGCGACATGTCGCCTCTACGCCACGCACGGGCGACCGCTTCCCCGTACGGACCGTGGACCGGGGTGGTACGGGGCACGGGCGCCCCGGTGGACGTCGCCGCCCCGAGGGCGGTCCGGCGGTCGGCGGCGGCCCCGCTGGCGTGTCCACGCAACGGCGCGAATGCGCAAGCCCATACCAGACCGCACGGTTCGTTTCTCTGTCAGTGTTGGCTGGGCACCCCGCTTTCTTCCGTTCCGAGCCTCGCTGCGTCCTTCGCACCACAGCGTCAAGGAGGTCCCATGAGCACCCCCGTCTGGATCACCGCGACCCCGCCGGCCACCCACGGCGAACTGCACGTCGGCCACCTCGCGGGACCGTACGTCGCCGCCGACGTGCTCGCCCGCTACCTGAGGGCCGAGGGCGAACCCGTCCGGTTCACCACGGGCACCGCCGACCACGCCAGCTCCGTCCACGTCCGCGCGCTCCGCGCGGGACGCAAGCCGGAGGAGGTCGCCGAGGGATACCGCGCCGCGATCACGTCGGACTGGCTGCGCTCGGGCGTCGAGTTCGACCACATCGTGCGCCCCCGCCAGGACAAGGGCTACGGGAGCTGGCTGACGGCCCTCTTCCGGCAGCTGTACGCGGACGGGGTCATCGCGGCCCGCACCCGCCTGGCCCCGTACTGCGAACCCTGCGGACGCTGGCTCCACGGAGCACACGTCACCGGCACCTGCCCGCACTGCGCGGCGGTCAGCGACGGCGGCATGTGCCACGAGTGCGCCCGCCCCAACGACGGCGGCGACCTGCTGGAGCCGCGCTGCGCCCAGTGCGCCTCCCCGGCCCTGCCCCGGCGCTGCCGGCGCCTGTACGTCCCGCTGGAGCCGCACCGGGAGGCCCTCGCCGAGTACTGGGCCGGCACCGGCATGCCGCCGAGGCTGGCCGCGCTGTGCGAGTCGCTCGTCGAGGACGGGCTGCCGGACATCGCCGTGTCCCACCCCGCCGAGTGGGGTCTGCCCGTCCCCGTCGACGGCTTCCCCGAGCACCGGATCGACGGCTGCTTCGAGGCGGCGGCCATGCACCTCTTCGGCCACGGAGAGCGGCCGCTGCCCGAACGGGCCGTCCACTTCTGCGGTTTCGGCCACGCCTTCTGCCACGCGGTGCTGCTGCCGGTCCTGCTGTTCGCCCGGGGCGTGAAGCTGCCGCAGCACTTCTGCGTCAACGAGGCGTACGTCATCGAGGACGAAGCCCTCGTCTGGGGCTCCGGCCAGAAGGCCTGGGCGCTGGACCTGATCACCGAGTACGGCTCGGACACCCTGCGCCGGCACGTCCTCCAGGCCCGCCCGCTGGGCCGCCGCACGGCCTTCCACGCCGACCGGCTCGCCGCGGCCCGCCGGGAGCTGGACGAGAGCTGGAACAACTGGCTCGCCCGGCTCTTCGCCGCCGTCCGCGAGGAGTGCGCCGGGCTGGCGCCTGCGGCGCTGCCCGGCGGTACCGGCTGGGAGGTACTGGAGCGGCGGCTGCTGCGGGGGGTGGAGGACCTGCGCGAGGCCTACTCGCCCGAGGCGTTCGACCCGCGCAGGGCGGTCGCCCTGCTCGACGAGATGGTGCGCTCGGTGGCCGACTTCGGCCATGTCAACGCCCACGAGACGCACCGCCCCGCCTCCGGCGGCCGCCACCTGCCGGTGCTGGCCGCGCAGTTGGCCGTGGCCCGCGCGCTCGCGGCGTGGGCGCGGCCGGTGATGCCGGAGGGGGCGGACCGGCTGGCCGCCGCGCTCAAGGCGGCACCCGGCGGCCCCGTCTCGGCCGCGGCCCTCGTCCCGCCCGTACCGGGGACCCGGCTGGCCCCGCCCTCGGGCCCGGTGTTCGGCTTCTAGGCCGCGCGCGGACCACCCGTACGGCCCGCACGACGCGTGCCACACGCCGCACCCCATGTGCGACTCGCACCACGCGCACCACCACCGGCACCACCCGCACGACAGCAAGACGACAGAATCCCTTCTCCGCCGCGTGACCGCGCGCCGGTCGCCCCGCGGCGCGGAGCCGGACGCGGCCCCTCCCCGTAGGAGCTCCACGTGTCCCTGCGCGTCGCCATGCTCAGTGTCCACACCTCGCCGCTGCACCAGCCCGGCACCGGGGACGCGGGCGGCATGAACGTCTACATGGTCCAGCTCTCCCGCGCCCTCGCCGAACAGGGCATCGAAGTCGACCTGTTCACCCGCTGCCGGGGCGAGGCCCGTCCCTCCCCGGACGCGCTCGGCCCCGGCGTGCGGGTGCGCCACCTGGAGGCCGGCCCGCGCGCGGCCCTCGCCAAGGAGGACATGCCCGCCCTGGTCGTGCCGTTCTCGCTGGCACTGCTCAAGGAGCGGCGGCGCTACGACCTGGTCCACTCGCACTACTGGCTCTCCGGGCAGGCCGGCCGGATCGCCGCCGCCGGCTGGCGGATCCCGCTGGTGCACACCGCGCACACGCTGGCCCGGGTGAAGAACGAGGCCCTCGCCGACGGTGACACCCCCGAACCGGAGCTGCGGATCCGCGGCGAGCACCAGGTCGTCGGCTCCGCCGACCGCCTCATCGCCAACACCGGTGACGAGGCACGGGCGTTGCGGGAGCTGTACGGAGCCGAGGAACGGCGCACGGAGATCGTCCGGCCGGGCGTCGACCTGCGGACCTTCGGGCCCGGCCGGGGGCGGGCCTCGGCGCGGGCCCGCCTCGGGCTGCCGGCCGATGCCTTCATCCCCCTGTACGCGGGCCGCATCCAGCCCCTCAAGGGCCCGGACGTGATGGTCCGGGCGATCGCCGAACTGCTGCGGGAGGCCCCCGAGCTGCGCCGGCGGACCGTCGTCCCGGTGGTGGGCGGGAACTCGGGGGCCGGACCGCGCGGCGAGGCCTGGGAACTGGCGCGGGAGCTGGGGGTGTCGGACGTACTGCGCCACTTCCCGCCGGTGCCTCAGGCCGAGTTGGCCCAGTGGTACCGGGCGGCGGACGTCCTGATGGTGCCCTCGCGCAGCGAGTCCTTCGGCCTGGTCGCGCTGGAGGCGCAGGCGTGCGGGACCCCCGTGCTGGCCTCGGCCGTCGGGGGACTGCCGACCGCGGTGCGGGACCGGGTGACGGGGTTGCTCGTACGCGGCAACGATCCCGTGGAGTACGCCCGGCGGCTGCGCTGGTTCGCGCGACATCCCGGGGAGGCCGCCGGGATGGGGCGCGCGGCGGTGCGTCACGCCCGGAGCATGAGCTGGGGGGCGGCGGCCGCGCGGACCCTGGAGGTCTACCGGGACGTGCTGCGCGAGGAGCGGTGGGGCCCGGAGGCGAGTGAGGCAGGAGCGGCGGCACGCTCCTGCCTCGCCGACGCCTCTCCCCTGGAGGGTCGAGAAGGCCGGACGGCCACCCTAACAGCTCTTTTGAGCTGACCAAAGATGTGCAGGTGTCACATCTGTATGAACTCCAGATCCGCCCTAAACGCGCTACAGCCGCGTGGCCCGGTCGTGGAATTCATACGAGAATGGAGATGTCTTCGACGGAATGCCGGCGGCACGGATCCGCGGAGACGGAATCGATATCCCATTCCCTGGAGGAAATCATGTCCGCTGCGCACGCCACCGGAATCCGCGGGAACGCCCGTCACGCCGCCCCCGCCCGCCCGTCCTGTACCGCGGCCGGTGCCGGCCGTTCGTCGTTCCACTCCGACGACAACGGCTGGGACTGAACGGCCCGCCCCGTCAGCGCCGGTGAAGCCCCACGACCGCCTTCGGCGGTCGCGGGGCTTTTTTACGCCTCCAGCGGCGCATTGCGTGGGAGCGGAGTATTTCGGCGGTATTTCGACTTACCGTCCGGGTGGATCGGAAAAGCCGTCAAGAACCGGTGGAACCGGGTCGATGGCCTGTGAAATCAGTCCAGCCAGCCGAGCCGCTGGGCGCGTACCCCGGCCTCGAAACGGCTCGACGCCCCCATTTCCTGCATCAGCTCTGACAGCATGCGGCTCACCGTCCGCAGGGACACGCCGAGAGTGCGGGCGACCTTCTCGTCCTTCATGCCCGAGGCGAGCATTTTCAGTGCGGCCCGCTGCTGCTCGGACAGTCCGTCGCCGCCCAGTTCCGGCGCGACGTCGTCGCCGTACGGGGTGGCCGCGTGCCAGCAGTGCTCGTACAGCGCGAGATAGGAACGGACCAGGGCGGGACCGCGGGCGAGGATCGCGCCGGCCGCCCGGTCGTCGGGGTGCACGGGCAGCACGGCGAACTGCTGGTCCGCGATGATCATGTTCATCGGGACCGCGGGGGACAGGCGGATCTCCACCCCGGCCTCGACCCGGCGGCGGAGCATCTCCACCGCCTCCGGCGAGGTGGTGATGCGCTGGTGGTAGATGGCGCGGATCCGCACCCCGTTGTCGATCTGGCGGCGGTCACGGCTCAGCACCCGGTCGGCGACCTCCCGGACCAGGGCCGTCACGTGCATGGACGTCAGGTCGTGCCGGATGACGTCCGTGATGTCCTCCAGCACCTGCTGGATCCGGCCGTAGTCGTCGAGGATCTCGACCTCCACGTCGGAACCGTTCAGCGAACCGGGCCGCAGGAACCTCCCGACCAGGGTCTCGAGCGCGCTGTACGCCCGGTCGGACTCGTCCAGGTGCTCGCGCAGCCGCTCGCGTTCACGCTGGAGCATCCGCAGCAGGGCGATCTCGGGGTCGACCACGGTGACCGCGTCCGGCCCGGGCTCCCAGGCGCCGGACTGGAGGTCGGCCCGGGTGGCGTGGGTGGTACCGGTCGGCACGACGAGGCCGAGGGAGGTCAGCTCGGCGCGCCACTTCTCGTACTCCTCGGGCGTCAGCCCGAGCTCCTGGAAGACCTCGTTCGGGTCGGACACCCCGCGCAGGCGCAGCTCCTGATAGAAGGCCAGCACCCTGTCGGCGGACTGGATGCCGTCCCTGCCGTCGCCCGTTGCCATCGCGAAGCGACCCCCTCATCTTACGAATCGACAGTCACACTTTGGCACATACCTATGGCGGGGCTCCTGTTCCCCCGAACGGGATGTGACGGGCGTCACATGGCCTCTCCGGGGTGTGTGACTGTGCTTCAGGCCGGCCCGGCCGGGGCTCCAGCGGGGTGGCGCCGGGCCGGCGGGCGCCCGCGTCGCCATGCGCGCGGGCGGACGGCGGGCGCCGGAGGTCAGTCCCGCGGAGCGTCCAGGCAGTCGGGGCACAGCCCCTTGAAGGTGACCTCGGCGCCGGCCATCCGCCATGCGCCGATCGCCTCGCCGGCCGGCTCGGGCACCTCGGCCCCGACGTTCTCCACCCGGCCGCAGCGCACGCACAGCGCGTGCTGGTGGGGCGGGCCGGAGATCTCGAAGACGGCGGGCAGGCCCGGGCGGTCGAACTTGGACGCCAGTCCGGTCTCCAGGAAGTGCCGCAGCATCTCGTAGACGGCCTGGCTGGTCAGGGTCCCGAGCCGCTCACGGGCGGCGGCCGTGATGGACTCGACGTCCATGTGGCCGCCCGACGACAGCACTTGCAGCACCTCGAGCCGCGGCCCGGTGACGCGCAGCCCCACGTCGCGGAGGCGCTGGATCACCGCCTCGCGGCTCGTCGGCCCCTCCACGACAGCCATCATCCCGCCCGTCACCCTCCGCGATCTGGTCCACTCAAACCTTTGGGGGCATCGTACCTCTTGCCCGGCCTCGCGGAACGGGGACGGGAGCCGCCGGCGCTGACGGCCCGACCGCCGCCGCCGGCCCGCGCCGCGTCAGCCGTCGGCGCGGCAGACCAGCAGGACGCTCTCCGTCCGCTCGTCGAGGCGGTGGGCGCTGCGGCGCTCCACGCGCAGGCCCGCCCCGTGCAGTTCGGCGGCCAGGCGCTCCGGATCGACGATCCACTTCCGGGTGGTCAGGACCAGCCGCTCGGTGCTCAGCCGGCCCGTGCGGACGCAGTGGTAGGAGATGTGCTCGCTCATCGCGTCCAGGTCGAACACCTGGCGGGCGACCGTCCACTCCTCGACCCCGTCGAACCGGGGGACCTGGAACGCCCAGCTGCGCCGGGGGTCCTGCGACAGCCCGCGCAGCCCGTGGGCCGTGTAGTCCAGGGCGAGCGCGCCGCCCGGCTCCAGGTGCGCGGCGATCTCGCGCAGCAGTCCCGGACGGGCGTGGGGCGGCACGGCCGAGATCATCGTCCCCGCCATCAGGGCCAGCCGGTACGTGCCCCGCAGCCGCAGCTCCGCCAGATCCGCCCGGGTGGTGACCAGCGCCCCCGACACCTGCGGCCCGATCCGCCGGCCCCAGGCCCGCAGCCGCTCCAGACTGGCGGCGTCCCGGTCCACGGCCTCCACCCGGAAACCCTGGCGGGCGAAGGGCACCGCCAGCCGCCCCGCACCGCAGCCCAGGTCCAGGACCGGGCCGCGGCCGCAGCTCCGCGCGAGGCTCAGGTAGCGGACGATGTCCGCGCTGTGCGGGCCCAGCAGCGCGTCGTGCAGCCAGAGCGCCTCCTCGTCGGCGGGCGCGGCCGACTCCAGGCCGGGCAGGAAGCCGGCGGGCCGCAGTACGGCGCTCGCCCCGTGCGCCGCCGGGGCACCGGCCGCCGTGCGCGCGGACGGCGGGAGCGGTGTGAACGGGGCGGGCACGACCGGCGGGACGGACAGGGAAATGCCGCTCGGGGTGTGCATCGCTCCTCCAGGGGTCGCTCGGTCCAGCCGTCCGGGCGGGGCTCCCGTGCCGCCGGGACCGCGCCGCTGGAGAAATCCTGTCCCGTGGAGGAGGTCCGGGGCCAGAGCGGAGGGCTGCGTGAACACGCGATGGCGTGGATCTGCCACACCCCGCCGGAGGGCGGGCGGCCGTCAGAGCGCGCGGCCGAGCCTGACCGGTGTCAGCGCGGCGAAGCCGTGGTGGGCGAAGAAGGGGAGGGCCGGGGCCTGTTCGACGGGCAGGGTGATCCGCTGGGACGTCGCCCCGTGCGCCCGCATCCGGCCGGTGGCGGCCTCCAGCAGCGCCGTCCCGACGCCCTGCCGCTGCCGGTCCGGGGTCACGCACAGGGCGTAGATCTCCCCCTCGGCGGCGACCGGCACACCGCCCGAGACCGCCCCCACGACGGTTCCGTCGGTGTCGGACGCGACCAGCCAGCCGAGCCAGGCGGGAGCTCCGCCTGGAATTTCAATTTCCGCTCTTATGCGGGGGAGAGCGCAATGATCCGACACCAGGCGGCCCACCCGGATTTCCCCGAGGACCTCGCCGTAGCCGTCGCGAATCGCTTCGGCGAGGAGCCGGGAAATCGCCGTCGCGTCACCGGGCGCTGCCGTCCGCACCTCAGCCAGCAGCATTCTTCCCGCACCTCTCGCCGTACCGGTCCTGCGCCCGCACGCGCTCAGAATAGCGGGCAATTCGAGTGGCGGGGCGCGGCGGGAAATCTACGAATTGGCTTAGTAAATAGCCGGGTTGGCGGAGTCGGGCGGCGAGACGGGAGCGAGAGGAGGGGAAGGGGACGATCCGCTATCAGGAGGTCCAACAGCACGCGATCATCAGCGGAACGACCGTCGACACCGCCGCGGCCACCGCCAGCACCCCGCGCAGCACCGGGCGACCCGCCCGGCGCGGCCCCAGGATGCGCCGCATCCGCACCGCCGCCGAGGGCCCGCCCGCCGCGAACGCCCTGCGGGGCGCCCGCCCCGAGGCCAGCGCGTACAGCGCCGTGGCCAGCGCGTCGCTGGAACAGCCGCGCAGCGCCCGGTCGTCGGCCGCCATCTCCAGCAGCAGCGGCACGGTCCGCCCGCCGATCCGGGCCAGCGGCAGCCGGCGGAAGACCGCGCTGTACGCGCCCGCCGCCGCGACCAGCAGGTGGTGGCGGCCGCCGATGTGGGCCCGCTCATGCGCGAGCGCGGCGGCCAGCTCCTGTTCCGTCAGGACCTCCAGGGCCCCCGAGGACACCACCACCCGCCGCGAGCGCCCGGGCAGGCAGTACACCGCCGGGCGCGCGTCCTCCAGTACGGTCGCCCCCAGCCCGGCGTCGTACCGGCCGACGAGGCGCAGCAGTTCGGCGTGCCGGCCGCGGGCCCGGCGCGCCCGCACGAGTTCCCGTACGAAACCGGTGACCGGTACCGTCAGCACCGCCAGCGACGCCGCCGCGGCGAGGGCCTCCCGCCCGGTCGCCGCCGCCAGCCGGGCGCCGGAGGGCGGGGCCAGGGTCATGACCGCGTCGATGAGCCGGTGGCTCGTCTCCGGCGGGAGCAGTAACTGCGCCGGCACGATGGCCGATGACAGGGCGAAGACGGCACCGCACACGATCCAGGCGGCCAGCCCCATCCGGGGCACCTGCTGCGCCCAGCGGGCGCGCACCAGCAGCCACGGGATCACCAGGCCGGTGATCAGGGCGAGTCCGAGGGGCGGCAGGACGTGGTGGTTCACCGGTCGCCCCCCTCGGCCGGACGGTCGGGGCGGGCGGCGCGCAGGGCCTCGTCCAGGGCCTCCACGTCCTCGTGGGACATGCGCTCCACGAACCGCAGCAGGGCGGCCCTGCGGTCCTGGCTGTCGCCGAGCGCGTCCTGCATCAGCGCCGCGGTGTACTCCTCGCGGCTGCGGACCGCCTCGTACATCCAGGCGCGGCCCGATTTCTCGCGGGTCAGCCAGCCCTTGCGGTACAGGATGTCGGCCACGGTCATCACCGTGGTGTAGGCGACCTTGCGCCGCCGGTTTATGTCGTCGACGATCTCGCGGACCGAGGCGGGGCGTTCCCACTGCCACACCCGGTCCATGATCTCGGCCTCCAGCTCTCCCAGCCGGCGTACGCGCATCCTCTCGGCCCTCCCCCTCGCGAGCGGCTCATCGTACGGCCCGTCACCTCGCCCGGGTCATACCCCGGCCCGGTACACGTGCGCCGGGCCGCCCGCCGCGACGCCCGCCGCCCCTCCACCGGACCGTACGGGTGGAGGGGCGGCGGGCGCGGGGGCCGCTCAGCCGGCGGAGGCCCGGAAGCCGCGCAGACGCAGGCTGTTGCCGACGACGAAGACCGAGGAGAAGGCCATGGCCGCACCGGCGATCATCGGGTTGAGCAGTCCGGCCGCGGCGAGCGGCAGGGCGGCCACGTTGTAGGCGAAGGCCCAGAACAGGTTCGAGCGGATGGTGCCGAGCGTCCTGCGGGCGAGCCGGATGGCGTCCGCCGCGGCCCGCAGGTCGCCGCGTACGAGGGTCAGGTCGCCGGCCTCGATGGCCGCGTCGGTGCCGGTGCCCATGGCCAGGCCCAGGTCGGCCTGGGCGAGGGCGGCCGCGTCGTTGACGCCGTCGCCGACCATCGCGACGCTGCGGCCCTCGGACTGCAGCCGCTTGACGACGTCGACCTTGTCCTGCGGCATGACCTCGGCGATGACCTCGTCGATGCCGACCTCGGCGGCGACGGACTCGGCGACGGCCTCGTTGTCGCCCGTCAGCAGGATCGGGGTGAGGCCGAGGGCGCGCAGCCGGCGGATGGCCTCGGCGCTGGTGTCCTTGACCGCGTCCGCGACCTCCAGGACCGCGCGGGCCTCACCGTCCCAGGCCACCGCGATCGCGGTACGGCCGGAGGCCTCCGCCTCGGACTTGGCGCGCTCCAGGTGCGGGGGCAGCTCCATCGCCCACTCGGCGAGCAGCTTGCCGCGGCCGACGAGCACGGCGTGGCCGTCGACGACGCCCTGCACGCCGAGGCCGGGGATGTTGGCGAAGTCCTCGGGGGCGGGGAGGGCGCCGACCCTCGCGGTGGCGCCGGCGGCGACCGCCTGCGCGATGGGGTGCTCGGAGGCGTGCTCCAGCGCTCCGGCGAGGCGCAGCACCTCGGTCTCGTCGGTGCCCTCGGCGGTGTGCACGTGGAGCAGGGTCATCCGGCCGGTGGTGACGGTGCCGGTCTTGTCCAGGACGATGGTGTCGACCTTGCGGGTGCTCTCCAGGACCTCCGGGCCCTTGATCAGGATGCCGAGCTGGGCGCCGCGGCCGGTGCCGACCATGAGGGCGGTGGGAGTGGCCAGGCCCAGGGCGCAGGGGCAGGCGATGATGAGGACGGCGACCGCCGCGGTGAAGGCGGACGCGAGGCCCGACCCGGTGCCGAGCCAGAACCCGAGGGTGGCCAGGGCCAGTCCGATGACGACGGGGACGAACACCGCGGAGATCTTGTCGGCGAGCCGCTGGGCGGCGGCCTTGCCGTTCTGGGCGTCCTCGACCAGCCTGGCCATCCGGGCGAGCTGGGTGTCGGAGCCGACCCGGGTGGCCTCGACGACGAGGCGGCCGCCCGCGTTGAGGGTGGCGCCGGTGACGGAGTCGCCGACGGAGACCTCGACGGGCACGGATTCGCCGGTGAGCATGGAGGCGTCGACGGCGGAGGAGCCCTCGACGACGGTGCCGTCGGTGGCGATCTTCTCGCCGGGGCGGACCAGGAAGCGGTCCCCGGGCTGGAGTTCGGCGGTCGGCACGGTGACCTCGCGGCCGCCGCGCACCACCGTGACCTCCTTGGCGCCCAGTTCCAGCAGCGCCTTGAGGGCGGCGCCGGCCTTGCGCTTGGACTTGGCCTCGAAGTACCGGCCGGCCAGGATGAAGGCGGTGACGCCGGCGGCCGCCTCCAGGTAGATGTTCCCCGCGCCGTCGGTGCGGGCGATGGTGAACTCGAAGGCGTGGGTCATGCCGGGGGTGCCGGCCGTGCCGAAGAACAGCGCCCACAGCGACCACAGGAACGCGGCGATCGTGCCGACCGAGATCAGGGTGTCCATGGTGGCCGCGCCGTGCTTGGCGTTCGTCCAGGCGGCGCGGTGGAAGGGCCAGGCCGCGTACGTGACGACGGGCGCGGTCAGGGTCAGCGAGAGCCACTGCCAGTAGTCGATCTGGAGGGCCGGGACCATGGCCATCGCGATCACGGGCACGGCGAGGGAGACGGCGGTGACGAGCCGCTGGCGCAGCGGACCGAGCCCGTCGTGCTCCTCCTGCTCCGTCCCGGCGCCCGGCGCGCCGCCCGTGCTCGGCGGCGCCGGCTCCTGCGCGGTGTAGCCGGTGGCCTCGACGGTGGCGATCAGGTCCGCGACGGAGATGTCGGCGTCGAAGGTGACCTTGGCCTTCTCGGTGGCGTAGTTGACGGTGGCCTCGACGCCGTCCATGCGGTTGAGCTTCTTCTCGATGCGTGCCGCGCACGAGGCGCAGGTCATGCCGCCGATGGCGAGCTCGACCTGGGCGGCGCCGGGAGTGATGGTGGTCATGAGTGCTGCTCCTCGTTCGAGCGCGGGGTGGGGGCCGGGGCCCGTGGACGGACGGGCCCCGGCGGCCGGGCGTGTGGGACGGGCCGGGTGTCAGGCGCGGCCGGTCAGCTCGTAGCCGGCGTCGTCCACCGCCGCGGTGATCGCGGCGTCGTCGGGCTCGCCGGTGGTGGTCACGGTCACCACGCCGCCGTCGACGTCCACGTCGACGGAGAGGACCCCGTCGAGCGCACCGACGGACGCGGTGATGGCGGTCCGGCAGTGTCCGCAGGACATGCCGGACACGCGGTACACGGTGGCGGTGGCTTCGGCCACGGCCACGGCGGTGGTACCGCCGGCGTTCGTACCGCAGCTGCCTTCGGGGGTGCAGCAGGAAGACATGTGTTTCTCCTTGATCGGACCTCAGTCGTGCCGGTACCCGCCGGGGGTACCCGCCTGACTCCAGATATACCCCCCGGAGGTATCCATCGCAAGTGTTGTCCCGGCTTGACTTGATACCCCTGGGGGGTATCGTGAAGTCTATGAAACCGCTGGATGCGGCAGTGGTACGTACGTCGTAGGGGAGATCGGCCAATGAACACCGGAGTGAAGATCACCGTTTTCGCCGCCGCGCTGGCGGCGACCTTCGGCACCGCCTACGGCGTCGGCGCGGGCGTGGGCCCCGTGGGCGCGCCGGCCAAGCCGGAACACGGCGGTCACGCGGCGCGGACCCCCGAGGGCCCGGAGGGGTCCACCGGACACGGGGCCCACGACGGGGCGGCGGCAGCGGGTCCCGCGGCCGGCGGGCTCCAGGTCTCCGAGGGCGGGTACTCGCTCAGCCTGGACACCCCCCGGATCGCGGCGGGCCAGGGCGAGCTGCGGTTCTCGGTCAAGGACAGGGAGGGCCGCAAGGTCACCTCGTACAAGACCGAGCACGGCAAGGAGCTGCACTTCATCGTGGCCTCGCGCGACCTCACGGTCTACCGCCACCTGCACCCCGTGCGCGCCGCGGACGGGACCTGGTCGGCGCCGGTCGACCTGCCCGCGGCCGGCGCGTACAAGGCGTTCGCCGACTTCGCGCCCGCCGCGCCCGGCGCGAAGAACGTCACCCTCGGCGCGGACCTCCTCGTCCCCGGGGCGTACGCGCCGGAACCGATGCCGCCGGCCGTGAACGCGGCGGAGGTGGACGGCTACCGGGTGGCCCTGGGCGGAACCCTCGACCCCGGCAAGCCGGGCGAACTCAGGCTCACCGTCAGCAAGGACGGCAAGCCCGTCACCGACCTCGAGCCCTACCTGGGCGCTTACGGCCACCTGGTCGCCCTGCGCGACGGAGACCTCGCCTACCTGCACGTCCACCCCAACGAGGGCGGCCCCGGCCCGGACGTCTCCTTCACCGCCACCGCCCCCAGCGCGGGCACGTACCGGCTCTTCCTGGACTTCCAGCACCAGGGCACGGTGCGCACGGCGGCCTTCACGGTCAACGCGGGCGGCGGCGCGGCCCCGGCGGCAGCCCCGGCCGCGCCCCCGGCGGCGCCGGAGGAGCCGGGTAGCCACTCCCACTGAGAGGCATACCGCATACCCCCCGGGGGGTCTGGCAAGGTCCGCGACGAGAGGGACGAACGAACGGGAAGGGATCGATCGCCGTGCCCGCTTACACCGCACATCCCGCACACCCCGGTGGCACCGCCACCGCCCCCGCCTACAGCGCGCACAAGGACGACGTCCTCAAGCGGCTGCGCCGCATCGAGGGCCAGGTGCGCGGCCTCCAGCGCATGGTGGAGGAGGGGACGTACTGCATCGACGTGCTCACCCAGGTCGGCGCCGCCACCAAGGCCCTGCAGTCCTTCGCCCTCACCATGCTGGAGGACCACCTGCACTCCTGCGTCGCCGACGCGGTCGCCGAGGGCGGTGACAAGGCGCGCGAGAAGGTCGAGGAAGCCTCCCGGGCCGTCGCCCGCATGGTCCGCGCCTAGGTCGTCTCTTTCGGATCTTGCCGGTTAAGCCCGCGTCGTCCGGTGCCGTGCATCGCAAGGCGGAGCGGCTCCCGATTACTGGACGTCCTCGGGTGCCGCGACAACGCGGCGAGGTGCGGTACCGGGCGGCGCGGGTGTGGGGGCACCTCCCAGCGGTAGCTGGGGGAGCAAGATCCGGAAGAGACGGCCTAAGTCCTCCTGGGGCCGGCGGGCCGTGCGAGCAGGCGGCGCAGCCAGCGGGTGCGGGCCTCGCGGGCGTCGAGGGTGAGGGCGGCGTGCGGGGCCAGGCCGTCGAAGCCGTGGCAGGCGCCGGGCCACACGTGCAGTTCCGCCCGTCCGCCCGCCCGCCAGAGCGCGTTCGCGTACGCCACGTCCTCGTCGCGGAAGATCTCGGCGGAACCGACCTCGACATAGGCCGCCGGGAGCCCCGAGAGGTCCGTGGCGCGCGCGGGGGCCGCGTACGGGGGCAGGTCCGCGGCGCCGTGCCGCTCGCCCAGCAGCGACTGCCAGGCGGTCGCGTTGGAGACCGGGTCCCATACCCCGGCCCCGCTCATCTGCCGGCCGGAGAAGGTGGCGCCGCGGTCGTCGAGCATCGGGCTCAGCAGCAGCTGCCCCAGGACGCTCGGGCCGCCCCGGTCGCGGGCCAGCAGGGCCAGGGCCGCGGCGAGCCCGCCGCCCGCGCTCTTGCCGCCGATGACGACGCGGTCCGGATCGACGCCCAGCTCGTCCGCGTGCGCGACGGCCCACGCGAGCCCGGCGTAGCAGTCCTCCAGCGGCTCGGGGTAGCGCGCCCGGGGCGCCAGCCGGTACTCGACGGAGACGACGGCCAGCCGCAGCGGGAGCGCCCACTCGCGCAGGATCCGCGGCAGTACGGACCGGGCGTTGCCCGAGATCATCCCGCCGCCGTGCATGTAGTACAGCAGTGGCAGCGTCCCGCCCGCACCGGCCGGCCGCGCGCTCACCAGCGTGACCTCCGGAGCGCCCCCGGGGCCCGGCACGGACAGCTCCGCCACCTCGAACCGCCCGCCGTCGCGCAGCGCTTCGAGCGTCGGCCGGGGCCGGGACGCGGCGTCCCGGGCCTGCCACGCGGCGAGGTTGCCCGGCGTGACCGGCTCCCGCACGCGCGCACCCATGTCCCCGAGCACGGCCCGCAGTTCGGGATCGAAGGGCGGCACCGGCATCGGCGCCCGCGGCCCGTCGGCCCCCGCCGCGCCGTCCTCGGGGCGGCCTGTCCGCTCTCCCCGGGAACCCATGCGGCCCAGCCAATCACATGACCGGTGACGGGCGGCGGGCACCCCTGCTGAATTGACCATGCTCCTGACAGCATTGGCGCCGCGTCACTCCCATGGCCGCACCACACCCCGAAGGGGGCGATCAGCGCATGACCAAGCCTGAGAGCGCGGGAGACGACTACGACGTCGTCATCAGCGGAGCCGGCCTCGCCGGCAGCGCCGCGGCGATCCTGCTCGCCCGGCGCGGTGTCCGCGTCGCACTGCTGGAACGCCGCTCGGACCCCGAGGCGTACAAGGTGCTGTGCACCCACTCCATCACGGCCAACGCCTACCCGGTGCTGGACGAACTCGGCCTCCTGCCCGCGCTCGAGAAGGCCGGGGCCGTCCGCAACGAGGCCCGCTGGTACACCCGCTGGGGGTGGATCGAGCCGAGGGCCGCGCCCGCCGGTCCCGCGCTGCCGTACGCGTACAACATCCGGCGCAGCACCCTCGACCCGCTGATCCGGTCCCGTGCCGCGCGGACCCCGGGCGTCGATCTGCTGCTCGGCCACCAGGTGGCCGGGCTGGTCCGGGAGGCCGGGCGGACCGTGGGAGCGCGGGTCAGGACCCCCGGGGGCGAGCGGGAGATCCGGGCCCGGCTCGTCGTCGGCGCCGACGGCAAGGACTCGGCCGTGGCGAAGTCCGCCGAGGTGCCCACCCGGCGGTACGAGAACGGGCGGTTCGGCTACCTCGCGCACTTCCGCGACCTGCCGCTGCACGGCGGGATCGGCCAGGCCTGGTTCCTGGAGCCCGACATGGCGTACGCGTTCCCCAACGACGACGGGGTGACGGTCCTCGCCGTGCTCCCCGGCAAGAAGCGGCTGCCGGCCTTCCGCGAAGACCTGGAGGGCAGCTTCCTCTCCTTCGTGCGGGCCCTGCCCGATGCGCCGCCCGTCGACTCCGCCGAGCGCATCAGCAAGATCATCGGCACGGTCGACTACCCGCTCGTCACGCGCGAGCCGACCGCACCCGGCATCGCGCTCGTCGGCGACGCCGCCCTGACCGGCGATCCGCTGTGGGGAGTGGGGTGCGGTTGGGCCCTGCAGTCCGCCGCCTGGCTGGCCGCGGCCGTCGCCCCCGCCGCGGCCGGCCGGGGCGACCTCGACCGGGCGCTCGCGCGGTACGCCCGCACCCACCGGCGCCGGCTGCGCGGCCACCAGTCCCTGGCCGTCGACTACGCCAGGGCCCGCCCGTTCAATCCGGGGGAGCGGCTCATGTTCGCGGCGGCGGCGCGCGACGAGGCGATGGCGCGGCACATGCACCTGTTCGCATCCCGCCTGATCGGTCCGCTGCGCTTCCTGAACCCCGTGGCACTGGCCAGGGCGTCGGCCGTCAACCTCCGCTACCGCGGGGCGGGTGCGCCGCGCCGTTCCCCCGGAGGGCGGGCGGACACCCGCTGAGGCACCCACGCCGCCGCCCGGCGGACGGAGGACACCGGATCAGACGATGTCCTCCGCGATGTCCGCCTGTTCGCGGGCGTTGCCGTAGGGGGCCGGGGTCCCGTACGAGCGCCGGGCGGCGTACCACCACACACTGGCGAGGGCCAGTACGACCACCAGGGCGATCACCGCGTAGTTCATCGAGTCGACGGTCACCGGGGACTTCTGCGGCAGGCAGAACAGGACGGTGACCAGGCCCACCCAGACGACCGCGATCCAGCCGACCGGCTTGCTCCAGCGGCCCAGGTTCCACGGGCCGGGCCGGAACCGCTTGCCGGCGCGCAGCCGCAGGTAGACCGGGATGGCGTAGGCCGGGGTGATGCCGATGACGTTGATGGCGGTCACGGCCCCGTACGCGGTGGCCGAGTAGAGGGAGGGCAGCGCGAGGACGCCGGCGGCGGCGACGGAGAGCCAGACGGCCGGGACCGGGGTCTGGCTGCGGCTGCTGACCCTGCGCCACAGGGAGGAGCCGGGGAGCGCGTTGTCACGGCTGAAGGCGAAGACCATCCGGCTCGCGGCGGCGACTTCGGCGTTGCCGCAGAACAGCTGCGCGACGATGACGACGAGCAGCAGGGCGGTGGCGCCGCCGGAACCGAGGGCGTCGAGGAAGATCTGGGCGGGCGGGACACCGGTGGCGGTGCCCTGGACGGCGGCGTAGTCCTGGATGGCGAAGGTCAGGCCCGCGAGCAGCGCGAACCCGGCGAGCCAGGAGACCCAGATGGCCCGGACGATTCCCTTGGCCGCGGAGACGGAGGCGTTCGAGGTCTCCTCCGAGAGGTGCGCGGAGGCGTCGTAGCCGGAGAAGGTGTACTGCGCGAGCAGGAGGCCGATGGCCGCCACGTAGAACGGGTTGGCCCAGCCGGTGTCGTTGACGAACTCGGTGAAGACGAACGAGGCCGACTGGTGGTGGTCCGGGACCAGGGCCAGGGCGCCGACGATCGCGGCGACGCCGGCCAGGTGCCACCAGACGCTGATCGAGTTGAGCACGCTGACGAGGCGGACGCCGAAGAGGTTGAGCACGGCGTGCAGCAGCAGGATCGCCAGGAAGATCAGGAAGGTCGAGCCCGGGGTGGGCACGAAGCCGAACTGGAGGTTCAGGAAGGCCCCGGTGAACAGGGCGGCGCCGTAGTCGATGCCGGCGATGGCGCCGAGGAGGCCGAGCAGGTTGAGCCAGCCCGTGTACCAGCCCCAGCGGCGTCCGCCGAGCCGGTCGGCCATGTAGTAGAGCGCCCCGGAGGTGGGGTAGGCGCTGGTCACCTCGGCCAGGGCGAGGCCCACGCAGAGGACGAAGAGCCCGACGCCGGCCCAGCCCCACAGCATCACGGCCGGGCCGCCGGTGCCCAGGCCGAAGCCGTACAGGGTCATGCAGCCGGACAGCACGGATATGACCGAGAAGCTGATGGCGAAGTTGCCGAAGCCGCCCATCCGGCGGGCCAGGACGGGCTGGTAGCCGAGCTCTCTGAGCCGCTCCTCCTCGTCCTGGCGGGGTGGCAGCTTGTGGTCCGGGCGGGCTGCCGGCGTGGTGCGCGACATGGCGGTACCTCCGAAGTGGTGGAGCAGGGGGGACGGGGTGGAGAGCGGGAGCGGCGGGGGCGGTGGCGGGGGAGCCGGTGCCGCGGAACGTGGGCGGGAGGAGGGCCGGGGGAGGGTCAGTCCCGGCCGGCCAGGCTCCGGGACCTGGCGCGCAGGAACACCTCCTCGGCCAGCGCCGGGTCGGCCGGGTCGCGGGTCCGCCGGGCCCACGGCAAGGTGGTCCAGTACCCGCCCATCGCCTCGAAGACCCGGGCCGCCCCGTCGAACTGGTGGGCTCCCCACAGGGCGTGGGCGAGATGGTTCAGGTCGAGCGGGGAGGCGTGCGCCGGGTCGGCGTACGGGAACCAGGCCTCCAGGGCGTGGACGGCGTCGCGGATGGAGTCGTCCGTGAGCCAGTGCAGGTCGAGGGCCCGCTCCTGCCCGCCCTCACGGCGGTAGCGCTCGACGTGGACGTAGAGCGGCAGGAGGTGGACGGCGGACCCCGGCGGAGCCGTGCCCACCGCCCAGCGGGCGAAGTTGACGGCCTCGGAGTGCGGCCGCGGTCCGGCCGGGCCCGCGTACATGAACTGGAGCATCCGGTGGTACGCCTCGCGGTTGTACGGGTCCCGCTCGTCGGCCTGCGCGAGGATGCCCCAAGGCCCGGGGGGCAGCATCGGGCCGGGCGGCGGCAGCCGGTGCTCGTCCATCCGGCGGTCTTCGTCGAGGAGGGCCAGGGCGAGCAGGCAGACCCAGGGCACCGGGTCGGCGGGGCTGATACCGGTGGCGGTCCGGCAGGCCTGCCAGGCCTCCTGCCACAGCTCGTGCGTGCGGGGGTGGCCCGCGCGGTGGGCGCGGACGGCGCGTTCGACGGCGACCCGGGTGTGCATCACGGTCGCGGCGACGCTGGTGGGCTGCTCGGCCCTCCAGGCCTGGACCACGTCGGAGCCGGCCGCGACCGCGGCGAGGACCTGGGTGCGCTGGGTCCACAGGCCCCAGCCGTCCGTACGTTCCAGCAGCCGCGCCATGGACAGCCAGCGGCCGGTGCGCAGGTCCTGCACGGCGGCGCGGAGGTCGTCGTCGAGGCCGGCGGGGTGGTAGACGGGCCGGAAATCGCCGCCGGCCATCACCTCGCCCCGGGCGACGTGCGGCCGGAGCCGGCTCGTACTGCGGTCATCGTGGTCATCGGTCCTCGGATCGCCTGGAGGGACGGGTCGGGTCCGTCCGGCGTCCGGTGGCCGCACTGCGGCCGGGCCAGCACCAGGGATGCGTGAACCATGCGCGAACTGCCCGGCGAACCCCCGCCGTAGAGCCACGGGCGGCGCGGTTACCGCCCGTTGACCGGCGATCACTATAGAGCGGTACGGCCGATCGCACACGCATTCCCTTTCAGACACAAGTTTCAGGCCACATGCGGGAGATGACTGAGCATCAGTGCATCCGGCATGCGCTCGGGAGGATCTTGACGGGGGACCGCCCCTGGTGAAGGCTTCCGACCGGCGATGGCTGACGTGATCGCTGACGTGATGATGACCTGCCGGAACACGGACGGAGTGGTGATGACGGGCCCGGTGCTCGCTGTGGACCAAGGCACCTCGGGAACCAAGGCCCTTGTCCTGTGCCCGGAGCGCGGGATCATCGGCTCCGCCTCCGCTCCCGTACGGCCCCGGTACCTGCCCGACGGCCGGGTGGAGGTGGACCCGGGCGAGCTGCTGGGCTCGGTCGTCGACGCCGGGCGGGCCGCGCTGGCGGCGGCCGGTGAACCGGTGGCGGCGGTGGGCCTGGCCAACCAGGGCGAGACCGTGCTCGCCTGGGACCCGGCGAGCGGCGAACCGCTGACCGACGCGATCGTCTGGCAGGACCGGCGCGCCGCACCGCTGTGCACCGAACTGTCCCCGCACGCCGAGCTGCTGCGCGAACGCACCGGACTGCCGCTCGACCCGTACTTCGCCGCGCCCAAGATGGCCTGGATACGCCGCCACCTGACGCGGAGGGGCGTCGTCACCACCAGCGACGCGTGGCTGGTGCACCGCCTCACCGGCGCGTTCGTCACCGACGCGGCGACCGCGGGCCGTACGCAGCTGCTCGACCTCGACACCGTCGGCTGGTCGGAGACCGCCCTCGACGTCTTCGGCCTCGCCGGCGAGCCACTGCCGCGGATCGTCGACGCGGACTCCCGCGTCGGCACCACCACCGCCTTCGGTCCCGAACTGCCGCTGACGGGACTGCTCGTCGACCAACAGGCCGCCCTGCTCGCCCAGAGCGTCACCGCCCCCGGCACCGCCAAGTGCACCTACGGCACCGGCGCGTTCCTGCTCGCGCAGACCGGACCGCACCCCCGCCGCAGCTCCTCCGGACTGGTCGGCTGCGTGGCCTGGCGGATCGCCGGGCGGACCAGCTACTGCCTCGACGGCCAGGTGTACACGGCCGCTTCCGCCGTACGCTGGCTCACCGATCTCGGCGTGATCTCCGGCGCCGCGGACATCGACGCCGTGGGCGGCAGCGTCCCCGACTCCGGCGGCGTCACCTTCGTCCCCGCGCTCGCCGGGCTGGCCGCCCCCTGGTGGCGGGGCGATCTGCGCGGCTCGGTCACCGGACTCGGCCTCGGCACCACCGCCGGACACCTGGTGCACGCCCTGTGCGACGGCATCGCCGCCCAGGTCGCCGAGCTCGCGGACGCGGCCGCCGCCGACCTGGGCGCGCCGCTGACCTCCCTCCGCGTCGACGGAGGGCTCACCCGGTCCGCCCTGCTCATGCAGGCCCAGGCCGATCTGCTCCGGATCCCCGTCGAGGTGTCGGCGCTGCCGGACGCCACCGCCCTCGGCGTCGGCGCGGTCGCCCGGCTCGGCCTCGACCCCTCCCTCACGGTCCGCGACGCCGTCCCCGAGTGGAAGCCGTCCGCCGTCTACGAGCCGCGGGCCGGGGCGGGCGAGGCCGCCGAGCGCCGCGCACGGTTCCGTACCGCGGTCGCCGCCCTGCTCGACGGCCCCGCATGAGCGTCACCACCCGCGGTGCCCTGCCGGGCGCGGAGTACGACGTGACGGTCATCGGCGCCGGCGTGGTGGGCTGCGCCATCGCCCGCGAACTGGCCCGGCTGCCCCTGCGGACCGCCCTGGTCGAGGCGTCCGACGACGTCGGGGACGGCACCTCCAAGGCCAACACGGCCATCCTCCACACCGGGTTCGACGCGGTGCCCGGGTCCCTGGAGTCCCGGCTGGTCCGGGACGGCGGGCGGCGGCTCGCCGCGTACGCCGCCGAGAGCGGCATCCCGGTGGAGCCGCTCGGGGCCCTCCTCGTGGCCTGGGACGAAGAGCAGCGCGCCGCGCTGCCCGGCCTCGCCGGCAAGGCCGTGCGCAACGGCTACCACGAGGCCCGGATCCTGCCGGCCGAAGAGGTGCGGGCCCGCGAGCCGGAGCTCGGACCCGGAGTGCTCGGGGCGCTCGACGTACCCGGCGAGTCCGTCATCTGCCCCTGGTCCACCACGCTGGCGTACGCGACGCAGGCCGTCCGCGCGGGCGTCGACCTCCACCTCGACTGCCCGGTCCGGGCCGTCACCCCCGGAGACCCGCACCTGCTGGACACCGGCCGCGGCGTACTGCGCACCCGCCACCTGGTCAACGCGGCCGGCCTGCACGCCGACGCGGTCGACCGGCTGCTCGGGCACGCGGACCTCACGGTGACCCCCCGGCGCGGCCAGCTGATCGTCTTCGACGAGCTCGCCCGCGGCCTGGTCCGGCACATCCTGCTGCCGGTGCCGGGCGCGCTCGGCAAGGGCGTCCTGGTCACGCCGACGGTCCACGGGAAGGTGCTGCTCGGGCCGACCGCCGAGGACCTGGACGACAAGGCCGCCACCGGGTCCACCGCCGAAGGGATCGCACTGCTGCGGGAGAGGGGCCGGCGGATCCTGCCCGCGCTCCTGGAGGAGGAGGTCACGGCCGTGTACGCGGGACTGCGGGCCGCCACCGGGTCCGAGGACTACGCGATCCGCGCCCACCCCGCGCAGCGGTACGTCACCGTGGGCGGGATCCGCTCGACGGGCCTGACCGCGTCCATGGCGATCGCGTCCCACGTGGTGGAGCTCCTCGCCGAGGGCGGTCTGCCGGTGACCGGGCCACGGGAACTGGAGCCCGTGCGCATGCCGAACCTGGGCGAGGCGTTCCGCCGTCCCTACCGCGACGCCGAGCTGATCGCGGCGGACCCCGAGTACGGCCGGATCGTCTGCCACTGCGAGCGCGTGACCCGCGGGGAGATCCGCGACGCGCTCGCCGGTACCGTCCCGCCCGGTTCCCTGGACGGACTCCGGCGCCGTACGCGCGCCCGTGGCGGCCGCTGCCAGGGCTTCCACTGCGGCGCCGCCGTCCGCGCGCTGTTCGAGGAGGCCCGACGGTGAACCGTACGGACCGTACGGACCGCACGGTCGACGTGCTGGTCGTCGGAGCGGGCCCGGCCGGGCTGGCCCTGGCCGCCCGCGTCGCGGCCGCGGGCGCGGGCCGGGTCGAGGTACTGGAACGCGAGGAGGAGGCGGGCGGCGCACCGCGCCACTGCCACCACGGCGGCTTCGGACGGCCGCCGCTGCCCTGGCTGTCCGGACCCGCGTACGCACGCCGCGCGGTGGCCGCGGCGCTGGACGCCGGTGCCGTCGTCCGTACCGGCGTCACCGCCACCGGCTGGGCGGGACCGCTGGCCCTGGAGACCACCGGCCCGGCGGGGCTGGAACGGATCACGGCCCGGGCCGTCGTCCTCGCCACGGGCGCCCGGGAACGCCCCCGCAGCGCCCGGCTGGTGCCCGGCACCCGCCCGGCCGGAGTGCTCACCACCGGGGAGCTCCAGCGGTCGGTCCACCTCCACGGCCGCCCCGTCGGCCGCCGGGCCGTGGTGGTGGGCGCCGAGCCGGTGGCCCGCCACGCGGTACGCACCCTGCGGCGGTCGGGCACGGAGGTGGTGGCGGTCCTCACCGAGCACGCGCGCGGCACCGCCGTACCGGGGGTTCCGCTGCTCACGGCGACCACGGTGAGCGAGCTGCGCGGCCGGGGCCGGCTCTCGGGAGTGGCGGTCCGCCACCGGGACGGCCGGTCGGCGGTCATCGCCTGCGACACGGTGGTCTTCACCGGCGACTGGATCCCCGAGCACGAACTGGCCCGCCGGGGCGGCGTGCCCGTGGACCCGGGCACCCTCGGACCCCGCGTGGACACCGCCTTCCGTACGGGGGCGCCCGGGGTCTTCGCCGTCGGCAACGCCCTGCACGGTGTGGAGCGCGCCGCCACCGCGGCCGCAGAGGGCCGGGCCGCCGCCGCCCCGGTCCTGGCCCGCCTCGCGGGAGCCCCCTGGCCCGACGCCGGCCCGCCGCTGCTCGTACGGGCCCCGCTCGCGTGGGTGACGCCGAACCGCGTCACGGCCCCCGCGCGGCGCCCGCTGCTGCTGCGCTCCGCGGTGCCGCTGACCGCCCCGGTGGTGGAGGTGTCGCAGGACGGCCGCCTGCTGTGGCGCCGCCGCTTCCCGGGCCGCGTGCCGGCGTCGCGCTCACTGCGTTTGCCGCCGGGGTGGACGGCGCGGGTCGACCCGGCGGGCGGCCCGGTGGTGGTGGGCACCGCCTGACGGCCGGCGCTCCCTCAGCCGGAGCGGTCGGCGGCCGGGGCGAGGAGGCGGCCCATGGCGGCCACCACCGACGGCTCGACGCGGTAGTAGACCCAGGTGCCGCGGCGCTCGGAGCTGAGCAGGCCGGCTTCCCTGAGCTTCTTCAGGTGGTGGGAGACGGTCGGCTGGGAGACCCCGACGTCGGAGATGTCGCACACGCACGCCTCGCCGTCCGGGTGGGAGGCGACGGCGGAGAACAGGCGCAGGCGCACCGGATCGCCGAGGGCCTTGAACATCCTGGCGGTGCGCTCCGCCTCCTCGGCGCTGAAGGGGCGCTCGGCCAGCGGCGGGCAGCAGGCCGGGGCAGCCGGATCCGGCTCCAGCAGCGGCGGCGCCTCAGTGTTCGACATACGTCTATGTTGACACGCGTCGAATCGGAAGGGGACCCGGGCGTCGCGACCGCCTCACCGAGCAGCGGGGCGCCGTCACGTAACCACCCCGAGCCGCACCAGAAGCGTGACCCCGGGCGTCCCCGTACCCCGCTGAGGGGAACCGGCCGCGCCCGGTTACGGCAGCGGAGCCGGATACGGCGGCAGGGCCGGACCGCGCGTGCTGGTCCCGGCCCCGCCTCGTGCGGTGCCGCCCTGCGGCGGGTGCGTCAGCCCGCTGCGGTGTCGTCGCCCGCCTGCCCGGCATCCCCAGCCGCGCGTGCCTTCTCGCGCATCTTGCGCACCAGCTCCGCCTTCCGGTCGGCGGCACCCTGGCGGTCGAGATTGCGATGCGGACCGTTGTTCTGCCGTTCGGCGCGGGACAGCTTCTTGCGCTGGCCGCCGCCCTGGCCCACGGGGTTGTTGATGTTTTTGCTGTCGGTCACGGGTTCTCCCGGTGGTGAGGTGAAGTGATCTGCGGATCCATCGGTGGGGACGGGGCGCGGCGACGTCGGAGGACGTCAGCGGAGGCCCGTCACGCACTCACCCGTGAATCGGCGTCTGGAAGAACATGACAAAGACGTTACCCGGTTCCGCCGACCCCGCGCGCCATGTTCTTCGCCGCCCCGGCGCCGACCGGGCCGACGGCGGGCGCTCGGGGCCGGTTGCCCCCGGTCGGGAGCGCGTGGGTCACGCTGCCGAAATGCGGGGTGTACCGAATGACCGGTTCCTGCGGGGCACCGCCCCCCCGTTCGCTGACCGCTGCGTGGCGCCGCAGGTGGGTCTCCCGGTCGCGGACGGGACGCCGGCCGGCACCGTCCTCGTGCCGGAGCGGCTGTCCGACCGACAGCACTGTGGTTGGCCGGCCGGGGACCTGCCGGGGACAGGGGCGCAGTGCGTAGCCGCAGGCGAGGGTCGCCGCGCTGGTCGAATGCGGCACCCACGCCGTGTTCGCGGTCCGGGTCGCACCACGTGCGGTCCACGAGACCGCGCTCGCCAAAGAGTTCCGCGCATCCATGACGCGCGGGATGCTCCTGCTGGGCGACCGCGGCTTCCGCGGCTTCGACCTGTGGCGGTCGGCGGCCGCGACCGGCGCCGACCTGCTGTGGCGTGCCAAGAGCGATGCCGTCCTCCCGGTGCTGGTCGCATGGGAGGACGGTTCCCATCTCTCACAGATCTTGCGGCCCGGGACAAGAACCGCCACGCCGACCCGACCCGGGTCCGTGTCATCGAGTACACCCTCGGCTCAGCCGATAGCGGCACCACCGTCTATCGACTGGTGACGAGCATCCTCGACCCGCGGACCGCGCCAGCCGCGGAACTGGCCTCGCTCCATGCCCAGCGGTGGGAGATCGGGACCACGCTGGATGAGATCAAGACCCGCCAGGGCGGGCCCGGCCTGGTCCTGCGATCCCAGCACCCGCGCGGCACCGACCAGGCGGCGCCAGCAGGTGGAGTCGCCCCCGCCGTGAACCGCTCGTCTACGCGTCGGCGGACCGCACCACATCGCGATCCCCGTGGATCAGGCGGGTCAGCGTTGCAGGGTGAGCAGGCCCGGCCGGTACGGCAGGTTCGCGTAGGAGGTGTTCGGCGGTATGTCTTTGAGGAGGCCCTGGTAGAGGAACTGCAGGTTGCAGGGATCGATGGTCATGGTCTGGTCGGGGTTGTCGCGGACCAGGTCACCGTGGCTGACGCCCTGGGCCCAGTCGGAACCACTGTTGGCCTGGCCCGCGAAGGGGCTGCTCTCGCTGCCGGCCTGGACGGTCCACGGACCGTTCAGGCTGGAGGCGGTGAACGAGCGGAAGTAGCGGTTCGAACCCTGCGCCTCAACGATCATGAGGTACTGGTTCTGGCCCTTGACCTTGTAGACCTCCGGCGCCTCGAACAGAAGGTTCGTCGTGTCGCTCATGACCGTCGTGTACGACGAGCCGAAGCTGCTGGGGAAGTTCCCGATCGGCATGCTCGCCCGGTAGATCTTGCCGTTGTCACCGGCGAAGAACAGGTACATGTTCTGGTCGTCGGCGATCATGGTCGGGTCGATCGGGCCGCCTTCTTCGCCGGCGGGGAGGCTGCCGGTGAACAGCGGCTGCCGGGCGGACCAGCCGTTGGGGTTGGTGGGGTCGCTGGAGGTGCGGTAGTAGAACGGCCATTGACCCCACTGGTCCACCATCACCCAGATGTTCTTGGGCGCGAAGTAGAACAGTTCGGGCGCCACCGCGGTGTCGTTCATCTGGGTCTGGGTGGCCTTCGCCATGTCCGACCAGTTCGTGAAGGGACTGAACCCCGTCGAGCCCCACGACGTTCCGTTGGAGGTGGTCCCGTAGACCAGGTGCTTGCCGTTGTACTTCACGGTGGTGAAGTCCTTCAGCGCGACCTGCCCGTTCGCCGGCTGCGCCAGCGGAGCCGACGAGGTCCACCGGTAGGTCGACGGAAGAGCGCACGTGCCGGTGCCCGCGCCCGTGTCGGCGACGGGGACGAGCTGCCACTGCTGGTTGGCGCCGCCCCAGTCGGCGTACTGGACGATCTTGCCGCCGTCGGCGGTGGAGGCGCTCTGCACCTCGAGGGCCTTGTTGCTGTGGCGGTTCAGGAGGCGGACGTAGCCGTCGGCGGAGTCCGCGAGGCGGAACTGCTGGTTGGTCGCGTTGAGGTCGCTCCACTGGAGGACGTCGGTGCCGTCGGCCGAGGACCAGTTGTAGTTGTCCAGGACCTTGCCGGAGTTACGGTTCTGCAGGCGGTAGTAGCCGCTGCCGGAGTCCAGGAAGCGCCACTGCTGGGCTTCGTTGCCGGTCCGGGTCCACTGGACGACGGGCGAACCGTTGGCGGTGGCGAAGTTGTAGTCGTCCAGGGCCTTGCCGCTGTTGCGGTTGACCAGGACGTACCACGTGCCGGTGTCGACCGAAGCCGCCGAGGCCGACGACGGGTTCACCATGGCGAGGAAGCCGGCCACGAAGGCCATCGAGAGCAGGGCGGCCATCCGCGGCCGCCATCCTCGCCGTGAGGTACGAGGAGCTGTACCGAGAGCGTTCATCTGCACCCTCCTAGGCGTGACTCGGCAGGGGCCGGTCCTTCTCGGTGCGTGCGGACCGGACACGGCACGTCCGAGGCGGCCGCAAGACGTGACCCCTGCGGGGTGGGGGGCACCGGGTCTCCGGCGCGTTGTTAGCGCTAACAATTTGAAAGTCGAACATCCGGCGTGTTGCAGGGAGAAAACCACGGGACATGAGGGACCGTCAAGCACTCGCGTCGCAACCTGCCTGTTACCGAGACGTCATCAGAATCTCGTCCTTTCAGAGTTGTTGACGAGACCCACGTGAACGCTCACACTCTTCGGCGCAGGCGACAGTTGGGCTTGACCCTGTCGGTGATCTTGATAGTCGCGGTCAGGTGCCGAGGGTTCGCCAGGACCGCGACCGGGGCCCCTGCTGGTCCAGGAAGGTCTGGAAGGCGGTCGGTTGTCGATGTGGAGGTTTCCTCGGCCGCTGTTCGGCTGCTGAGCCGTTCGATGTTGACGGCGACAGCCGTGAGTGCGTGTTGCGGTTGGGCTGTCCTCGGTAGCGGGAGCGGCGCATGCCGTGTCGGTGAGCGAACTCATTGATGGTGCTCTCCACCCCGGAGCCGATCGCGTAGCGGGCCTTCCCGCGAGCGCGGCGGGTACTCGTCCGGTGCGCACCGGGCGGCCCGAGACGGTGATGGTCCCGGTCTGCGGGCGGCGCAGGCCGGCGATGGCCTCGCCGAGCTGGACGTTCCCGCTGACGGCCGCTCCCGCCAGGCCGACGACCTCGCCGGGCCGGGCGGCTAGTGAAGTCCTGGTAGGCACCAGCCAGGCTGAGCCCGGAGACATCCAGCAGGGCGGCGCCGACCGGGGCGGTGAGATGTGCCGGGCGGCCCGGTGGTGCAGAGGTCGTTGACCTCGTGCAGGTGGTGCGAGATGAACAGGAATGCCATGTTCTGGCGCTGGAGTGCGCGCAGCTGGTCGAAGAGACGCTCGATGCCCCGCGCGTCGCTACGGGTCGGGGGCGGCGAGGCGTCACCAGGTTGCTCGACCACGTGACCAGCCTCTGGGGCGTCGTGATTGTCCTCGTGCTGTCCCGCTCTACCCAGCGTGGAGGCGAGCTTCGCACCGTGTCCACGGCGTCAGCGACAGGACACTCGTCCGGAGTCGCCTGTTCGAGACCGACGGCTTGGTCGACCACTCCTTACCCTTGAGGTCCCGCCGTATCGCCACCCACGCTGATGATGTCGTCGCCGGATCAGCTACTCAGCGTGGTGGGGCTCACTCTCGTGATGTTCCACGAAGGTGGGGTGCCCGAGGTCGGGATGCATCAGGCGTGCGGAACGACAGGTGAGGGTGAAGTGGCTTGCTCCCCAGCGGAGTGGATTCCCACAGGCCCTCGGAAGTGACCTTTTAGATCATTCGCGAATGTGGAGTTGATCAACGGAGTGGGGCCACTGGCTACAGCCAGTCGCGCTTCTTGAAGATGACGTACAGGCTCACGCAAACCACCGCCATCAGCACGATCGCGAAGGGGTATCCGGCCGTCCACTTTAGTTCCGGCATGGTCTCGAAGTTCATGCCGTAGATCGTGCCGACCAGGGTGGGGGCGAAGAGGATGGCCGCCCACGAGGAGATCGTCTTGAAGTCGTCACCCTCACACGTCTGACCTGCGGGAATCGGTAGTGCGGGCGGTCTCACCTGCAGCAATCGACCTTTCAGAGTCTTTCACCCTGCTCCGCGTTTGTGCAGCCGGTTCCCCCCACCCGCCCCCCAATGAGGCCTCATTCCCCCCAGATTCCCCCCCAGCGGGACTGTCTGGCCAAGAGGGCACCGCAGGTTCGGGGGCCGTCCTCCGTCGCTCACGACCGGCTACTCAGGGGAGTGGCGGCGGGGCGGGGCAAGAGGCGCAGCGGGGCTGGAGGAGCTCGGCGAGGCTGCTGTTGCCCTGGGGCGCCGTCGCACGCTGGCAGAGCTCCACCACTTCAGCTGTCGGCTGGGAGCGCCTCGTGACGGAGCCGCAGGGCAAGTCCTTTTGATCGGTGGGGAGATCCTCCACTACCGGCTCATGGCTGAGGACCAGTCCGCCGCGGCGGACCCGCTGGTGCCCCTTCCGAAGGAGAGCAGCAGGACCGTGACTGGTGACCGCGCGGAGGCGCAGGACGTCGTCTCGTTCGTGCTGTCCGATCCCGGGGGCAGGAGGCGAGGGCGAGGGGCGAGGCGGCGGAGACTGAGCTCGGCATGGAGCTGTGCGCCCAGCTCCAGCCGTTCCAGGACCGCCACGACCAGGCCGTGCGCGACGGCGACGCGGCCCGGCTCACCGGGATCTGTCCCGGCAGCACCGGCCGCTGGGGGCGGATCTGCGTCCTGTCCGACGATCACGCGACCTTGATGGAGGAACCGCACTGGGGCCGCTATAGCGAGGGCCGGCCGCGTGGGTGGTCAACGCCGATGACTGGTGACGCTGCGACGTTGGCAGGCGGAACCCCGGGCGCGCTGGGCGGCCCGGGGCCTTTCGCTGACCCTGGTCGGGGCACTGCGCCCTGGGATGCCGAGCCGCTCCCCCTGTCTACGCCGTGGTGGCAAGCCCCGCCTTGGTCGCCTCTGACTTGGGCGGCCATGTGGATTCATAGGTGTGCCGCTGTCGGTGCCCGCTCGTACGCTGTTGGCCGGCGCAGGCGCGCCGGAGCCTGGAGGCGTTCATGGCACGACAGCTGACGTATGAACAGCGGATCGCTTTGATCAACAAATGGAAGAACCCCCCGGGTGCTTCCGAACAGCTCCGGCTGGAGCGCGCCGAGCGCATGGTGAAACAGGCGGTGCTCCGACACGAGCCGTTCCAGGGGCTCGACATCACGGTGGCGTCGAAGGGCTCGTACCCCAACAACACCAACGTTCGCGGTGACAGCGATGTCGACATCATGGTGAAACTGAACGACCCCTTCCATACGGAGGGACTGGCGGCTTGGTGGTTTGGGCAGCAGGCCAGTTACGCGGGGCCGTGGACCCGGCAGAAGCTCCGCCGGGAGGTCGAGGACGCGCTCACTAACCAGTTCGGCTCGGTGGACACGGACCATAACCTCGCCTTGTACGTTCCGGAGGTTGTGGGCAGCCGTCCCAGCATCGACGTGGTGCCGTGCTTCAAGTGGGTGGCCTACGACAGCACGGTGCCCGGCGGCGAGTACGTGGGCAGCGTCGTCTACGGGCGCAACGGGAAGCGAGTCATCAACTGGCCCGAGCTCCAGCTGGCCAACGGCAAGGCGAAAAACAACGCCACCAAGTACCGGTACAAGTTCGTGGTGCGGGTGCTGAAGAACGTGGAAAACGTCCTCGCCTCCGACGGCGTGATCACGGCCCTGCCGTCGTACTTCTCCGAGTGCCTGATCTACAACGTCCCGGACGACGTCTTGGGTCTCGACGGCAGCCTGGACGCTGTGGTCCGCGAGAGTCTGCGGGAGGTCTACCGGCAGCTCACGGGGGCCTGGTTCAGCTCCCAGCGCATGGTGGAGCCGAACGGGATCAAGAAGGTGTTCGGCGAGGGTCAGAAGTGGACGGAGAAGGACGCCCGCGAGCTGGTCGAGGGCGCGTGGCACTACCTCAACTACGAAGGCTGACGATGAACACCGCGACCACCATCCGCACCGGCGCCACCATCGCCGCCACCCTCTACACCGTCGTCCTGCTCGTCCTGGGCCTGTACCCGTCCGAGTTCCGGTACCTCTTCGCGTACATCCCGGCCCTCGTGGGCTACGGCACCGTCGTCTTCGACAAGTGGGCCTGGCGCTGGCCCGTGGTCCACCGCTTCACCGGCCGTGCCTGGGTCACGGGCACTTGGCGGGTCGTGCTTGTCCCGAGCCCGGAGAGCCACATACCGGAGGGAGGGAACCGGGGCCCGATCACCACGTACATGACCATCGAGCAGACCTTTTGGAGCCTGCACGCCACGCTCCGCACGAAGGAGAGCACCTCGCGGTCGAGCAACGCCACCATCGGCGCCCCCGAGAACTCGGGAACCGCCGAGATCGGGTTCCTGTACGACAACACGCCCCGCGTGGAACACCAGCCTCGAAGCCCGCGGCACGAAGGGGCCTGCCGGATCGCGGTCACCGGCCTCCAACCCAAGGCCGCGACCGGGCACTACTTCACTAGCCGGTTTACTGCCGGCGATATGGACTTCACCCTGCTCGGCCGATCGACCGACTACGGCACATTCGCCGAAGCTCAGGCCGCCGACCCGGCGCATACCAGCCGCTGAAGATCAAGCGGCCCCGGGGGCTGGTACCCCGGGGCCCGTAGTGTTGCTGGACGAGCTACTGCATGAGCCCGCCGAGGGCCTGCTCAGCCATCTGGATGCCCTGCGTTGCCGCCATGGTCGAGGCGCCCTCCAGCAGCTTGTCTCTGAGCTGGGTGGCGAATTGGCGCAGGCGGCCCGGCTCAGGGTTCCCCGAGGTCGCCTCGGCGTGGAGGTCTTCGGCGACGCGCTCCAGTTCTACGCGGTCCTCATCGGGCATGCCCAGGATGGGACTGACCTGGCCGATGTACCCGGCAAGCTGGACGAACAGCGTCGGGTCGATGCCTTCGGTGACGTTCTGGGCGAAGTGCTGCTGCTCGCCGATGATGACGCCCTTGGCGTTCGGCATGTAGTTGTTGTACGTGGTGCCGGGGCGGGGCTGGCTGACGTGATCCTGCACGCTTCCTCCAGTCAGGGCGCAGCTGACGCCCTGGGGTGTGATGGCGACGGTGGGGGGCTCGGTGTCGATGTGCTCGATCAACTGGTGCTGTGCCAGGTGGGCGAGTGCCTCGAACAGCTCGGTGCCGGTGATCTCGGATCCGGCGAAGTAGGCGGCGGGCGTGGCGAGGAACAGCACCGGGTTAATGGGCTTCTGGTCGCCGGCGGTGTCGAATAGCCACCGGTGGAAGGCGTCCATGGTGTAGCGGAGGCGGGCGGCGCGGTCCAGGCGTAGCTTCTTCAGCCGGTGGATCGCGGCGCGGCCAGCGTCCGCGAGGTGGACTTGGGGAAGCTCGCCCATGCCGCGCACGACGGTGACCAGATCCCGCTGCTCCAGCTCGAACGCGAGCACGGCCGGGTCCTCGTCCGGCAGCTGCTGTTCTTCGACGAACCGGGTCAGGTCGATGTAGTGAGAGGGGTTCTGCTGGGCTTGCTCGTCGAGCCACACCAGGAGCCGTGCCAAGGTCGGGTCGCCTTCCGCGGTGTCGCGGCCAGGCATGGTGCCTCCTGTTCCAGTCGCCTCGGTCTGAATCGGTACCCGGATGGGGTTCCGCTTGGCTGCGCGCTCATAGCCCTTGACGATGTCCTTGAGGTGCTTGTCGATCGCGCGCTGGTTGATGCGGGCCACGTTGGCCTCCTGTCTCAGGTACCTCAGCCAAGGGTACGGAGCGGGTCCGACATTGGGCCTTCCGTTTACCGGTCCGCGATGGTGGCGACGAGTTCGTGGTGCTGCCGAGTGGTTGGGATCTGCGGCGAGAAGGCAACACCCTGTGTCAGAGGCGGCAGCGGTGAACTGGAGTGTGTGTAGGCCCTGGGGTCCTGGGCTGCTGCTCTTGAAGGGCTAGGTGCGGCTGGGAGGGTGTCGGTGAGGAGGTCCAGTCGCGTGTAGAGGGGTCGTACGAGCCGGCCGACGAGTGTCGGTTCCCCCGGCTCCGAGCAGGGGCCGTGGGAGGACATCGGATCGCGCTACGACCTGCGCCAGCGGCTGTTTCGCCGGGCAGTCCAAGCCCGGCCATGGACCGTGCGCTCAAGGTCTGTGGCGGGGCGTGATCTATTCGCCGAGCCCGAGGGCCATGCTGCCCATGAGCTGACGAGCGAAGTCCTCCAGGATCGAGGGGTTGGCAGCGAGGAATTCCATGGCCCGCTCGGTTCGCTGTTCAGGCGAAAGCTCTTTCAGTTCCTGCTGCCATGCCAGGGTGGCAGCACCGCCATCCTCGACCTCGGCATTCACGATGAGGCTCCAGAGCGCCTGTTGGGCGTCCTCACGAGCGAGCCAAGTCATGAACATCTGCTGGAACTGCTCGCTTGTCACAGTGACCTTCGGGTCGCTGGGCGCGGTGGCCGCATCTTGGGAAGGCGCGTCAGCCTCGACCCCCGGAACAGCAACAGGAGGTGTCGTCGTGACCCCAGCCCGCAAGGCCTTCTTCTGGGCTCTGCGGGCCTGCTGCTTCAGCACGAAGGCTTCGCGTTTGGCAGCGAGGGCCGGCACGGCCTGGGTGTGCCACAAGTGGACAACCACAGACTTCGTGGCTTCTACGAGACCTTCGGTGATCTGGCCCGCGATGTCAGCCACGATCTGTTGGGCGGGGGTGAGCTGAGGACCTTGCTCCTTCACGTACTTGGTGACGTAGACGATCTTGGGCTTGGCTTCGGTCTTCAGGAGAATCTCGACGTGCTTCGGTCCCTTGTCACTCGTCTTGGGAGTGAACCCACGCTTCCAGCCTTCGTTCTCCCGCGAGTCGGCGAGACTCTCGCCCTTGGGGATGCGAATAAGTGCGTTGAACAGGTCGTACTCCGGGTCCTCGGCCATGCGTCCTCGTCAGTGCTCGGGGCTTCCTCGGCGCTCGGTCGACGAGGAAGTCGCGGTAGTGGAACCGAACCTCACCCGCCACCGTAGCTTTGGCGTCCGACAAGTCGGCAGGTTCGGCGAGCGTCGCATCAGGCGCCACAGAGCCTCAGGGCCAAGGTTGTCACCAGTCCCCTCGCCGGATCCGCTCGTCGGACACGATCCCGTAGACGTACCGCCCAGAACGTTCGGGGCATCGTGGAATCTCCGACGGCCCCCCGATCGGCCATTCCTCCAGTGCTGACCTGATCTCGTGCCACTGCACGTTGCGCCGGCTCTCGACGATGACCAGCGTGTAGCGGTCGGTCCGGTAGGTGAAGGGCTTGCCGGTCTTCGTGTAGAAGACCTCTCCCTGGTGCTCCTCGATCCGAGGCCTCGCCGTCTCCATGTTGGGACCGACCGGCACCGGCTCGGGCGGAAGCGGCGGTGGAACCGGATGCCCTGCCCACCGGAGGCGTTCCTCCGGCGTTGGCTCCCTGCTGATCCGATGCCAGGATGCGCTCCCTCGCACGGTGGTCGACGTGACCGCCAGCTCTGTGCCGTCCGGCAGCACCCCCCGGCCGGGCTCTCGGTAAGGCTCCGCGACCCTGATGTCACGCCGCTCGTAGCCGAGTCTGCTGACAACTGACTCCAGGGTCCCCATCTGAGTGTTCCCGACGTACGACCACTGGTCCTCGCTCGCATCGTCGGAGAACTCCACCACGCCGACGAGGTAGACCCCGTCCTCGTTCGGGTCACCGAAGAGCTGCCGCAAGCGGTCCGGTCCGAAGTCGCCCGTCATCTATCCGTCCACCCCTGCATCGCCGCTGCCATGAGATTCTCCGTCGATCAGCGCGATCACAGCCTCCTTGGCTTGCGGCTGCGTCGCGTGCTGTGCCATCCGGGACCCGATCACGGCCACCCTACTGAGCACCTCGGCGGCCTCCTTGAGTTCGGTTGAAGGCGGCAGCACGAAGCGCGCGCCGAACTCGACCTCACCGCTGAGCTTGGCCTGCCCCTCGCCGTAGCCATAGCCGAGGAACACCGGAGCGCCGAGTTCCTTGAGCCGAGCCACGCCATCCTTCTCCCACTGCAACCTCTTGCGCGGCGGATGGAGTCGCCACGGAATCCAGCCCTCGTAGGCGAGGTACTCCTGCCAGAGCAGCGCCAGGTGATCCCAGTCGTAGGCCTTGGAGGAGGTGACGTGCTGCTGCACGAGGAAGAAGCGGACTTCGACCCCACCAAGCCCGCTGCCATCGACGAGCTTGCCGACGTCCTGGGTCGGCAAGCTCTCGGTGGCTTCCCAGCGGACGGTGTAACCGCTGCCCGGAATCGGGGCGTCCACGATCGCGACGTACAGGCCACCGGAGCCGATTTCCTGGATGGACTTCGATGAGCCGCCGGGCAAGGCGTTGGTTCGGCAACTGCGCCCTGCTCTTGAGCGCAGGGCGGTGGTCGAACCAACCGCGCCCTGGTGTCAGGGCCGGCGTGCTGGTCGCGCTGGCGATGGCCGGGGCACGGGTCGGACAGGCGCGGCGGTTGGCTTTGGCGTGGCCGTCTTCGGCTGGGAGGCGGCGAGGTCGTTCAAGACGGCGTTGACCACGGGCCAGCACATGTCCAGCGTGTCGCGATCCGGGGTGTGGGCCTCGCGGATCTCTGCTCGCGGATGGACGAAGTTACGGTACTTGCGCAGCTCGTGACAGAAGCGCTCCACGTCGGCACCGATCCATCCTGGGTCGTGGCAGGTCTTGATCAAAGTGTCGAGGGTCACCCTGTCTGCAGACGTACTGCCGAGTCGCGAGGCGTCGCGTTCGCGCACCACATGGACCATGACGCCTTCCAGCAGGCTGCCGAGCATGATGATGGCGGCCACGTGAGCGCCATTGGCGTAGCAGGTGCGTGCCTCGTCCAAGCGGTGTTGGAGCAGGGCGGCCATCTTCCGGTCACTGATGAGATCGGTCATGGCTGCGCTGAGTTCGGCAGGACCCTGGCTACCCGGGTGGGCAAGGGAGGGGTCGCAGGCGACGAGACGGGGGCGGCCGCCAGGATTCTCCAGGCGTGCTCCCTCGTAGACCAGGAACGCGTTGACCGCGGAGACGACAGCGGGGAGCTGGTCCGGCTCGTCAAGGTATTCGCGAGGGTCGGCCAGGCGAAGCAGGACCCGTTCCAGCTCGGTGGGCTCTTCTCGGCGTTCGTTGAGCCGGGCGAGCGTCCATTCCATCCTGTACTCGCCGTTGTACTCAGGCACCCGCTGCCAGCCGGCGTGTTCCAGGAAGCGCGCGATCTCGAAGCCCTTGCGGTAGTAGAGGTGGTCGTCGCCGCAGATGACGCGCGCGAGCTCCTCCAGGGTGTTGGCATCGAGGATGCCGAGTGGGGACTGCGCAGTCATGCCGAGCCTTCCGTGCTGTCGTCGGTTTCGTCGTCTACTTCGTTGTCTTCTGCCTTGTGGAGCGTGTTGGCCAGATCGTCCGTACCCGGGTCCTCGGGTGCCTCCGCCATGTCGTCGGCCAGGCCCTCGTCGGAGGAGAGGTCGAAGGGGGTCCACTGCACGGTGGTGGGTGTGGCGGACGAACGGGTCCGGTCACTGGTCCCCTCGAATGTGGCCGGATGGATGCCAAGTCGTTCGAGCTCATCCCATAGGCCGGACAATGCCTCCTCAGGGTCGAATCGGAACTCGCTCTCGCGAATCCGCCAGAACGTCCAGCCGACGCGTTGGAGTTCACGGTCGCGCCGTTGGTCATGCCGGATCTGCTCGGGTGTCGAGTGATACCGGTCGCCGTCGCACTCCACGGCCAGGCGCCCACGTGCCCCTACGACGACGAGGTCGAGGCGCTTGTTCCCTGCCGGATACTGCGGGACGACGTGATATCCGCGGGCCTTCAGGTGCAGGTAGACCTGCTGCTCGAAGAGCGATTCGAAGGGCTTCTGCGGCACATCGCCCACCACCTCTCCGATGTCTTCGGAGCCGGCAAGTGCCGATGGCGGGTTCTCCATATAGGACAGGAGGTTGAGTCGCATGTCCTCCCTCTTCAATCGGTCCGGCGGTACCGAGTAGAAGAGCCACATCTGGTCCTGTGCCCGGGACGCGGCGACGTTGTATGCCTGTCGTTCGCTGCGGGCACCTCCCGTGATGCGCGGCGGATCGGTGACGACCATCGACAGCAGGATGACGTGCCGTTCGTCTCCCTGGAACGACGCCGGGCTGCCCACACGAATCTGGTGGCGCTCAAGCATCGGCGCCGGGATACGTTCCTGGATGAGCTTTTCCAGGAGCTTGACCTGACCGATCGACCCCTGAAGGGTGATGACGCCCATGGTCCGGTCGCGGTAGTCAGGGTCCGCTACGAGCCTGGCCAGGCAGTCGACGATGGCCTCGGCCTCCTTCGGGTTGCGGATCCTGCTGTCGCGCCCCTGGGTAACGGCCCCTTCGACGAAGTGGGTCACGAGGGGGTCGAGGCGCTCACCGCCGTACTGGCGCAGAGGCTGCAGCTTGTTGTTGTAGAAGGTCTGCGAAGACCAGCCGATGATCTCCGGCATGCAACGGAAGTGCTCCTCCAACCGGATCACCTTCGGGAAGAAGGTGGACAGGAGCTGGTAGAGGTTGGTGGAAGGTCCGTACAGCGTGCGCAGCCTCGGCGGCATGTCCGGCAGGTGCGAGACGAGCCGGTCATGGATCGCCTGGTGCCGGCCCATGCCACTGAGTGGGGGCGCGCACTGTTTGTCGTCCCCCACGACGATGACGCGGGGCGCCAGCCACAGCAGGAACAAGGCGTCCATGCCGGCCTGACTAGCCTCGTCGACGATGACGACATCGAACGCGTCCCGCCTCGGTTGCACCATCTCGGCGACCTGGGAGATGGGCATGACCCACGCGGGAACCGCTTCCTGCGCCGTCTTCATGGCGTCGTATGCCGCGGCACGGTAGCGGCCCGCACCGCGCCCTTTGCCCTTGCCGTACGAGGACATGTGGTTGCGGTACGCCTGGAGCGCTGACCGCTGCTCTTGCGTCATGCGGTGCAGACAGTGCCACCTTCCCCAGGTGGCAGCGAGTTCACCGGTGATGTCCTCCAGATGACGTTCACACTGAGCCAGTTCGCCTTCGATCTGACGTTCGCGTCCCGGTGTGCGCTGACGGTGGACGAAGGCCGAGGCCACGGCCCAGGCCCACGCCTCCGCCAGAGACTCCAGGCGAGCTTCCCATGCCCGGTCGCCAGGGTCGTGCGTCAGCTGGTCCGCGAGCAGCGGGTGGGCCCGGCGGACGCTTTCGAGTAGCACGGCGCACCGACGCCGGCGGTGTTCACGCCGGTGAGCCTCGCGCAGCGCCTCAAGTTCCTTGGCGTATCGGTCGACGTCCTGCTCCCGAACGGCTTGGGCGGCGGCCACAGCTTCGGTGGTGGGGTGGGAGCCATCTACCGGTGTGCGCAGTTGCTCCTCCCAAGCAAGCAACTGGGCGATAGCCTCGTCCGCCGCTCGTCGGTCGGAGACCGCAGAGAGGGCGCCGGCGAAGTCCTGCCATGCCGACTTAGAAGTGAGAGCGATGTGCATCCCGTGATGTACGAGCAGCTCGTCGATGCGCTCGCGGCCGGCGCCGAACGTGTCGACATGTTCCAGGCGTGCGTACGCCTCCGTCAGCGACGCCAGCCGAACTTCCAGCGGCCCTTCGGATACGGGTACCTGCACTTGGCCCCACCGCTCCGCAAGCGTGGCAACGGCGGAGCGGGCGCGGAGGTGAGCAAGGGCGGCGTCGAGATCCTCCAGGGTTTCGGGTGAGTGACCGTTCACAGTGCACGAGTCGAGGAGGTCCTGCGCGGCCTTCTGCGCCCGCGAGGCACGGAAGCTGCCGCGGACTCGCAGCTTGCCACCCGAGACGAGGTGCTCGCGCAGCGCAGAACCCGCCGTGAGCATCGCATCCCCTTGTTCCGTGGAGAGCTGCCCGGGCACGGTGACGCGCGTCATCCCCTGTTCGTTCAGCCGTTCTGAGATGTCGACGAGTTGATCGGCAAGTCCGGACACGCGACGCCACAGTGCGAGGTTCTCACGGGAGAGTCGGTCGGTGAGGGCCTTGGTGGCCCACTTGCCCTCATCCCATTGTGTGGCCTGCGGAGACAGACCCAGGTGGTGCAGAGCCGTACGGCAGGAATCCACGAGAGAGGTCAGCTCATCGGTGACAGAGCTGTCGAGCCTGGCGAGATCGCCGCGGATGCGGACCGCCCCAGAGGACAGTCCCTCGTTGGTGACGCGGCTGGCTGAGAGTGCCTGGGCCAAGGCTTCGGGGGAGGGGAGGCCGTCGGGGTCTGGCAGAGTGCCACCGGCGCGTGGCTCAGCCGCACCGTCGCGCAGCAGGCTCAGCAGTTCCACCGCTTGCGTGGGGGACAGCGGAGGGACAGACGGGGTCGGGCCGTCAGCCGGCAAAAGACCGATCCAGGAGTGATGTCCGGCGCTTTCTTGCACACGCTGCACAATTGCGGCGAGAGTGCCGGCGTATCCCGGTGCGATCTCCGGGTGCCGGTAGACCTCGGCCTCCCGCAGTGCGATCACCTGCTCGGTGAGCGTGCTGATCCTTCCCCGCACCTCCTCCCGGCGGGCGGAGAGTCGATGGATCTCGTCCTGCAGCTGCTCAGGGTCACTCGCGGCGACCTGATCGGTGAGAGCGTTGACCGTGCGTTCCAGCTCGTCCGCCCCGTCCTGCCGTGCCGAGCTCAGCAGGAGGACGCACAGGTCCCGTACGGCGGGAGGAAGCTTGTCCCGCAGGACCGTCAGGGCCTGGTCGCGGGCGCTGGTCACCAAGACCCTCTGCCCCTGCGCCAGCAGCGCGGAGACCAGGTTGGCGATCGTGTGGGTCTTGCCGGTGCCCGGTGGGCCTTGAACCACCACGCCCGTGTCGTGCTCCAGCCTCCGCAGGACACTGCGTTGACGTTCGTTGGTCTTTCCTGGGAAGAGCGGGTCGTCCCCGAATAGGGGCGGAATCTCGCGGCCGTCCCAGTTCACGCGCTCTTCGGAGTTCAGCGGCAGTACCAGCTGGGCGAGGCCCAGAGGCGCGTGTCCCTCGGAGGACACGCTGTCCGCGATCCGGTCGTAGAAGCCCAGCAGAGCATTGCGGTCCCGTGGACGCAGCACAAGTGCGGGAGCGTACGTGAGACGCGCGCCTGCTTCGGGCTCGCGGGGCGGCTGCCACTCGGCACTGAAGGACACGGGCCGTTGCAGTACCTGCTCCTGCCACTGGGCCAACTGCTCCAAGGCCTCAGATCCAAGCAGGTGCAGTGACTGGGCCGCGATCTCCTCGGTGAGCGCGGCCGAGCGTTCGGGCGCCCAGCCGTCATCGGTGTCGAGGAATGATTGATCCTCTAGCCGCACGGCTCCCTCGGCCATGAGCCGCACTGTGAGCCTGGCGGTCTTCCGGTCTACCAAGGTCTCCACGCGGTGGGTGAGCAGGTGACGGTGAATGGCGTCACCACGCGGATCGCTCCAAGTCAAGAGCCCTGTGGCGAGCACGAGTTCTAGCTGATCATCCTGCTGGGTCAGCTTCTGGTGCCACCCGTAGACCTGGTCGTACAGCTCCCGAAGGGCTCGCTCCGCGCGCTCCCTCTCCGCCCACTTCCGCCAGCGCGTCAGCCAGGGACCGTAGGCTCGGAGTACCTCGTGCGCATCCTCTCGGCGGACGGTCTGCTCCGCTGCCTGTTCCCAGGATTGGCTGCCGTCCGCTGCGGGCACGAGTTCCTGCCCCGGTCCTTCATCTTCAAGCGGCGGGTCACCGCCGTCCGCGTCCTGGCAGCGTTCCGTGGACACCCATCCATCCAGCAGATCTGGGAGTGGGGGCGGCGATGTCTGCGGAACGTGGTCAAGCGTGAACAGCAGCCCGTCGAGTCGGTCGGACGGGCGTCGTACCGAGGGGGGCATGGCGACCAGCCATAACCGCTCCCTTGAGCGGCGGTCATCACGAAGTCGTTGGTTGCTGCTCTGCACGACCTCCTTGAGGAAGCCGATCAGACTGGCAGTCTGGCCGATGACGTCGGGGTTCTTCGCGTGACGTCGCGGTACGTTCACTTTTCTCCTCCCGGCTGGTGGCGAACGTTCCAGGATCGGGATGAGCAGTGGCAGGGGCAACCTGTCTCTGGAAAATGGCGAAATACGAGCTTCATCTGGGCTGAATCACCTTGATCCCAGCGAGTTCCTCGTGGAGATCCGTCGACCTTCGGTAGCGGTGCCCCGACGCTCTACGTATCTGGGGGCAATCAAGCCGGGAGCTCGGGAGAGTTAGTTGCGCGAGCGAGTTCCAGGCAGCCCCGATGGCTTAGTCCATCTAAAGGCGCATGGGTGGGGAGGACAGGGCATAAGGCGGCTCGGTTGACGGAGTAGGGCCTTCTGGGTGCTTACCAAGGCGGCGGGCGGCACTCTGAACAGTCGAGGGCTGGTAGCAGGACGCGAAGCGTCGTCGGCGTCATCCCCTCCCTCGGTGTCGCCCCCTTGCTTCTAGGGAGCGACACCGGCCATGCGGGCCCTCAGGCCTGTGGCAACACCCGCATGGCGAGCACAGAGCCGTCCTGGTGGACGGATACGGGGCCGTCCCACTCCGAATCCCAGGCTAGGAGGGGCCAGCTCTTCCGCTGGGCGTGGATTTCCGTGCGGTACTGCTCGACGCGGCCTTTCGCGAGGTGGCGGAAGAGGTCGTTCGCGACCCCGGAGAAGGCCTCGACCCGGGTCCTGTTGAGGCGGAACACGTGGTCGGTGCCAACGAAGTCGATGTCGAGGAGTCGTTGGTTCGCGTCCTGGACGCTGTCGGTGGCGGCGTGGGTGGGGTCGGTGAAGTGGCGCTGGCCTTGCCGTTTGGTCAGGTACTGGGCCGTAGCGGCGCCATCGCCAGCGAAGGCGGTCAGTCCGGCCGCCGCGGTTCGGGCGAGGACCTGCCGGAACCAGGCATAGTGCTCGGGCTGTACGTGGAAGCCGAGCTGCGACTCCGGTTTCCGCTCGCCCTCGGCCGGCGGTTGGATGCCCGGGAAGTTGTTCGCGTCCTCAAGACGGTGGTCAAGACAGGTATCGGGGGCATCCATCGAGCCGGTCAGTCGGCCACCAGTTCCCTGGGCCTGCAAGGCGTGCACCGTGAGCACGCCTTCGGTGGGGAGTTCCGTACTGAACACGAGGGCCGGTGTCTCGTTCCACGGGCCGATGTGCACCGCCTCGACGTGCGCAGAAGCGGACGCGAGCTGGATGTGAGAGGCGGCGGCGTTGCTGTGGTTGCCCTTGCAGGCGATCGGAAGGACCCTCGGCGCCTCTCCGGGCTTCCATATCTCGGCGAAGAACTGTGGCCGGTAGCGGTAGCCAGATCGATGGCCCGCGTCGCGACTGGTCAAAGCCCAGCCGGCCCGCAGCGCAGTGTCCGCGGGGACGATCGAGACCGAGTGGTCCGGGTAGCGGCGGCTCAGGAGCTGCCGGGCAAGGGTCAGGGCGAAGCCGGTCCCGAGTTCCCCGGACTGGATCGCCTTGTAGTAGTCGGCCGTTTCCCGGCCCTCCGCGGAGAGCGTCATGAACGAGTTGATGCTGCCGGCCAGAGCCTGGCTGTACTTCAGGGAACCCCAGTGCTCGGCGAGTCCACGGCTGGCGCCCCGCCGTGAGAGGGCGTTGCCTTGGCCGAGGATGTGTAGCACATCCCAGGGCGTCAGCTGAACGGTCCGGTCCAGCTCCTTCGCGGGGATGGGCCTGAGTTCGGGCTTTCGCCGGAGCTGGTCGAGTTCCTTCTGCTCGCGCGCCTTGTCATCCTCGGCTGCGGCGTCGTCGACGCTGCCGACCAGAGCCGAACTGGAGTGGATCGAGATGTTCGACGGCTGGACGAGATCCTTGAGTACGTCAGCGGCTGGCTTCAACCTGTTCCCCCTACGGCTTCCACGGGTCAGACCGACGTCGCAAGCTACGTGCTGCAAGAGGGGCGCACACAGGGCGTATGCGGGCACATGGCGATGCAGGTCCCCATCGCCGGGCGTGGCGCGCTGGCAACCGTCTCCCCCAGGGCTGCCTCGCTGGCCGCAGGGCTGCATCGCGGGAGATCGCGGGGAACGAGCCATGGCCGACGGGCGCCCTTACTGACACGCGTCGTCTTGCCGAGACTGCTACTCGGAGGCGGGGAGGAATTGGGTGGCAGCACGCAAGAAGCGTCGGTCGGCATCGCGGAAGCGCCGGGAAGCCTGGCTCAAGGCGGGTGCCTGGAGTGGCGTCATCGCATTGGCGCTGCTCGTGACGTTTTGGTCGACGATCTGGCCCTATGCAGTGGGATTGTTGGTCCTCGGCGCGGTCGGCGGTGGAGGCCGGTGGTTGTGGAAGACGGACCGCATGGTCCGGGGCGACGATCGGCGGTGGCGCCACGAGGACGCCGTCAGGGCGGGCCATCGGACGCTCGCCGAGGTCGACGTGATGGACGGCACGCAGTTCGAGGACTTCGTGGCCGACCTCTGCAGGCGGGACGGCTGTACGGATGTCCGCCGCGTCGGCGGCACAGGGGATAACGGTGCCGACGTGCGCGGACGGCTGCCCGATGGCCGCACGATGGTGATCCAGTGCAAGCGGTACGACCCAAAACGGAAGATCTCCAATGGAGAGGTCCGTAACCTCCTTGGCTCGCAGGTGCACTTCAAGGCCGAAGTTGCCGTCTTCGTCACCACCGCGTACTTCAGCGGACCTGCCGAACGCTGTGCCCTGCAGAACGATGTCGTGGCCGTCCACCGTGATCATCTGGACTGTGGAACAACGGTGCGGCGCTCCCGTCTCTTAACGCGGTGAACGGCGCTGGTCAGGGCGACCGGCGTCATCGCGCCCTGCGCAAAGAGACGTACGAGTAACTCCCCCTGGTAGCCGGGCGCTGAAGCCAGTCCCCACGAAGAGTGGCCATGGTTTCACGATGTCAGCTCGGTCAGCGCTGTGCACAACAAGGTCGTGTCCTCGATCGCGCGGCGGCATGTCGGGTCGTCGAGGGTGAGGCGCTGTCCGACACGGAGGGGTGTGCGGGGGACGCGGGTCAGGTACTCCGGGTCGACCACGCCATCGTTGTGCGTGAAGACGTGACGCGCTGCCCAGGTCGAGAGGAGGCGGTCCCAGGTGTCCGATGCGAGCGCGGCCCGTACATCCGGAAAGCCGGCGTCGGTGAAGAGCACGGCCATGTCCTCCAACCGCTGGAAGACGTTGCCTTTTCCGCGGAGCCGGGCATCTGCGTCATGCACGGAAGCTTTGAACAGGGAGGACGCCAGGATTTCGACGACTCCCACCACGTTCTCGATGGTGTCCACCCAGTTGCGTGAGAACACTCCCTGCTCACGAAGGGCAGCCTTGACATCTGAGGGAATCGCTTCGAGTGCGTCTAGGCGAGCGGTATCGGCCTGTAGAGCATCGAACGCGACCGACGCCGCTGGCAATTCGCCGCAGACAGGACAGTAGCGGTGCTCGCTGAAGACGGCGTACTTGACCCGGCAGCCGGGACAGGTTCGGATCCGTACCAGGCGCTCCTCGTCGATACCCGGAAGAGGCCTGGGGTAGAAGGGCTTCCCGGGCTTGTAGGAGAAGGTCACCGGGCTTCCTCGCGAGCTCTTGCGGGCGAGGCCGCCGAGAATGTCGTGAAGTGACCGGCTGACGATCTGGGTGCCCAGGTCCTCGGCAACACGCAGCAGACGTTCCCGCTGCTGCGTAGTCATGAAGTCTGAATGGCCGCTGTGGTGGCCGCAGTAGACGCACCACAGCGTCAGATTGTCTGGAAGCCGTTCGTAATCGTCTGCGTCGATACGGAAGGCCATCGTGCAGTGCGGGCACTCGCGGCCGAGAAACCCGTCGTCGTCGGTGGGGACGGTGACCTGGATCTCGAAGGAATCGCCTTGGTGTCCGACTACGTGGGCACCCTCTGCCATACGGAACTCTTCGTTGTCCCACATGGCTGAATTGTGCCACTGGCCGCCGACAGTTGGGGTTTTCGTACACCTCGTCTATGAGAAGGCGGAGGCACAGTAGGTGTTGCGGATCCCAGCCAAGGGCTCGCGGTCGCGGTTGAAGCGGAGCTTATTGGTTAGGAGGACAGCCCAGCGGCCCCGGGTGTGGCTGATCCACATGCCGGTGCCGGTGAAGCCGTAGTGGACCCAGATGTCCTCGGTGGGGTCGGAGCCGGGGGCGGGGTGCCAGAAGAGGCCGCGGGCGGGGGTTAGGTCGCCAGTTTCGATGCGGAGGGATCCCTTGATCCAGGTGGGCCGAAGGCTGCGTGGGTGGGGATGAGCATGTGGCGGAGGAAGCGGGCCAGGTCGTCGAGCACCGAGAAGGTGCCGGCGATGCCGCAGACGCCGTTGAGGAGGCGGGCGGAGAAGTCGTGGGCAGTGCCCTTGAGGTGGGTGCCGGTGGTCTCGTCGTACTCGGTGGGGGCGCAGCGGGCCGCCTCGGCATCGGGGAGGGGGCCGAAGCGGGTCTGCGTCATGCCCAGGGGGTGCCAGATGCGGTCGGTGGCGAGCTGGTCCAGGGGCTGGCCCGAGAGGTGTTCGGCGAGGTAGCCGAGGACGAGGGCGGCGCGGTCGGTGTATTCGACGGCTTCGCCCGGTGGGCGGTGGAGGGCCTCGTGGAGGACGCCGTCGCGGATGTCCTGGGGGGCGGTGCCGTAGAGGTTCTTCAGGTTGGCGCGCAGCGGCAGGCCGGCGGTGTGGGTGAGCAGGTGGTGGGCCGTGGCCCGGGCTAGGGGGTGGCCGGCGACTTCCTCCCAGAAGGTGCCCAGCGGGGTGTGGAGCTGGAGCTTGCCCTCTTCGACCAGGGTGCCGATCGTGGACCAGACGGCGAGGATCTTGGTGAGGCTGGCCACGTCGAAGACGGTGTCCAGCCGCATCGGCTCGTCCGGGTGGTCGGGGTCGAGGAGGCCGACGGCTCCGCTGGCCTGGATGCCGTCGGCGTTCCCGACGGCCCACACCGCGCCGGGGTAGACCTCGTCGCGTACGCCGGTCTGGAGGAGGTCTTCGATCCGGTCGGTGGGGTGGGTCATGGTCTCCCGATCGTCGTGGGCCGCGGGTGGTCCGCTGGCCAGGTTAGTGACGCGGCCGGGGCGGTGCCTGCTGCGCCACGGGTGGTGTCAGGCGAGTCGCCGGCCGAGGTCGGCGATGGCCGTGGCGGTGGTGCTGAGGGGGAAACGGGCGGCATTGGTGCGGCCGGATGCCCGGAGCATCTCCAGGAGGCCGGGGGTGGTGCGCAGGCGGTGGAGGTCGTGGGCGGCGGTGGTGGGGTTGGTGAAGTCGGTGGCCAGGCCGGTGCCTGAGAGGGCCTCGCTGAGTCCGGGGACGGGTTGGTAGAGGACGGGGAGTCCGCAGGCCTGGGCTTCGAGGACGACGAGGCCCATGGCTTCCAAGGTGGTGGAGGGCACGGCGAGTACGTCGTGGTCGGCGAAGGCCTTCCAGAGTTGGGGGCGGCGGAACCAGCCGAGGTAGCGGACGTGGACGCCGAGCTGGCGGATGACCGGGGCAAGGTCGAGGAACTGGGTGCGCGGGGCAGCGATGCTCAGCTCGACCGAGCGGGTGGCCGCGACGGCTTGGAGGAGGGGTTCGAGGCCCTTCTCGGAACTGAGACGGCCTGCGAAGAGGATCCGTAGGTGGCTGGTGGGACGTCGGGCGGGCCGGGGCGGTGGGCTTGTCAGTAGGCGGTTGGGGATGCCCCAGGGGATCTTCTCGATCTTGCGCCTGTCCGTCTTGGGGGCGAGCTTGAGCAGGCGGTCGGCCATGGCGCCGGTGGGGACGACGATCGCGTCGGCAGCGGAGGCGGTCTCGCGGAGAACGCGTAGCTGCGTGGTGTGGTTCTCGGCGTGCAGGAGGTCGGTGCCGTGGACGAAGGCGATCCGGGGGTGGGCGGGCAGGGCCCGCAGGAGAGCGGGGGTGGCGCCGAAGGCCAGGTGGTGCAGGTGCAGCACGCTGATCCGGCGCGGGTCGATGGCGGCTGTCATAGCGAGGCGCAGGTTCGTGACGTACCGGCTGAAGGCATGGCCGTCGAGGCACTTGCCGGACGCGTGCAGCAGGTCGATGCCGACCGGGGTGCGAGGCTGGGGGCCGTCGGGGGCGAGCATGAAGGCGTGGGCGGGGATTGCGGGATGGGTGCCGGCGTAGAGGTCGAGGAAGAGTTCGACGCTTCCGCCGGGGCTGGGGAACGGCAGGTCGAGAGCGGTGGCGACGACGCGGTTCACCGGCGGCCTCCGGGGTTCTCCTCGTAGAGGCGGGACGTCTCGATGCCCTCGCTGGTGCGGTACTTGAGGCCGTGCTGCTGGTAGCTGGCCGGGGAGCCGTGCGTGCGGAGGAAGACGAGCTTGCCGAAGGTCATGCCGGGCCGGACGCGTACGGGCCGGGTGGCGCGGATCTCCAGGGTCCAGCGGATCGCATGGCCCTGGTGCCCGAGCGGCGCGGAGACGTGGACCCAGATGCCGAGGGAGCCGGTGGTCCGGTCGCCGTTGAGGAGCTGGGTGTACGTCTCGGAGCCGGTCCGCTCCAGGGTGTGGCCGAGGTAGAGGTGGCCGGGCTCCAGGACGTACCCGTCGTCGGGGAGGGTGAGCTCGGAGAAGGCGGTGGGACTGGCGGCGTCGAGGTCGCCCTCGCAGACGCGGAGCGTGCTGCCCAGGCGCTAGTCGTACGCGTTGGGGGACAGGCGGTCTGCGTTATACGGGTCGATGGTGATGCGGCCCGCCTCGCGGGCGGCGGCGATGGCCGGTCCAGTGAGGATCATGAGGTCACCGTCGTGCCGTCGAGGTCGCGCCAGTACGAGGAGGGCTGAGGCCCGGAGAACGCCTGGTACTTGCCCTCGTACAGGTCGATGGCGCCCTCGGAGACGAAGAACATGATCTGCCCGATCTTCATCCCGGCGTAGACGCGCACGGGGCGGGTCGGGGTGAGCATCAGCGTCCACTGGCCGTGGAAGCCGATGTCACCGATGGGTGCGGTGATCTCGACGAAGAGCCCCAGTCGGCCGACGGAGGACCGGCCGAAGAGCAGGGGAACGAAGAGGTCGGATCCCACCGCCTCCAAGGTGTGGCCGAGGTACAGCTCGCCGGGCTGCAGGACGTGGCCGTCGTCGCCGATCTCTGTACGGCGGGTGGGGTTCGGGCGGTGGGCGTCGAGTACCTGGTCGGTGTAGGTGAGCAGGGTCCCGCCTAGGCGGACGTTGTAACTGTTCGGGTTGACCTGGGTCGGCACGAAGGGGGAGATCCGCAGCCGTCCGTCCATTGAGGCGGAAGTGATCTCGGGTCCGGTGAGGATCACTGGTCGTCTCCGTTGGTCAGGATGCTCCTGATCGCCGGGCCGAGGCTGAGGCCGGCGGGGCGGGAGCGGCTACCGAGACAGGTGTCGGCCAGGTAGTCGGTGGTCAGCACGCTCGTCAGACCGGCGGGGAGCGGATCGGGGGAGGTGATCAGAGGTCCTGCCGGCTCGGTGAGGTGAGTGAGCAGGGCAGTGGGGTCGTTGCGGAAGATCGGCGCGACCTGAGCCTCGACCAGGCTGTTGTCGAACGGCTCGATGGCCAGCAGGTCCCTCACGGTGAGGACTTCGCCCAGTAGCGTCGTGCGCACGGCGGTCTCGTTGAGGACGACCGCCTCGCTGCCCAGCCCGCTGCGCAACCGGTCGGCCAGTTCGCGGAGCAGGGCGTGGCGGTCGAGCGGCTTGTTCCGATAGGGCGCGACGAGACGGCCCAGCGGCTCGGCCAGCTGTGCGTCGATGGAGGCGATCTGTTCGCGGACGGAGGCCAGCTCGGTTGGCAGGACGGATTCCGAGCTGTCGGGGAAACGGGCGGTCCGTCCGACCCAGCCCTCGGGGGAGCATCCTTAGATCCACGTCTCCTCCCAGCCCTCCACCTTCCGGACGAGCCACGCGATCAGGTACTCCACGCTCTCCCAATCGAGATCGTGCGTGTTGAGCAGGTGGGGTGACGACACCACCAGTGGGGGCGCAGTCAACGCGGGTCGGCGGAACAGGGCGTGTTCCGCGCCCATCTGGCACCACGCCTGACGGTCTGCGGTCCTCTCGGGAGTCATGAAGGCAACTTAGGGGGAGGGTCGGACACCCGTCCCCTGAACGGGCAGGACGAGGACCTGTCGCCAAGACCGGCGGTCTGCCATCCACGGTGAGGCCCACACCACAAGGGCATGGACAAAACGGCCTCAGACACTGACCGACGGATTACCGCACTCTCTGTGGCGGGCTGCGCTGGCATGGCAGTGCTGGTCTGGGGCCGATGGCACGCTCCCCCCCCCAGCGCCGCGCATTCTCCCCAGATTCTCCCCAGAGCTCGCGAAGTGGTGGCCCAGTACATTTGTTGCTGGGAAGTCGACGACCTAGTCCGCCTTGCCAGCTACAGCCAGTCGCGCTTCTTGAAGATGACGTACAGGCTGACGCAGACCACTGCCATCAGCAGGATCGCGAAGGGGTAGCCGGCGGCCCACTTCAGTTCCGGCATGGACTCAAAGTTCATGCCGTAAATAGTTCCGACGAGTGTGGGTGCAAACAAAATGGCGGCCCAGGAGGAGATCTTCTTGATCTCCTCGTTCTGTTCGAAGCCCGCTTCCGCCAACGCTCGCATTTCGGCGTTCTGCTGTTGGGAGACCAGCGTGGCGTTCACCGTGAGGATGTCGGTCAGGGCCTGGCGGAAGCCGTCCACGCGTTCGCTCGTGTGCGTCACGTGGTCGGCCACGTCGCGGAGGTAGCGCTGGAGTTCCTCGTCCGTGCCGTACTTGGCGAAGCCCGCCATCAGGCCGTGGAGCATGCCGACCAGGGGGCGGGTCGCGCGTTGGAACTCGACCATTTCGCGGGAGAGTTCGTAGATGCGGCGGGAGACCTCCGGGTCGCCGCGGAAGACCTCCGTCTCGATCTCGTCCATGTCGGTCTGGACGCCCGCCACCACCGGGGCGTAGCCGTCCACCACCGCGTCGAGGATCGCGTACAGGACGGCCTCCGGGCCGAGGGAGAGGAGGTCCGGGGTTTCCTCCATGCGGCGGCGGACGGTCGAGAGGTCGGGGGCGGCGCCGTGGCGGACCGTGATCAGGAAGTCCGGGCCGACGAAGACGTGGAGCTCGCCGAAGTCGACCTCCTCCAGGGCGTCCAGGTAGCGGGCCGCGCGCAGGACCACGAAGAGGGTGTCGCCGTAGCGCTCCAGCTTGGGGCGCTGGTGGGCCTCCAGGGCGTCCTCGATCGCGAGCGGGTGCAGGTTGAACTCGGTCGCCACCGAGTGCAGTTCGGACTCCGACGGGCGGTGCAGGCCGATCCAGGCCATGCCGTCGGGCTGTTCGCGCAGCTGCCGGAAGGTGTCGGCGAGGGTGGTGGGGGAGGCGACGCGGCGGCCGTCCCGGTAGACCGCGGAGTCGATCACGCTGTCGTGGTCCGGGGGTGGTGGGCCGGGGGCCGTCGGCGGGGGCGGGGCGGCGGGGCCGGGCGGGCGGAGCCAGCCCGAGCGCTTCGCGGACGAGGGGGGACGGCGGTTCGGGCGCTCCGGCATCGCAGTCAGCCTCCGTGTGAGTTGCGGACAGGGGGTGTCCGCGAGGGGGGTTAGTTTGCTGTCATGGCCTCCAGGACGAACCCCGTACTCGGCACCCGCGCTCTGAACCGTGCCACGCTCGCCCGCCAGCTGCTGCTGAGCCGCGCCGAGATGTCCCCGGAGGAAGCCGTCGGGCACCTCCTCGGGCTCCAGGCGCAGAACGTCACGCCCCCGTACTACCAGCTGCACGCCCGGCTCGCCGGGTTCCGGCCCGAAGGGCTGGCCCGGCTGATGGAGGAGCGGAAGGTGGTCCGGATGGTCACCGTGCGGTCCACCATCCACACCCACACCGCCCAGGACGCGCTCACCCTCCGCCCGCTCGTCCAGGCAGCCCGCGACCGGGAGCTGACCTCCTTCCGCAAGGGGCTGGCAGGGGTCGACCTGGACCGGCTCGCCGCCCGCGCCCGGGCGTTCGTCGAGGACGAGCCGCGCACCATGGGGGAGATCCGCGAGGAGCTGCTGCGGGAGTGGCCCGCCGCCGACCCGCAGTCGCTGTCCGTCGCCGCCCGCTGCCTGCTCCCGCTCGTGCAGGTCACCCCGCGCGGGGTGTGGGGGCGCAGCGGGCAGGTGCGGCTGACCACCGTCGAGGCGTGGCTGGGTGAGCCCGCCGGCGAGGCGCAGGCGATCGACGGCCTCGTGCTGCGCTACCTGGGCGCCTTCGGCCCGGCCTCCGTCAAGGACATGCAGACCTGGGCGGGGCTCACCCGGCTGCGCGAGGCCTTCGAGCGGCTGCGCCCGCGGCTGACCGCCTTCCGTGACGAGAACGGCGTCGAGCTCTTCGACCTGCCCGACGGCCCCCGCCCCGATGCCGGCACCCCCGCCCCGCCCCGCTTCCTGCCCGAGTTCGACAACCTGCTGCTCTCGCACGCCGACCGCTCCCGCGTGGTGCCCCCGGAGGCCAAGGGCCGTACCTGGAGCGGCAACCAGGCCCACCGCACCCTGCTCGTCGACGGGTTCCTCGCCGGCCTGTGGCGGATGGCGGAGGGGAGCGGCGGACCGGCCCTGACCGTCGAGCTCTTCGGTACGCATTCCCGTGCCCGCATGGACGAGATCGCCGCCGAGGGCGAAGCCCTGCTCGCCGGGATGGCCGGCGCGCCCGGATCCGTGCGCTTCGGGTCAATCCGAGGCTGACGCCGCCCTGGTGGAGGCGCCGTCCGGCGCGGCACGATGCCTGTCATGACGGAGAACAGCGCCACCGACAGCTTCCGGGCCGCGCGGGACTTCCTGCTCGAACACCGCGGGAAGTACGAAGCCGCCCACGCGGGGTTCACCTGGCCCCGCCCCGAGCGCTTCAACTGGGCCCTCGACTGGTTCGACCACATCGCGCACGGGAACGGGGCCGACGCCCTGCGCATCGTGGAGGAGGACGGCACCAGCCGGAGCGTCTCCTTCGGCGAGATGGCCGTACGGTCGGGCTCCGCCGCCAACTGGCTCCGCGCCCAGGGCGTCGCCGCCGGCGACCGGATCCTGGTCATGCTCGGCAACCAGCGCGAGCTGTGGGAGGTGATGCTCGGCGCGATGAAGCTCCGCGCCGTCGTCATCCCCGCCACCCCGCTGCTCGGCCCGGCCGACCTGCGCGACCGCGTCGACCGCGGCCACGTACGCCACGTCATCGCGCGCGCCGAGGACACCGCGAAGTTCGACGGGGTCCCCGGTACCTACACCCGGATCGCCGCCGGGACGGAGGTGCCCACCGGGTGGCGGCGGCTGGAGGACATGTACGGGGCCGACGCGGCCTTCACCCCGGACGGGGACACCCTCGCCACCGACCCCCTGATGCTGTACTTCACCTCGGGCACCACCGCCAGTCCCAAGCTGGTCGAGCACACCCACGCCTCCTATCCCATCGGGCACCTCTCCACCATGTACTGGCTCGGGCTGCGCCCCGGGGACGTCCACCTCAACATCGCCTCGCCCGGCTGGGCCAAGCACGCCTGGTCCAACCTCTTCGCCCCCTGGAACGCGGGCGCGACCGTCTTCGTCCACAACTACGCGCGCTTCGACGCCGAACGCCTCCTGGCGGAGATGGACCGCGGCGGCGTCACCACCTTCTGCGCCCCGCCCACCGTCTGGCGGATGCTGATCCAGTCCGACCTCACCACGCTGCGCACGCCCCCGCGCGAGGCCGTCGCCGCGGGGGAGCCGCTGAACCCCGAGGTCATCGAGCGGGTCCGGGAGGCGTGGGGCGTCACCATCCGCGACGGCTTCGGCCAGACCGAGACCACCCTCCAGGTCGGCAACTTCCCCGGCGTCCCGGTCAAGCCCGGCTCCATGGGCCGCCCCGCGCCCGGCTACGGGATCGTGCTGCTGGACCCGGTCACCGGCAAGGAGTCCCCGGACGAGGGCGAGCTGTGCGTGGACCTGCGCCCGGCCCCCGCCGGGGTGATGACCGGCTACCGGGACGACCCCGGGCGCACCGCCGAGGCCATGGCCGGCGGGCTCTACCGCACCGGGGACATCGCCTCCCGCGACGCCGACGGCTACCTCACCTACGTGGGCCGGGCCGACGACGTCTTCAAGGCCTCCGACTACAAGATCAGCCCCTTCGAGCTGGAGAGCGCCCTGCTGGAGCACGAGGCCGTGGCCGAGGCGGCCGTCGTCCCGGCCCCGGACACGCTGCGCCTCGCGGTTCCCAAGGCGTACATCAGCCTCGCGGCCGGCTGGGAGCCCGGGAAGGAGACCGCCCGGGCGCTCTTCGCGCACTCCCGGGCGGTCCTGTCCCCGTACAAGCGGATCCGGCGCATCGAGTTCGCCGAGCTCCCCAAGACCGTCTCCGGCAAGATCCGCCGGGTCGAGCTGCGGGAGCTCACCGCGGCCGGCTCGGGCCAGGAGTACGACGAGGCCGACCTGGGCTGAGCGGGCCGTACGGGGCTCAGCCGGGCAGCTGGGCCTCGATCGCGGCGATGACCTCGGGCGCCTCGGGCTCGGTGCGCGGGCGGAAGCGCGCCACGACCTCGCCGGCGGGGGAGATCAGGAACTTCTCGAAGTTCCACTGGATGTCCCCCGCCTCGCCCTCGGCGTCCGGGGTCTTCACCAGCTCCTGGTACAGCGGATGCCGGTTCTCGCCGTTCACCTCGGACTTCTCCAGCATCGGGAAGGTCACGCCGAAGCCGGCCGCGCAGAAGGTCTGGATGTCCTCCGCGGTGCCGGGCTCCTGGCCGCCGAACTGGTTGCAGGGCACGCCGATGACGGTGAAGCCCTTCTTCTCGTACGCGAACTGGAGGCGGGCCAGTCCCGAGTACTGCGGAGTGAGCCCGCACTGGGAGGCGGTGTTCACCAGCAGGATGGCCTTGCCGCGGTGGGCCGCCAGGCTGGTGGGCTCGTCGTCCAGGGTGGTCAGCGGGATGTCGTACAGGCTCATCGAGCTCTCCTCGGCAGGAAGGGGCGTCAGGAAGGGGCGTTGGACTGAAAGTCATACCAATACCAAGAGCCCCTGAGCCTAGGCCCCCTTCCCCACCAGCCGGTCCGCCGGGTCGTTGACCGGCTGCGGCATGCCGGTGAGGTCCATGACGAACAGCGGTATCCCCAGCTCGTCCGCCCGGCTCCGGGCGTCCTCGGTGTATCCGGCCAGGGAGAAGTACACACTGGTCGCCGAGGCCGTGAGGCCGTTCAGCCACACGCACTCCACCGCCCGCAGCCCGGCCGGCGCGGTCGTCGGGTCCACCTGGGCCACCACCCCGGGGGCCCGCAGGTCCACCGCGGCCGAGGGGATCGGTACCCCGTCCGGCTGGCGGACGTCCTGGAAGCCGAGCCAGCGCAGGTACAGCGCGGCCGTGACCACCGCGTCCCGGGCGGTACGGATGGTCACGGGCCGGAAGGCCGGCCGTGAGAGCGGGGGCCCGGCGGCCGGGCCGGTACGCGGCCGGGCCGCCGCGGCGCCCGCCGCCGGCCGGTCCGCCCGGCCACCGGACCCCGCCGTGCCCTGACCCGCCGCGCCCTGTTCCGCCGCCTGCGGACCGGCCGGCTCGGCCCGCGCCGGATCCTCCCCTACGCCGTCCCCCGCGCCCGCGCCCCCGACGGGCCCGACCGGCCCCTCCGGCGGGTGCACGGGCACCCGTACGACCAGACCGCAGGAGCCGCAGCCCACCTCCGGGTGCGGCCACTCGCTCTCGCGCCCGCAGGCCGCGCAGCGCACCGTCACCCAGACCTCCGACCAGTTCCGGTGCGTGAGGGGAACGGGCGGGGCCGTCAGGTCGAGGGGCGGTGCGACCGGGCTCCCGCAGGCGCAGGGATAGACCGGGACGCTGTAGCCGTTCTCGCGCCGGCACGAGGGGCAGCGCACCGGTACCGCTTCCGCCATGAGACCTGGACCCCCTCCGTCGTCGCTGTCCGTGGGTCCATGCTCCACCACCGGCGACCGTGCGGGGAGGGAGACCGGCCGATTCACGCCGATCCCGTTCCGCGCCCCGGCCATTTGTGCAACTCGCCGAACGCGATGCGGCTTTTGGTGCGTTCCGGGGTGCCCCACCGCCTTGACGTGCGCGAAGTGGCGCCTTAGCTTGTTCCGTATAGCAGAACAAAAATTCCGGATGACGGAAAAAGTCTGACCGCCAGACCCGCAGGAGAACCAGATGCCTCGTATGACAGCCGCCGCTGCCGCAGTTGAGATCCTCAAGCTCGAGGGTGTCGAACAAGCGTTCGGCGTGCCCGGTGCTGCGATCAACCCGTTCTACCGCGAGCTCAAGAACGTGGGCGGCATCGCGCACACGCTGGCCCGCCACGTCGAGGGCGCCTCGCACATGGCCGAGGGGTACACCCGTGCCAAGGCGGGCAACATCGGCGTCTGCATCGGTACCTCGGGCCCGGCCGGCACCGACATGATCACCGGCCTGTACTCCGCCATCGCGGACTCGATCCCGATCCTGTGCATCACCGGTCAGGCTCCGGTCTCGAAGCTCCACAAGGAGGACTTCCAGGCCGTCGACATCGCCTCCATCGCCAAGCCCGTCACCAAGGCCGCCACCACGGTCCTGGAGGCCGCGCAGGTCCCCGGCGTCTTCCAGCAGGCCTTCCACCTGATGCGCTCCGGCCGTCCGGGCCCGGTCCTGATCGACCTGCCGATCGACGTCCAGCTGACCGAGATCGAGTTCGACCCCGCGACCTACCAGCCGCTGCCGGTCTACAAGCCGCAGGCGAGCCGCGCCCAGGCCGAGAAGGCCATCCGGTTCCTGCTGGAGTCCGAGCGCCCGCTGATCGTCGCCGGCGGCGGCATCATCAACGCCGACGCCTCCGACCTGCTGGTCGAGTTCGCCGAGCTGGTCAACGTCCCCGTCATCTCCACCCTGATGGGCTGGGGCACCATCCCGGACGACCACGAGCTGGCCGCCGGCATGGTCGGCGTCCAGACCGCGCACCGCTACGGCAACGCGACGTTCCTCGAGTCGGACTTCGTCCTCGGCATCGGCAACCGCTGGGCCAACCGTCACACCGGCTACAACATGGACGCCTACACCAAGGGCCGCAAGTTCGTCCACGTCGACATCGAGCCCACCCAGATCGGCAAGATCTTCGCCCCGGACTTCGGCATCGCCTCCGACGCCAAGGTCGCGCTGGAGCTCTTCATCGAGGTCGCCAAGGAGCTCAAGGCCGAGGGCAAGCTGCCCGACTTCTCCGCCTGGACCGCCTCCGCGCAGGAGCGCAAGGCCACCCTCCAGCGCCGTACGCACTTCGACAACATCCCCCTGAAGCCGCAGCGCGTCTACGAGGAGATGAACAAGGCCTTCGGCCCGGAGACCCGCTACGTCACCACCATCGGCCTCTCCCAGATCGCGGCCGCGCAGTTCCTGCACGTCTACAAGCCGCGCCACTGGATCAACTGCGGCCAGGCCGGCCCGCTCGGCTGGACCATCCCGGCCGCCATCGGTGCCGCCACCGCGGACCCGCAGACCCCGATCGTCGCGCTCTCCGGCGACTACGACTTCCAGTTCATGATCGAGGAGCTGGCGGTCGCCGCCCAGCACAAGGTCCCCTACGTCCACGTCCTCGTGAACAACGCCTACCTGGGCCTGATCCGCCAGGCGCAGGGCAACCTGGGCATCAACTTCGAGGTCAACCTCGAGTTCGAGAACATCAACACCCCGGAGATCGGCGTCTACGGCGTCGACCACGTCAAGGTCGCCGAGGGCCTGGGCGTCAAGGCGATCCGCGTCACCGACCCGGACAAGCTGGGCGAGGCCTTCGAGGAGGCCAAGAAGCTGGCGCAGGAGTTCCAGGTCCCGGTCGTCGTCGAGGCCATCCTGGAGCGCATCACCAACATCGCGATGAGCAAGACGGTCGACATGAGCGACGTCACCGAGTTCGAGGAGCTCGCGACCGAGCCGGGCCACGCCCCGACCGCCATCAAGGCCCTGAAGGTCTGACCCCGACCGGTCTGCCCAGGAACCGCAGGACGAGCAGCACGAACTGTCCGGCCTGCACCGAGCGGCCCCCGTCCCTCCGTGAGGAGGGCGGGGGCCGCCGCCATGTCCCCCCCGGTACAAGGCCCCGGCACGTCCCTCCGGGCGTCAGGCGGGCTGGTCCTTGTCGGACGGGAGCCAGACCGTCATGGTCGCCGGGTCGATCGGGATCGAGACGTGCTCGTGCGTGATCGACCACCTGCCGTCCGTCCGCCGGAGGCCGACGCTCTCCCGTACCCAGACCGATGCCTGCAGCCCGCCCTTGCGCTCTCCCGAGTCCAGGTGAAGCATGTGCGCGAACGCGGTGTCCCCGCTGGTCACGAGGGTGAGGTCGTGCGTCTCCAGGCTGATGGGGCCGAGGTACCCGTCGAACCAGCGCAGGAAGTTGCGGCGGATCTCCCCGGCTCCCTCGAACCGCAGCGGGGGGACGACGTCGTAGTAGACGGCGTCGGCCGCGTAGAACGACATGAGCCGGTCGATGTCCTTGCTCTGCTGGGCCTCGGCGCGGTTCGCCAGGAGCGCCCGTACCGCGGACTCGTGGGTGGTCATCGCGTACTCCTTCGGTCGTGGTGTGTTCCGCTGCCGGTATGACGGGACAGGGCCCCGGAATGTGAGGCCGGCGGCCCCGCGTCACATTCCGGGGCCCTGTCCCGTCATAGGGGTGGGGAAAGATCCGACCGAGGGAGCCGCGAGACCATGACGACCAGTCCGACCGCGCCGCAGGACGGCCGACTCGACCCGGTGCCGAGCGCGGTCACCGGTGAGCGCCGCAGGCTGACCGACCTCGCCTACCGGATGCTGGGCTCCGTGGCCGAAGCCGAGGACGCCGTCCAGGAGACGTACGCCCGCTGGTACGCCATGTCCCCGCGGCAGCGGGCGGCGGTGGCTTCCCCCGCCGGCTGGCTGACCAAGGTCGCCGGCCGCGTCTGCCTCGACGTGCTCCGCTCGGCACGGGCCCGGCGGGAGCGTTACGTGGGGGAGTGGGTTCCCGAGCCGCTGCCCGAGCGCACCGAGTGGTCCACCGGCGCGATGGACGGCAGTACGGCCGATCCGGCCGACCGCATCACGCTCGACGAGTCGGTCAGCATGGCCTTCCTCGTCGTGCTGGAGGCCATGACCCCGGCGGAGCGCGTGGCGTTCGTCCTCCACGACGTCTTCCGCTACCCCTTCGCCGAAGTGGCCGGCATCGTCGGCCGCACCCCGGCGGCCTGCCGCCGGCTGGCGTTCTCGGCCCGCCGCCGGGTGGCGGCCTCGCGGGCCCCCTCGCCGCCGACCGTCCAGCAGGCCCGTGTGGTGAGGGAGTTCAAGCTGGCATGGGAGGCCCGGGACATCCGTGCCCTCATCGGCCTGCTCGACGCCGACGCCACCGCCGTCGGGGACGGCGGCGGTATCGTCACGGCCCGGCCGCACCCGATCGAGGGGGCCGAGCCCGTCGCCCGCTTCTTCGCCGAGCGGACCCTCCCGGGCCGGCTGGCGATCCGCGAGTGCACGGTCAACGGCCGGCCCGGTCTGGCGGCCCTCCTGGACGGCGCCGTTCTGTCGGTGTACGCGTTCGACATCGGGGACGCCGGGATCCGCCGCATCTGGGCCGTGCTCAACCCGGAGAAGCTGCGGCCCTGGCGGACGGACTGACGCCGACCTCACCGGCGAGCCCGTACGGACCAGCGCTCCCGTACGCGGGCGTGGAAAAGCCCCGAGTCACGGGACCGTCCGTGACTCGGGGCTGATCTGTACCGCCCGACGGGGCGAGGCTGGCGCGACAGGACGTTCGCACCGCCGGGCGGAGCGGGAAGGATCTCCTCCGTGCACGGGGGACTCTGTGCGCGGCCCCCGTGCGCGGAGGAGTTCGGCTGGGACCGTGGCGGTCGGCGACGAGAACTCCGGCATCGTCTCCCTCAGGTCAAGAGACGGGCCTCGGAACCCATTACCACCGCACTGGCTCGCACGCCCGCCACGGTCCTCACGCGGCGCCAGCCGCAAGGACTGGCGCGGTCTGCCCCCACCGCGTACCACCCCTCATCCGGGTCCGCGGTGCGGGCTCGGCACCCGGGACCTGACCTCCCGCCAGGTCCCCGGTGCGGCTCTTCGGCTCAGGCGTCGCGCAGGGCGCGGACGGCCTCCTCGACGCGGCGGCCGTAGTCGGCGTCCGCGGCGTGGAAGTGAGCCAGGTTCTTCTCGATGACGTCCTCGAGGGTGACCTGAGACAGGCCGCCGGCGATGTTCGCCACCAGACGCTGCTTCTCGGCCTCCGACATCAGGCGGTAGAGCTCACCGGCCTGGAAGAAGTCGTCGTCCTTGGTGTGGGCCGGCGCCTCGTGGGTGCCCGTGTAGCCGGAGACGGCCTGCGGGGCACCAAGGGCCATGCCGGTCTCGGCCGGGCCCTGGTACGAGTTGGGCTCGTAGTTCTTGTCGGTGCGCGAACCGTTGCGCAGCGCCATGACGCCGTCGCGGCCGTAGTTCTCGGCCTTCGTCGCCTTCGGGGCGTTGACCGGCAGCTGGGTGTGGTTCACACCGAGGCGGTAGCGCTGGGCGTCGGCGTACGCGAACAGGCGGCCCTGGAGCATCTTGTCCGGCGAGGCGGTGATGCCCGGGACGAAGTTGTTCGGGGAGAAGGCGGACTGCTCGACCTCGGCGAAGACGTTGTCCGGGTTGCGGTCGAGGACCAGGCGGCCCACGCGCTGGAGCGGGTAGTCGGCGTGCGGCCACACCTTGGTGAGGTCGAACGGGTTGAAGCGGTAGTCCGCGGCCTCGGCGGCCGGCATGATCTGGACGTAGAGGGTCCAGCTCGGGTTCACGCCGCGCTCGATCGCCTGGAGCAGGTCGGTCTGGTGCGAGTTGGCGTCCTGGCCGACGAGCTCGGCGGCCTGCTCGCCCGACAGGCAGCGGATGCCCTGGTTCGTCTTGAAGTGGTACTTGACGAAGAAGGCCTCGCCCTGGGCGTTGGTCCACTGGTACGTGTGGGAGCCGTAGCCGTTCATGTGGCGGTAGGAGGCCGGTATGCCGCGGTCACCCATCAGCCAGGTGATCTGGTGCGTGGCTTCGGGGGCGTGCGCCCAGAAGTCCCAGACGTTGTCCGGCTCCTGCTTGCCCGTGAAGGGGTCGCGCTTCTGGGAGTGGATGAAGTCGGGGAACTTGATCGGGTCCTTGATGAAGAACACCGGGGTGTTGTTGCCGACGAGGTCGTAGTTGCCCTCTTCGGTGTAGAACTTCACCGCGAAGCCGCGCGGGTCGCGGACCGCGTCCGCGCCGCCGAGGGAGTCGGCGACGGTGGAGAACCGCAGGAAGGTCTCGGTCTTCTTGCCGACCGTGTTCAGGAAGGCCGCGCTGGTGTACGCGGTGACGTCGTCGGTCACCTCGAAGTAGCCGTACGCGCCCGAGCCGCGGGCGTGCACCACGCGCTCCGGGATGCGCTCGCGGTTGAAGCGGGCGAGCTTCTCCAGGAGCTGCTGGTCCTGGATCAGGAGCGGGCCACCGACGCCGGCGGTGGCGGAGTTCTGGTTGTCGGCGACCGGGGCGCCGGACTCGGTCGTCAGCGTGCGCTTCGACATGGTGACCTTCCGTACGGGTAACTGCTGACGGAAAGCGTCTTCCGTCATGCGGAACAGCCTAATTTCGGCGTGAACGCGACGTCAACAGTTTGTTTAAAAGAAAGAGTGAGGAGAGGTGATCCGGACGGTGCCGGCGCTTGGGCGCGACAGGACAGGTGTCAGCACCGGCACCATCCGGAAACTCAGACCCCCGTCAGGGGGAGGGCGGCCCGGGCGAGCGGGCCGCGGCGGCGGATCAGATCTGGGCGCCGGAGAGGCGCTCGACCGCGCGCAGCAGGGCGGAGTGGTCCAGGCCGCCGTCGCCCTGGGCGCGCAGGGAGGCGACCAGCTGGGCGACGACCGCGCCGACGGGCAGGGCCGCGCCGACGTTGCGGGCGGCGTCGGTGACGATGCCCATGTCCTTGTGGTGCAGGTCGATCCGGAAGCCGGGCTTGAAGTCGCGGTTCAGGAAGTTGTCCTTCTTGCGGGTCAGGACCGTCGAGCCGGCCAGACCGCCGTTGAGGACGTCCAGGGCGGCCTGGAGGTTCACGCCGGACTTCTCGAGGAAGACCACGGCCTCGGCACACGCCTGGATGTTCACCGCGACGATGAGCTGGTTGGCGGCCTTCACCGTCTGGCCGGAGCCGTGCGGACCGCACAGGACGATGACCTTGCCGAGGGCCTCGAGGATCGGCAGCGCCGCGTCGAAGTCGGCCTGCTCGCCACCCACCATGATCGACAGGACGGCCTCGATGGCGCCGGCCTCGCCGCCGGACACCGGGGCGTCGAGGACGCGGATGCCCTTCTCGGCGGCGTTCTTCGCCAGGTCGACGGAGGTCTGCGGGGTGATCGACGACATGTCGATGATCAGCGCGCCGGACTTGGCGTTCTCGAGGATGCCGTTCTCGCCGTAGGCGATGGCCTCGACCTGCGGAGACGCGGGCACCATCGTGATGACGACGTCGGCGTCCGCGACGGCCTCGGCGATCGAGCCGGCGGCGGTACCGCCGGCGGCGGCCAGGCGGTCCAGCTTGTCCTGCTCCAGCGTGAAGCCGGTGACCGAGTAGCCGGCCTTCAGCAGGTTCTCGGCCATGGGGGAGCCCATGATTCCGAGGCCGATCCAGGCGATCTTGGGGAGGTTGCTCATGATGAGGTCCTTCTCTTAATGCTTCGTACGAAAAGTGCGTGGGGTGCCTGGCTGATCGCCCGGACTTTGTCCGCCTACTTGGCGGCGCGGGCCTCGGCGGGCAGCCACTCGAAGGACGCGGCGGCGTCGGCCGCCTTGTACTCGAGGCCTACGTAGCCCTCGTATCCGGCCTTCTTCAGCTGGTCCAGGAGCGCCTCGAGGGGCAGCTCGCCGGTGCCGGGGGCACCGCGTCCCGGCTTGTCCGCGATCTGGACGTGGCCGGTCTTGGCGGCGTACTTTTCGATGACCTCGGAGAGGTCCTCATCGTTCATCGCCAGGTGGTACAGGTCGAGCAGGAACTTGGCGTTCCCGAGGCCGGTGGCCTCGTTGACCTTGTCCACCACCTCGATGCCGGCCGGGGCGCTCACCAGCGGGTAGAGCGGCGACTCGGGCTTGTTGAGGGTCTCGATCAGGAGGACCGCACCCACGCGGTCCGCGGCCCGGGCCGCGACGACCAGGTTCTTCAGGGCCAGCTCGTCCTGTACGGCCGGGTCCACGCCTTCGACGCGGTTGCCGTACAGGGCGTTGAGCGCCTTGCAGCCGACCGAGGCGGCGAAGTCCGCCGCCACGTTGATGTTGGCGTTGAAGCGGTCCGACTCCTCACCGGGCACCGATACCGCGCCGCGGTCCGGGCCCGGCAGCCGGCCGGCGTAGAAGTTCAGGCCCACCAGCTGGGTGCCGGCGTCCTCAAGGGCCTTCTTGAGGGCGTCCAGCTCCTCCTGAGCGGGGGTGGGGGTCTCGATCCAGGGCCACCACAGCTCGACCGCGGTGAAGCCCGCCGCGGCGGCGGCCGCGGGGCGCTCCAGGAGCGGGAGTTCCGTGAAGAGGATCGACAGGTTCACATCGAAGCGCTGGTCCGTGTATCCCATGAGGGGTGTGCGCTCCTTCCGTATTGCGGAAGTTATTTTCTGCTTGATGGAAGACTGCAAGCCGACCGTCGTACTTGTCAAGTGCGGACTCCCGGAATCTCAGGACTGCCGGGTAGCTTGGCGACGTGCGATTGAGAGTTGAGTTCACGACCGAGCCCTTCGACCTCGAAGAGGCCCCCGCCCACGCCGTGGCCGCTCGCGAGGTCATCCAGAAGGCCCAGCTGGACGCGGTGGACGTCGGCCCCTTCGGCAACACCGCCGAGGGCGAGTCCGGCCAGGTGCTGAGCGCCGTGGCCGCGCTGCTGCGCGACTCGCTGGAGGCCGGCGCGACGCGCGTCTCGCTCCAGGTCAACGTGATCGGGGAGGACGCCTCGTGACCGAGCCCCGCGACCACCCGTTCGTCACCGCGGTCAAGCCGCTGGTGGACGCGATGGGCGGCCAGATGCTGGACCCCTCCCAGGCGCAGCCCGACGACGTCGTGCTGGCCTGGGAGGGGCAGGACCTGCTGGCCGTGCGCCTGCCGCAGCTCTCCGATTCGCTGGACCACATCCTCGCGGCGCTGGAGCGGCGCCACGGCGTACCGTTGGCGCAGCTGGACCGCAAGGCCAAGCAGGACGTGGTGCGCATACTGGAGGCGCGGGGCGCCTTCTCGGTGAGGCACGGAGTGGAGACGGTCGCGGGCGCCCTGGGCGTGAGCCGCTTCACGGTCTACAACTACTTGAACCGGGACGCCGCCGCTCAGGCGAAGCCCGGCAGGGCAGCCGGGAGTGAGGGCTGATTCACCCCTGGTGACGAGCCGCCGCCCGATTCACCCGGGCGGCGGCTTTTGTGTACGGGAAGTTTCAACAAAGTGTTGACGCCGTGTTGCCGAGGGCGTTAGCTATGCGCAGCCCGTCAAAGCAACAACAGGCCACGGAGGCCTACCGTGACTTCGAGTCCGACCCCGGGTCTCACCCGGTTCAACGCCTTGGACGACAGCGCGGCCGCGGCCGAGCTGCACGAGGTCTGCGCCAGTTCGGCGTGGGGGAGCAAGATGCTCGCCCAGCGCCCCTTCGCCACCGCCGCCGCCCTCTTCGCCGCCAACGAGTCCGCCATGGCGGAGCTCACCGCGGAGGACCTGGGCGAGGCGATGGGAGGCCACGCGCCGATCGGCCGGCCGAAGCCGGGAGACCCGACCTCCGCCCGCGAGCAGCGTGGCATGGCCGGCGCCTCTGAGGAGCTGAAGAACGAACTCCTCGAGCTGAACCTGGCCTACCAGGAGAAGTTCGGCCACGTCTTCCTCATCTGCGCCACCGGTGCGACCGGTGAGTTCATGCGGGACGCGGTGAAGGTCCGGATCGGCCACTCGCCGGAGCAGGAGCGAGAGATCGCCCGCGGCGAGCTGGTGAAGATCAACCGGATCCGCCTGACCCGACTCGTCGAACTCGCAGAAGGAGAGTGACCATGAGCACCGAGACCACCGCGTCGGTGTCCACCCACATCCTGGACACCAGCATCGGCCGTCCCGCCGAGGGCGTCGCCATCTCCCTGTCGGCCCGCGCGGGCCTCGGCGGCGAGTGGGCGGCCCTGGGCGGCAGCGCCACCGACGCCGACGGGCGCTGCAAGGACCTGCCGGCCCTGCCGGAGGGCACCACACACGTGCGTCTCGACTTCGAGACCGAGACGTACTTCAGCACCAAGCAGAGCGAAAAGAAGCAAGCCGAGGCGCAGCAGGACGCCCCCCGCGTAAGGGACAGCGGTGCGTTCTTCCCCGAGGTAACGATCACCTTCGCGGTGAACCCGGGCGAGCACTACCACGTACCGCTGCTGCTCAACCCGTTCGGCTACTCCGTTTACCGAGGGAGCTAGCATGGCCACGATTCTGGGCCAGAACCAGTACGGCAAGGCAGAGAACCGCGTCGTCAAGATCACGCGGGACGGCGACACCCACCACATCAAGGACCTGAACGTCTCGGTCGCCCTCTCCGGCGACATGGACGACGTCCACTACTCCGGCTCGAACGCCAACGTCCTCCCGACGGACACCACCAAGAACACGGTGTACGCGTTCGCCAAGGAGTACGGCATCGAGTCCGCCGAGCAGTTCGGCATCCACCTGGCCCGCTGGTTCGTGGGCAGCCAGGAGCCGATCCAGCGCGCGCGCATCCGGATCGAAGAGTACGCCTGGGACCGGATCGCCACCTCGGACGCCAACTCCAAGTTCATCGGCGCCGACGAGGTCAACCACTCCTTCGTCCGCAAGGGCATGGAGACCCGCGTCACCCAGATCACGTACGACGGCCAGAACTGGGAGGTCATCTCCGGCCTCAAGGACCTGATCGTCATGAACTCCACGAACTCCGAGTTCTGGGGTTACGTGAAGGACAAGTACACGACCCTGCAGGAGGCGTACGACCGCATCCTGGCCACCCAGGTGTCGGGCCGCTGGCGCTTCAACTGGTCGGACGACGAGCAGCGGATGCCCAACTGGGAGAAGTCCTACGCCGAGACCAAGAAGCACATGCTCCAGGCCTTCGCGGAGACCTACTCCCTGTCGCTGCAGCAGACCCTGTACCAGATGGGCTCGCGGATCATCAACCACCGTTCGGAGATCGACGAGGTCCGCTTCTCGCTCCCGAACAAGCACCACTTCCTCGTCGACCTGGAGCCCTTCGGCCTCAAGAACGACAACGAGGTCTACTTCGCCGCGGACCGCCCGTACGGTCTCATCGAGGCGACGGTCCTCCGCGACGGCGCCGACGCCCGTATCCCCGTGGACATGACCAACCTCTGAGCACGGCGCGCGCGTCCCGGGGCTCCGCAGTGGCCCCGGGGCGCGACACCCCCCCAGCTTCCTGAATCGGCACCCGGACCACCCCACGGGCCGGCAGTACTGTCAGCTGTCAAGGCCCCGGTTCCGGCACTCAAATCCCCTGGGTTTTGCCGTGCCCGCTCCGCCACTGAAAGCACGAGGAAGTCCCATGGCAGCATCGGCAGCCCATGACAGCGCCGTAGAGCGCGTCGTCATCGAGAACTGTGCGATCGCGACCGTCGACGCGAACGACACGGAGTACGCGTCGGGTCACATCGTCATCGCCGGCAACAAGATCGAGTCCATCGGCGCGGGCAGGGCCCCCGAGAACCTCGAGAACGTCGTCCGCCGCATCGACGGCACCGGGCACCTCGTGACTCCCGGTCTGGTCAATACGCACCACCACTTCTACCAGTGGATCACGCGTGGCCTGGCCACCGACCACAACCTCTTCAACTGGCTCGTCGCCCTGTACCCGACCTGGGCGCGCATCGACGAGCAGATGGCGTACACGGCGGCCCAGGGCTCGCTGGCCGCGATGGCCCGCGGCGGTGTCACCACCGCGATGGACCACCACTACGTCTACCCCAAGAACTCCGGCGACCTCTCCGGCGCGATCATCCGCGCCGCGTCCGAGATGGGCGTCCGCTTCACCCTCGCCCGCGGCTCCATGGACCGCAGCGAGAAGGACGGCGGCCTGCCGCCGGACCACGCCGTCGAGACCCTCGAGGGCGCCCTGGCGGACACCGAGGCGACCATCAAGAAGTTCCACGACGCCTCCTTCGACGCCATGACCCAGGTCGCCGTCGCCCCGTGCTCCCCCTTCTCGGTCTCCACCGAGCTGCTGAAGCAGGGCGCCGAGCTGGCCCGCCGCCTCGGTGTGCGCATGCACACGCACGGCTCGGAGACCGTCGAGGAGGAGAAGTTCTGCCACGAGCTCTTCGGCATGGGCCCGACCGACTACTTCGAGTCGACCGGCTGGCTCGGTGAGGACGTGTGGATGGCGCACAGCGTCCACATGAACGACTCCGACATCGCCGCGTTCGCCCGTACGAAGACCGGTGTGGCGCACTGCCCGTCCTCCAACGCGCGTCTGGCCGCCGGCATCGCCCGCGTGCCCGACATGCTGAAGGCGGGTGTCCCGGTCGGCCTCGGCGTCGACGGCACCGCCTCCAACGAGTCCGGCGAACTGCACACCGAGCTGCGCAACGCGCTGCTGATCAACCGTCTGAACCCGGTCCACCGCGAGGCCGCGCTCAACGCCCGCCAGGCCCTGCGCCTGGGCACCTACGGCGGCGCCCAGGTACTCGGCCGCGCCGACAACATCGGCTCGCTCGAGGCCGGCAAGTGCGCCGACCTCGTGCTGTGGAACCTCAGCACCTTCCTGCACTCCTCGATCGCCGACCCGGTCACCGCGCTGGTCTTCGGCGCGGCCGCCCCGGTCACCGCGTCGTTCGTCAACGGCAAGCAGATCGTGGAGAACAACCGGCTGCTCTTCGCCGACGAGGACGCGATCGCCGTGTCCACGCGGGAAGAGGCGCAGCGCCTGGCGCGGATCTCCGCGCAGGGCTGACCCCCCCAGCGACCGCTGGGGGGAACCCCAGGAGTCCGGTCGGGGGGGACGGCCCCCGACCGGCGGCCGCGGACCCGAGCGGGGTCCGCGGCAGCCGTTCCCGGGAAGCGCCCGAGGAGAGATCCGAGGGCGCCCCCGGGAGCGGTCACCGCTCCTTCCGTGAGCGGTGACCCGCGAGGACCGCCCGCGCGGCGGCACTCGCGACACCCGCACCTCGTGACACCCCCACCGCGGCGACGCACGCTCCGTGCCACTGCCACGGCACCACCAGCCCCCGGACGGGACTGGGCCACCGCGCGGAGCCGATTTTGGGCGAATCGTTTCCGCACCCCTTGGGACGAGAAGTGGCGACACCACAACTCCATACAGGCTCGACCAGCACCGCTTTCGCACCACCTCCCTGACACCCACGTCCCTGCCGACGTGTTTAACCGACCGGAGGAAGCCGTGGCCGCAACGCCCAGGTTTCGCAAAGATGCAGTCGCAGTACCGGAGGAGAAGCACCCGGTCGACGAGACCTTGCCTCCGCTGAAGATGTTCACGAGCGGCCTCCAGCACGTCGCCGCCATGTACGCGGGTGTCGTGGCCCCGCCCATGATCGTCGGGCCGGCGATCGGCCTCTCCGCCACCGAGACCGCCTTCCTGATGGGTGCCTCGCTCTTCACCGCGGGGCTCGCCACCCTCCTCCAGACGCTCGGGTTCTGGAAGATCGGCGCCAAGCTCCCCTTCGTCAACGGCGTTTCCTTCGCCGGTGTGACACCGATGATCGCCATCGGCAAGGGCGAGGGGGACGACGCCATCCCGATCATCTTCGGCGCGATCATCGTCGCCGGCCTGGTCGGCTTCCTCGCAGCCCCCTACTTCGGCAAGCTCGTCCGCTTCTTCCCGCCCGTCGTCACGGGCACCGTCATCACCCTGATCGGCGTGTCACTGCTCCCGGTGGCCTTCAACTGGTCGCAGGGCGGGAACCGCGCCGCCGCCGACTACGGTTCGATGCGGAACATCGGCATGGCCGCCCTCACCCTGGCGATCGTCCTGGTGATGCGGAAGTTCCTGCGCGGATTCCTCCAGCAGATTTCCATCCTGCTCGGCCTGGTCGCGGGCACGCTGATCGCCCTCCCCCTGGGCATGACCAGCTTCGACGCCGTCAGGAACGCCTCCGCCATCGGCTTCCCGACCCCCTTCCACTTCGGCGCCCCGCAGTTCCAGGTCGCCGCCATCGTCTCGATGTGCATCGTGATGCTGGTCTGCATGACCGAGTCCACCGCCGACATCCTGGCCCTCGGCAAGATCGTCGGCCGGCCGGCGGACGCACGGACCATCGAGGGCGGCCTGCGCGCCGACACCCTCGGCAGCGCGCTCAGCCCGCTGTTCAACGGCTTCATGTGCAGCGCCTTCGCCCAGAACATCGGTCTCGTCGCGATGACCAAGGTGCGCAGCCGCTTCGTGGTCGCCGCGGGCGGCGGCATCCTGATCCTGCTCGGCCTGTGTCCGATGGCCGCCTCCGTGATCGGCGTCGTCCCGCTGCCCGTCCTCGGCGGCGCCGGCGTGGTCCTCTTCGGCTCGGTCGCGGCCAGCGGCATCCAGACCCTGGCGGGCGCGGCCATGGAGAAGGGCGAGAACGCCCTCATCGTCGCCGCCTCGGTGGGCATCGGCCTGATCCCGATCGCCGCGCCGGGCTTCTACCACGCCTTCCCGGAGGACCTGCTGGTCGTCCTCGACTCGGGCATCAGCACCGGGTGCGTGGTGGCGATCCTGCTCAACCTCGCCTTCAACCACCTCGGCGCGAAGCGGAACGCGGCGGCGGAGAGCACCGCGGAACCGGCCTACGTCCACTGAGCCGGGCGGCCCCGGCCGCCGGCCGCGTCGCGCGCGGCGGCGCGTACGTCACCCACTGCGGGTGTGGCGTACGCGCCGCCGCGCGCCTACGCCGCCCCGTGCGGCCGGTCCGCCCCGTGCGGCAGGGCCTCGTCCTCGGTCCCCGGCGCCGTGGCCGTCCAGATGTCCGGCGGCACCGTCCGCACCCGCCGGCCCGTCCGGTCCAGCTCCTGCGCCTCCGACTTGCGCACGTGCAGGGCCACCACCGTGTCGGTGACGCGCAGCGCCGGCACCCTGCGCGTCAGGTCGGCGGTGTACCGGGACAGTTCCTCGATGGTGCGCAGCCGGGCGCCGATCATGAAGTTCCAGGGACCGCTGACGGACATGCAGGTCCGGGTCTCGCGCAGCCCCGCGGCCACCGCCGCGCAGTCGGCCACCTCGTGCTCGGGCACCTCCCCCCACACCGTCGCGGACACCGGCCAGCCCGTCAGCCCCGAAGCCAGCGCGCAGCTGTAGCGCAGGCTCTGCCCCGCCTCCAGCCGGCTCAGGCGCCGCCGTACGGTCGACTCGCTCATCCCCGACTCCCTGGCCAGCGAGGCCACGCTGCGCCGCGCGTCCGCGGCCAGCGCCAGCACCAGCGGACGGTCCTCCTCGGGCATCGAGGCGACCGGCGCGGGGGAGACGGCGGCCCCCTTGCGGCGTCCCCGCCCGGTCAGCAGGTCGGCCTGGGCGGGCGTCAGCTGGTCCAGGCGCCAGCGGTCGGGGGAGCAGTGCACCGCCGTGACCATCGAGGAGCGGGTACCGGTCACCCCGGGGATCCGCTGCACCCGGAAGGACAGGTACTGGTACAGCATGTGCAGGTTCGGTACGGCGACGAAGGCCAGCAGGTCACGGCCGCCCGAGGTGTGCTCCACGCCCATGGTGTGGGGATCGCCGGTCAGGGCCGCCCCCACCGCCGGAGAGGCGCCCGCCGCGCAGGTCACCTCGACCCACGCCATACAGGGCGCCTTCGTTCCGGTACGTAGCCCGATGCCCGAGATCCAGGCCTCGCCGGCGGCGGTCAGCCGCTCCCAGCGGCGGGCGAGCGTCTCGGGGCGCGCCCCGAGCACCTGCGCCAGGCGCTCCCAGCTGGCGCGCGGGGCGAGCTGGAGTGCGTGGACGAGCGCCCGGTCGGTGTCGTCGATGGCGGAAATGGCCGAGTTCATACCTTCCCCTGGTGGTTCTCCTGGCCATCGGCCGGTCAACCCTACTTTCGCCTGATCATCTCTCCTCGTAGGCCCGACCGCGGCACCGGGCGGTCGGGCGTGCCTGGAGGAGAGCGGGAGGAGGACCCGTGGGGGACCCCGGCTCGAGCCTGCGCCACGCGGTGCCGGCCGAACTGTCGAGCTTCGTGGGACGGGAGCGCGAGCTCGCCCGCACCACTGCCCTGCTCGGCACGGAACGCCTGGTCAGCCTCGTCGGACCAGCGGGAATCGGCAAGACGCGGCTGGCCGTGCGGACCGCGCGGGCCCTGGGCCGCACCCACGGCGCCGACGTGCTGTGGGCCGATCTCGCGAGCCTGCCCGACCCCCTCGGGGACGGCCTGGCACGGGAGTTGGGGCGCCGGCTCGACGGCTGCGGGGCACTGCTGGTCCTCGACGGCTGCGAGCAGCTCGGCGAGCGCGCGGGGGAGCTGGCGGGTCACCTGCTGGCGCGATCCCCCGGGGTGCGAATTCTGGCCACTTCGCAGCGGACCCTCGGGCTCCACGAGGGGGCGGAGCTCGCCGTGGGTCCGCTTCCCCTGCCACCGGAACCGCGGGATCCCGCCCGTGGGCATTCCGCCGCCGAGGCCGGGGAGGTCGCCCGGTACGCCTCCGTACGCCTCTACGCGGAGCGGGCGCGCGGTGCCGACCCCCTCTTCGAGCTCACCGACCGCAACGCCGGGGCCGTCGCCGCCCTGTGCCGCGCCCTCGACGGGATCCCCGGCGCGCTGGAACTGGCCGCCGGCCGCGCCGGCCGGTACCCCCCGGCCGAGGCGCTGCGCCGGCTGAGGTCCGACCCGCTCGGCTTCTTCGCGGAGGGCGCGGGCCGGGCCGGCGGGGCCGACGCGCTGCGCGCACACCAGCTGGCCTCGCCCGATGAGCGGCTGCTGTGGACCCGGCTGTCCGTCTTCGGGGGCTCCTTCGACGAGGCCGCCGTCGCGCAGGTGTGCGGCTTCGGCGAACTCGGCCCCGAGGAGGCCGCCGAAACCCTGCGCCGGCTCGCCCCCGCCCTGCTCGCGGAGCCGGGGGAGCCGGGCCGCTACCGGCTGCCCCTGTCCGTACGGGCCCACGAGGCCCGGCGGCTCGCGCACGAGCCCGGCGGCGCGGCGGCGCTGGCCGCCCGGCGCCACCACGAGCGGTGCCGGGTCATCGCCGAACGGGCCGCCTGGCTCTGGCGGTCGGGGGCGCAGCCGCAGGCCCGCGCCCTGGCCCTGCGGGAGCTGCCCGACCTGCGCCTCGCGATGGACCCGCTGTCCGGGACCGGCCCGGCGGGCGCCCTGGAGGTCGCCGTGTCGCTGTGGTTCCTCTGGGCGGCCTGCGGGCTGGGCACGGAGGGACGCCGGCACCTCGAGCGCGCCCTCACCCTGCACCCGGCGCCCCGGCCGGCCCGCGCCCTGTGGCTGGCGGCCTGGCTGGCGGCCGCCTCGGGCCGGCCCGAGGCGGCCGATCCGCTGCTGGCGGAGGCCTGGAGCGCGGCCGTACTGGAGGGGGAGGACGCCGTCCTGGCCTACCTCGCGCACGCCCGGGGCACCGTGGCGCTGTGGAAGGACCGGCCCGGGGAGGCCGCCGACGAGTACCGGGACGCCCTCGAACAGCTTCCGCCGGAGCCGGAGTTCGGGCCGGGCCGGGAGGTGCTGCGGGCCGCCCTGACGATGGCGCTCGCGCACACCGACCCGGCGTCCGTGCCCGTGGAGGAGGGCGTTCCGGGCGGCCCCGCCGATCTGTGGGCCCGGTCCTGGTCCGACTACGGCCACGCGGTCGTGCAGCGCCGTCAGGGCCGTCCCGCGCTGGCCCGGACCCGGCTGGTGGCCGCCCTGGAGGTCCAGCTGGCCCTCGGGGACCGGCTGGGGCAGGCCTTCTCGGCGGAGCTGCTGGCCGAACTGGAGGCCGGTCTCGGCCGCCACGAGGAGTCCGCGAAGCTGCTCGGCGCGGTCCACGCCCACCGCCCGGCCGCCGCCTCCGCCCCGCGCGCCGAGCGGATCCTGCGCCTCCGGATGACCCCGGAGGCCTTCCGCGCGGCGCACGCGGAGGGTTCCCGGGGCACGCTGAGGGAGCTGCTGCCGGAACTCTGAGCCGCGGGTCACCGGTTGGGGCGCGAGGTGCCCCGGGGCCGGGAGTTCCGGCGCCGATCCGGCGTACCGCGTCAAGGACGCGGAAAGACATCGCATAGCGCCGGGCCGGCTCCCGCGGGCCCGCCCCGAATCCCGCCGGCCCGAATCCCGCCCGAACCGCGCCAGCCCCGAACCACGCCGCCCCGAACCACGCCGCCCCGCCCCGACCCGAACCGTGCCGCCCGGTACCGCACCGCGCCGCGCGGTCGAGCACCCGGGTACGTCCGGTACCCGGGAGCCCCTCCGCCTCGCCGCGCCGGCACCGGACCGCGCGGGTCCGGCCGGCCGGACGGGGAGGGACGGCCTGCCCCCCACCCCTCTGACCGGACAGGTGGTACAGCGATGGCCGAAACCCCGCAGCTGTGGATGCGCAGCGAGACCCGCCCCACCGAACGGCGCGCCCCCCTGACCCCCGAGGACGCCGAGCGGCTCGTCCGGCAGGGCGTACGGATCACCGTGGAGGAGTCCGGCCACCGGGTCTTCCCGCTCGACGCGTACGAGGCGGCCGGCTGCCGCACCGCTCCGGCCGGCTCCTGGTCAGGGGCCGCGCCCGGATCCACGTACGTCCTCGGCCTGAAGGAACTCCCGCCGACGCCCGACCGTTTGCACCACCGGCACGTCTACTTCGGGCATGCCTACAAGGGCCAGGCGCAGGCTCCCGAGCTGCTGCGCCGGTTCGCCGCGGGCGGCGGGACCCTGCTCGACCTGGAGTACCTCGCCGACGCGCGGGGCCGCAGGCTGGCCGCCTTCGGCTACTGGGCCGGGTACGCGGGCGCCGCCCTCGCCGCGCTGCACGCCCGCGGCGCGCTCACCGCCCCGCTGGTCCCGCTGCCCCGGCCGGAGCTGGACGCCCGCCTGCGCACGGCGGCCCCCGACGGGTTGCGCGCGCTGGTCATCGGCGCGGGCGGCCGCAGCGGCCGCGGCGCCTGCGACGCCCTCGCCACCGCCGGGATCCCGGTCACCCGCTGGGACCGCACCGCGACCCGCCGCCTGGACCGCGCCGCGCTCCTCGGCCACGACATCCTGGTCAACGCGGTGCTCACCACCCGGCCCGTACCGCCCTTCCTGACCCCGGCCGATCTGGAGGGCGTCCCACGGCGGCTCTCGGTGATCGCCGACATCACCTGTGACACCGGATCAGAGCTGCACCTGCTCCCCGTGTACGACCGGCTGACCGACTGGACGGTCCCGGCGCGGCGCCTGCCGGTGGGCGGCCCGCCGCTGGACGTGATCGCCATCGACAACCTGCCGTCCCTCCTCCCGGCCGAGGCGGCCCGCGCCTTCTCGGCGGACCTGCTCCCCAAGCTCCTCGCCCTGCACGCGCCGTCCCCGGACCCGGACTGGCTCCGCTGCCGGGCGGCCTTCACCACCGCGCTGGCGGCGCTGGCGGGCCCGGAGCGGGCGGCGTAGGAGGGACTACGGGAACTCCGCGCCCGGCTGCCAGAGCATCAGGTTGCTCATCAGCTCCGCCTGCTCGATCGCGTCGTCCAGCGCGTGATGGGTGTGACGGCGCCGGGAGTGGAGTTCACGGGGCATGCGGCCCTTCACGGCGGCGCGCAGCGGGACGCGGGCCTTCGTCGCGTACAGGGTCTTCATGTCCAGGCAGCCGGAGTGGCCGAAGGGGCTGTCGTCGCCGAACTCGATCAGGTACCAGTACAGGAAGGTCCAGTCGAAGGGGGCCGGGTAGCCGCACATCACCGGCTGGGCGCCGGCGGAGACCTCCCGCACCCAGGCCCGGAAGTCCGCCATCGCCGCGGCCGGTTCGACGCCCTCGCGCAGCAGGCGTTCGCGGTCCAGGCCGCTGACGGCGAGGGCGGCGTCCACGTACCGGTCGCTGATGGGGCGCAGCTCGCGGTAGAAGGTCTGCCGCTCCGGGTCGGCGGCCGTGTACACGGCCCCGTCCTGGCGGCCGGCGACGGCCGCGCCGAAGCTGATCATCGAGTAGGGGCCGGGGATCGGGCCGTCGGCCTCGATGTCGACGGAGATGTAGAGAGAGGGACGCGCGGGACGGGCTGCCATGGCCTGATCATGACAGCCGGTCCCGCGGTCCTGCCGCGATTTACGGAGCGGCCGCCAGGAACATGCCGGTGTGGTCGCCCCCGGCGGTGTTCTTGCAGCTCTGGGCCGAGTCCGCGGGCTGGGCCACGGCCAGGGCCAGGCAGCGGCCGACGGCCAGCTGTCCGAAGTAGTTCGGGTGCATGGACTCCTGGACCAGGCCCTGCGACTCGTTGTTGTCGATCCAGCGCGCCCACTCGCTCGTCTTCGCCGAGGCGGGGACGGCGGAGCTGACCTGCTTGCTGGCCTTCGCGCAGACCTCACGCCCCTGGAGCATGTCCCGCAGGTCCAGGAACTGCACGCCCTTGGCCGCCGCGACCCCCTTGATGCGGTTCGCGATCTGCGGCACGAGCGAGTCCCGGGCCCAGTCGGAGTCCCGGTTCCAGAACGGGCATCCGCCGGTGTTGAGCCGGCTCCAGTCGCTCTGGGTGTACCGGTTCTCGGCGCCCCGGGGGATGGGGGAGGGGTAGGACTGGAGCACGATGCGGTACGAGGAGTCCGCGTACCCGGCCTGGCGCATCACGGCCCGGATCTCGTCGACCGACTTGCCGACGTCGGCCATGACGGCGTCGATCTTCCGGTCGACCCCGGCCTGCTGGTCGTCGTAGCAGTACGAGCCCCACAGGACGAAGTCGTACGCGCAGTCCTTGATGATGTCGGCGAAGCCGAGGTCGTTGCCGCCGATGGACAGCGCGATCACCTTGACGTTGCTGCTGGCGGCCACCGCCGCCAGCTGGTCGGCCTGCGGCGCCTCGCCCTTGTAGGCCACGCCGCCGTTGACGGCGCGGAAGACGTTCTGCGAGGTCGCCCCGGAACAGGCCAGGTTGACCGCCGTCTCGGCGATGGCGCCCGCGCTCAGCACCTCGGCCGAATCGGAGCGGTGGCACCCGCCCGCGGTGGTGCCGTAGACCTTGGCGGGATCGTAGGAACTGCCACTGACCCACGCCCGGTCGGTGCCGTTCCTGCTCCCGCTGTTGGTCAGGCTGTTGCCCTTCCAGCGTCCGGCCTCACCGGAGATGTAGCTGTCGCCCATGGACACCACGGCGGTGGGTCCCGTACCGGGCCCGGCCACAGCCGTCCCGGCCCCGCCGGCGAGCAGCGCGGCGGCGAGCGGCAGCACCATCCCGGCCCCGGCCAGTCGTCGCACACGACGCGGGGCGGCCCGGCCCTCGCCGGCCTTGCGGAATCCGATCACTGCGGAACTCCTGCGGTCGGCCACGCCGAAGTCGCCAACAACTTCGGTGCGTGGCTTGGAAAGTGGGGGTACCGCCGGCGCCGGTGGCATCGGAAAGGTGACACGGGCCCACTTGTTACCGCTAGGTACAGTCAGGTTACGATGCAGTAACGTCCGACCGGTCGGTCGGGCACCGCAGGGCACGCCGGCGGACCGGGGAGGGCTGACGCGGGGCTCGCCGGGGAACGCCGGTGTCCGGGGGTGCCGCTCCGCCGTCGGGCTTCGAGCCGGCCTCGGCCGGCTGTCGAACCGGCCCTGAGCGGCCGTCCGCGGACGCGACGGATCCGGGCGCGTCGGAACGGGCCCGGATCCGGTGTGCTGCGGAAGGTCAGACGAGAGAGGGTTCCGGCCGCGGCTCCGGCGCCCGGCCGGGAGCGGTGCGGGCCGGGGCCGGCCCGGCCGGGCGGCGGCCGACGGCCCGCGAGGCGAGGGCGGCGGACGAGAGCAGGTTGGTGAACAGGACCCGGTAGTTGAAGGTGTTCCCGGCGGAGACGAGCGGCAGCATCAGCCCGTTCACCATCGGGACGTAGCCGATCCAGAACCAGGGGGAGCGTGCGGCCGCACCGTGCACCACCACGGTCGCGGCCATCGGAACCAGGACGATCAGGGTGTAGTGGTCGAAGGACGGCTTGGTGCCGAGGAAGGCGGCCAGCATCAGCATGGTGCTGGTCTCGACCAGCCGCAGCCCCTCGTGGCCGCCCTTGCGCCAGCGGAGCCAGGCCAGCAGGACCATGACGGCCGCCGCGGCCGCGCCCACCGCCCCGGCCGCCCCCTCGGCGAGGCCCAGCCGGGTCAGCACGTTGGGGACCGACGCGTCGAACGGCGCGGCGAAGCCGCCCTGGCCGCCGAGCAGGTAGGGCAGCGTCTTGGTGAGGAACAGCATCGGCCGGGGCATCATCGCGCCGGCCGCCACCGCGATCACCGCCGGCACCACGATCGCGACGGCGAGGGCCTTGAACTGGCGGGCCATCAGGAAGAGCAGCGCGACGGGAGCGAGGATCGGCTTGATGCTGATGGCCACGCCGAACACCACGGCGGCCGCCACCCAGCGGCGGCCGGCGGCCAGCAGCAGGACCGCCGGGAGGGCCATCACGTAGCCGGAGGTCCAGTTGCCGATCTGTACGACGTTGGTGAACGGCACCAGGAAGCAGAGCGCGATCACGCCCAGCACGGACAGCCGGCTCAGCGCCGGGACCCGGAAGACGCGCAGCGAGAGGAACCAGCCGATGAGTATGAAGCCGATGCCGACCAGGGGCAGCAGGTGCAGCCGGGTCTCCAGGGGGAACCAGAGCCACGGCACGCCGGCCAGCACGCCCGGCGGCAGATAGAGGAAACGTTCCTCCTCGTAGGGGGGCTTGCCCTGGCTGAAGACCTCCGCGGCCTTGATGACCCACTCGTTGTCGAGGCCGACGTTGCCCGCGGTCCGGGCCTGGTAGTAGACGTTGGCCAGCAGTGCGACCGCCGCCACCATCAGGGCCATCGGCGCCCGTCCCCGGAGCCAGTCCACGAGTCGCGGGTCGGTGTCGGAAGCGCTGCCGGCGGCTCCCGCCACACGCCGTCTTCTTCCGGGCGCGCTACGCATGGGACGAGTCCATTCGGTGTCGATGTCGGCCGGTTGCCACTCGGCTGCCACCGGCGCCGTGACCAGTCGGGGCCGGCTGGAAGGGCCACCGCGGGCCACCTTACCTCCTGGCCCCGGCGCCCCGGCGAGGTGAGGCGCCGTCAGGGGCTGGGGCCCCGAGCCTTCCTCCCGCGTAGGGGTGTGGGCCGTTTGGTCATGGTTTGCCCATGGTATGCTGATCGGGTTTGTTTGATTCGTACTGAGGGGGGATCCCCCACACCGGCCCCCGAAAGCGTTGTCGATGGTCTCCCCCGTCAGTTCCCCGCCGGTCTCCGTGCCGCCGCCTTCGGCGGCCCAGCCGGGGGAGGTGCCGGGCACCGGAACAGCCGTCGCCAAGCGGCCCCGCCTCTACGTGCTGGACGGCCTCCGGCTGATCGCCGCGATGGGGGTCGTGCTCTGGCACTGGCTCGGAGTCGAGCGCTTCCCGCAGGTCTGGCACGGCAAGCCCAGCGAGCTGATGCCGACCGGTCACCTGGTCGGCGCGTACAGCTGGACCGGCGTGGAGCTGTTCTTCCTGATCAGCGGCTTCGTCATCTGCATGTCCTGCTGGGGCCGTTCGGTCGGCGATTTCGTCACCTCACGGGTGGTCCGGCTCTTCCCCGCCTACTGGGTGGCGGTACTGCTCACGGCCGGCTGCCTGCTGATCGTGCCGACCATCTGGGGCGACAACACCCAGCGGCCGACCCTCTCACGGGTCCTCACCAACCTGAGCATGGCCAACATGCCGGTCGGGGTGGACAACCTGGACCCGGTCTACTGGACCCTCTGGGCCGAGCTCCGGTTCTACCTGCTCTTCGGCGTGCTCGTCGCGATCGGCCTGACCTACCGCCGGGTGCTGGCGTTCTGCGGGATCTGGGGTGCCGCGGCGCTGGTGGCGACCGCGGCGGACTCCCCGCTGCTCACGGTGATCGCCCAGCCCACCTACGCCTGGTACTTCATCGGGGGCATCGCGATCTTCCTGATGTACCGGTTCGGCGCCAACCTGCTGCTCTGGGGCATCGTCGGATTCTGCTGGCTGATGTCGCAGGACTCCCTGCGCGGTGTGGTCGACGGCTATGAGTTCGGCGCCGAGCACCGGCTCTCCTGGACCCTCACCCTGTTCTGCACCACCGTCGCCTACGGTGTCGTCATCGCCTCCGCGCTGGGTGCGTTCAACTGGATCCGGTGGAAGTGGCTGACCGTCGCCGGGGCGCTCACCTACCCGCTCTACCTGCTGCACCAGATGATCGGCTGGCAGGTGATCACCCGTCTGCGCACGTACCTGGACCCGTATCCGACGCTGATCGCGGTGACCCTCATCATGATGGTCACGGCCTATCTGGTGCACCGGCTGGTGGAGCGCCCGCTCGCCCCCTGGATGAAGCGGAAGCTGGACGCCTCCTTCGCCCAGGTGCGCATGGACGTGCGGGCCGGAGGCCGGACGGGCCCGAAGGGCTGACCGGCCGGCCCTCGCCGACCGGTGGGGCGTCCCTCGCCCCCGAGGCCCCCTCGCCCCCGCGGCCGCTCCGGAGCGTCCTGCGGTCCGCACGACACACACCACACCACCGGCATTCCGGTCACGGAACACGGCCTGCCCGCACCTGCGCGAACAGCTCCGCCCCCGGCGCCTCGAGGGCGACGGGGGCGGAGCCGGGCTCGGCTGCTGTGCGATTCAGCCGAAGGGGGTGGCGCGGGCCGTGCGGGAGGTCAGCCGACCAGCTGGTCGTACGCGGGGAGGGTGAGGAAGTCCGCGTAGTCGGCGTCCAGGGAGACCTGGAGCAGGAGGTCGTGGGCCTGCTGCCACTTCCCGGCCGCGAAGGCCTCCTCGCCGACCTCGGCACGGATCGCGTCGAGCTCCTCGGCGGCGATCGCGCGGGTCAGTTCCGCGGTGGCGCGCACGGGTTCGCCGTCGTGCTCGAAGACGACTCCGGCGTTGATCCACTGCCAGATCTGGGAGCGCGAGATTTCCGCCGTGGCGGCGTCCTCCATGAGGCCGAAGATGCCGACGGCGCCCAGGCCGCGCAGCCAGGCCTCGATGTAGCGGATGCCGACCTGGACCGCGTTGCGCAGGCCCTCGTAGGTGGGCTTGGCGTCCAGCGAGTCGATCGCGATCAGGTCGCCGGGGGCCACGGAGACGTCCTCGCGGAGGCGGTCCTTCTGGTTGGGCTTGTCGCCCAGGACGGCGTCGAAGGAGGCCATGGCGATCGGGACCAGGTCGGGGTGGGCGACCCAGGAGCCGTCGAAGCCGTCGTTCGCCTCGCGGTCCTTGTCGGCCTTGACCTTCTCGAAGGCGACCCGGTTGGCCTCGGCGTCCTTGCGGGACGGGATGAAGGCCGCCATGCCGCCGATCGCGTGCGCGCCGCGCTTGTGGCAGGTGCGGACGAGCAGCTCGGTGTAGGCGCGCATGAAGGGGGCGGTCATCGTCACCGCGTTGCGGTCCGGCAGGACGAACTTCTCGCCGCCGTCCCGGAAGTTCTTGACGATGGAGAACAGGTAGTCCCAGCGGCCCGCGTTCAGGCCCGCCGCGTGGTCCTTGAGCTCGAAGAGGATCTCTTCCATCTCGTAGGCCGCGGTGATGGTCTCGATGAGGACGGTCGCGCGGACGGTGCCCTGCGGGATGCCGACGTAGTCCTGGGCGAAGACGAAGATGTCGTTCCAGAGGCGGGCCTCCAGGTGCGACTCGGTCTTCGGGAGGTAGAAGTACGGGCCCTTGCCGAGGTCGATGAGACGCTGGGCGTTGTGGAAGAAGTAGAGGCCGAAGTCCACGAGGGAGCCGGAGGCCGGGCCGCCCTCGAAGCGCAGGTGGCGCTCCTGGAGGTGCCAGCCGCGCGGGCGCATGACGACGGTCGCGAGCTGGTCGGCGGGCTTGAGGGCGTAGGCCTTGCCGGTGCGCGGGTCGGTGAAGTCGATGCGGCGCTCGTAGGCGTCGATGAGGTTGAGCTGGCCGAGGACGACGTTCTCCCAGGTGGGAGCCGAGGCGTCCTCGAAGTCGGCGAGCCAGACCTTGGCGCCCGAGTTGAGGGCGTTGATGGTCATCTTGCGGTCGGTCGGACCGGTGATCTCCACGCGGCGGTCGTTCAGGGCGGCCGGGGCGGGCGCGACCTTCCAGTCGCCCTCGCGGACCTGTGCGGTGTCCGGGAGGAAGTCGAGCGTGGAAGTGCGGGCGATCTCGGCGCGCCGCTCGCCGCGGCGGGCGAGGAGCTCGGCGCGGCGGGGTGCGAACCGCCGGTGGAGCTCGGCCACGAACGCGAGGGCCGCATCGGTGAGGACTTCGTCCTGCCGGGGCAGGGGCTCGGCGTCGACGATGGCCAGCGGGGACGGCGCTGGTGCGGACATATCTGTCACTCCTTCAGCGGCGGTGCCTTGCGGCCGCGGGGAATGCTCGCGCGGGACGGCACGCGGTGCCGCCGGGTGTGGAGAGTTCCTGGTAACGGTCGCGGGCGCCGTCTGGGGGTTCAGGGCGCTTCTGACCAGTGGATAGTAATTTCCTCATGGTGGAAGTTCAATGGTTTGTTGATGTCGAGATTCTCTGAGTCGACAGATTCCGCTCCCCGGTGGCCCTCAGTGCCACCGCGGTCACGCCCCGCTCAGACGAGGCGTGCCAGATCCGGCGGGGTGTCGATGTCGAAGGCGGCCGCGACGTCCCCGCACTCCACCAGCATGACCTCGGCGGCGTGTTTCCTCAGGTGGACGCGCGCGCCCCGGTCCCCGGTCGCGGTTGCCGCCACGTCCGCCCAGCGGTCCGCCCCGAACAGCACCGGATGCCCCCGCTCCCCGTCGTACGCCGCCGCCACCAGGCTCGACGGAGACCGGTACGCCTCCCGCACCCGCGCCACGGCCGCCGGCCCGATGCCCGGCTGGTCCACCAGGGACACGAGGGCCGCGCGGGCCCCCGTACCGGCCAGGGAGGCGAGGCCGGCCCGCAGCGAGGAGCCCATGCCCTCGGCCCAGTCCGGGTTGTCCACGACCACGCACCCCGCCAGGTCGGCGCGCTCGCGCACCTCGGCGGCCGAGGCGCCGAGCACCACGTGCACCGGGTCGCAGCCGGCCTCCCGCAGGACGCGCACGGCGTTCTCCACGAGCGGGCGTCCGCGGTAGGGGAGCAGGGCCTTGGGGCGGCCGCCCAGCCGGCGCCCCCCGCCGGCGGCCAGGAGCAGGCCGGCGACGAGCGGCGGGCCCTGCCCGGCCGGCCCGCCGGGAGCCTCGCCGGGGGCCGGGGCGGCGGCGGGGGTCACAGCGGCAGCGGGGCGGCCGGAGCCGGCTTCGCGGAAGTGTTCGACTGCTGACATGTCAGTGATTCTCGCCGCCCCTTCCCCCGAACGGGTGGGAATCCCGCCAGCAGCAGGCGTACGGAGGCCAGCGCGGCCCCGATCCGCAGCGGCTCGGAGATCCGGTTCTCGGCGGCGGCCGCCAGGGCCCGTTCGTCACGGTCGGTGAACACGTCATACGGCATCGGGGAGCGCTCCTTGCCAATCGGGGGCCAATACCGCGAGTCTGGACCCCGATTGGCCTGGCTGGCAGAGCCAATCGGGGGAGGTTGGCATGGCGAACGGACGAGTGGTCCACACGGCGGACAGGACGATGGGGAGCCGGCAGCTCGCGGCCCTGCTCCCGCCCGAGGTGCTGGCCCGCCCCGGCTACCGCGCCCTCGCCGACGCCGTCCGCACCCTGATCCTCGACGGCCGGATCGCCCTGCACGTCCGGCTGCCCGCCGAGCGCGAGCTCGCCGAGGCCGTCGGCGCCAGCCGCGCCACCGTCACCGGCGCGTACGACCTGCTCCGGGAGGCCGGCTACGTCCGCAGCCGGCGCGGCTCCGGCACCTGGACCGAGCTCCCCGACGGGCACGGGCCGGTCGGCGCCCACGCCCTCCTCGGGACGGGCGGCCACAGCGCCGACGGCGACCCCGGCATCGACCTCGCCATCGCCGCGATGGGAGCCCCGGACGGCAGCCTCGCCGAGGCCCTGGCCCGGGCCGCCCCGCGCCTGCCCGCCCTCACCCGCACCCCCGGCTACCACCCCTTCGGGCTGCCCGACCTGCGCGCCGCCGTCGCGGACCGCTTCACCCGTCGCGGGCTGCCCACCCGCTCCGAGCAGATCCTCGTCACCGCCGGGGCCCAGCAGGCCTTCGCCCTGGTGGTCGGCCTGCTCTGCCGGCCCGGGGACCGGGTCGTCACCGAGAGCCCCACCTACGCCAACGCCCTCGACGCCCTGCGCCACGCCCGCCTGCGCACCCGGTCCATCGCCGTCTCCGACACCGGCTGGGACATGGAGATCGCCGAGTCCACGCTGCGCCAGACCGTGCCCAGGCTCGCGTACGCGATCCCGGACTTCCAGAACCCGACGGGCGCCCTGATGCCGGAGGAACAGCGGCTGCGGCTGCTCGCGGTGACCCGGGCCACCGGCACCTGGCTGGTGGTCGACGAGACCATCGCGGACATCGCGCTGGACGTCCCCGCCCCCGCGCCCCTCGCCTCCCTCGCCCCGCGGTCGGGCGCCGACCACGTGATCACCATCGGCTCGCTCAGCAAGACGCACTGGGGCGGGCTCCGGGTGGGCTGGATCCGGGCCACCGCGAAGCTCATAGCCGAGCTGACCGCCGTAAGGGTCTCGGCGGACATGACCGGCTCCGTGCTCGACCAGCTGGTGGCGCTCCCGCTGCTGGAGGGCCTCGACCGCTCCCTGCCCGAGCGGCTCGCGCAGCTGCGCACCCAGCGGGCGGCCCTGGTGTCGGCGCTCCAGCGGCACACCCCCGAGTGGTCCTGGCAGCTGCCGCCCGGCGGCCTCTCGCTCTGGGTGGACCTCGGCGAGCCGGTCAGCTCCGCCCTCGCCGAGCGGGCGGCCGCGGCCGGGGTGCACATCGGCCGCGGGGCCCGCTTCGGCGTGGACCCGGGCACCTTCGAACACCGCCTGCGCATCCCGTACACCCTGCCGCCCGACCGCCTGGAGGAGGGCGTGCGCCGCCTCGCCGCGGCCTTCCACGACGGCGTCCCGCTGGCACCGGCGGTCGAGCGGCCGTACTGGGTGGCGTAGGCCGTCTCCTCCAGCCGCACGCGGTGAGGGGGCCCCTCACCGCGTGCGGATCAGCCGGCGGGTTGCGGCCGCCGCGACGGCGGAGGTGCGCGAGTCGACGCCGAGCTTGGCGTAGACGTGCACCAGATGGGACTTGACCGTGGCCTGGCTGAGGAAGAGCCGCTTGGAGATCTGCTGGTTGGACAGCCCGTCCGCGACCAGCTGGAGCACCTCCAGCTCACGCTTGGTCAGCGCCTCCGCCGGGGTGCGCATCCGGTCCATCAGCCGCAGCGCCACCGCCGGGGCCAGCGCCGACTGGCCGGCCGCCGCCGTACGGACCGCAGCCGCCAGCTCCTCCGGCGGGGCGTCCTTCAGCAGGTAGCCGGAAGCGCCCGCCTCCACCGCCGCCAGGATGTCGGCGTCAGTGTCGTACGTGGTCAGGACCAGCACCCGGGGCGCGCCCGGACGGGCGGTGATCGCCGCCGTGGCCGCCGAACCGTGCATCCCGGCCCCGAACTGGAGGTCCATCAGCACGACGTCCACCGGCTCGGAAGCCGCCAGCTCCACCGCCCGCTCCGCCGTGGCCGCCTCCGCGACCACCGCGAAGTCCGGCTCGGTGTCCAGCACCGCGCGCAGCCCGGCGCGCACCACGGGGTGGTCGTCGGCGAGCAGGAGCCGGATGGTCATGTCAGGCCTCCACGGGCAGCGGCAGGGTGACGGCCACGGCGGTGCCCTGGCCCGGATCCGACTCCACGGTGAACAGCCCGCCCAGCGATTCGGCCCGCGCGCGCATCGCGGGCAGGCCGAAACCGCCTCCGCCCGAGGCGGCGCCGGCGGGGTCGAAGCCCCGGCCGTCGTCGACCACGTCCAGGGTGACCGAGCCGTCCATGAAGGTCAGGGTGATCTCCGCCCGCCCCGCCGCCGCGTGCCGCACCACGTTGGCCAGCGCCGACTGCGCGATCCGCAGCAGGGCCACCTCGTACGGGGTGGGCAGCGCCCTGGGGGTGCCGCTGACCGAGAACCGCACCCGCGGGCCCGGGGCTCCCGAGCACAGCCGCTCCAGCGCTCCGGCCAGCGAGCCGTGCTCCAGGTCCGGGGGAGTGAGGGCCCGTACGAAACGGCGTGCCTCGGCGAGGTTCTCCTGTGCGGCCCCGCGGGCCCGGGCGATGTGTCCGGAGGCCGGCGCGTCCTCGGGCAGCGTCCGCTCGGCGGCCCGCAGCAGCAGCTGGATGGAGGACAGGCCTTGGGCCAGGGTGTCGTGGATCTCCCGTGCGAGCCGCTCCCGCTCCGCGAGGACCCCCGCGTTCCGCTCGGCCGCCGCGAGCTCTGCCCGGGTGGTGATGAGCTCCTCGATCAGCCGGCGGCGGCGTTCGCTCTCGCGGTACAGCGCCTGGTAGCCGAGCACCGTGGCGACGGCCACCGCCCCGCCCAGCAGCGGTCCGAGGAAGGCCCCGGGGCTGACGGAGCCGCCGCTGTGCCCGACGAAGGCGCCGATGGCGGCGCAGGCGGTCACCGCGACGGCCACCAGGCCCCAGCGCAGCCGCAGCAGGTGCAGCTCCAGGAAGTACAGCGGGAAGGCGATCCACAGCCCGTCGGGGGAGGCGGCCAGCAGCGCGGCCCACACCGCGCCCACCCCGGCCAGCCACAGCGCGGCGGCCCGGGCCGAGCGCCGCACCGCGGGGGCCCGTACGCCCGCCGCGTACACGGCGGCCAGCAGGACGCAGAGCCCGGTCACCCACCCGGCGTGCGGCGCGGAGCCGGCGAGGGCGCGGGCGGAGGCCAGCGCGAGCAGCCCGAGGAGCAGGGCGTGCAGGCACAGCCGCAGTACGCGGGAGACGGGGAGCAGGGGGCGGGAGGGCGGGGCGGCAGACATCGTCCGACCAGCGTAAGCGGGCGGTCCGGGGCCCCGGTCAACCGAAAGTTTGATGTCCGGATGCCACCTTCGATAGCAGGATGCCTCCCGTGGCGCGATGCCCCGGGCCCGCGTGCGCGACCAAGGTGGGGGACATGTTCGTCGCATGGAGAGATCTACGGTTCGCCAAGGGCCGCTTCGCCCTCATGGGCTCGGTCGTACTGCTGATCACGCTGCTGGTCGGTCTGCTGTCGGGGCTGACCGCCGGACTGGCCCGGGAGAACATCTCGGCCGTCACCGGGCTGCCCGCCTCGCGGCTGGCCTTCGCGGCGCCACCCGGGGACCAGAAGGTCTCCTTCACCCAGTCCCAGCTGCCCGAGGACGCCTGGAAGGCCTGGCGGGAGCGGGCCGGGGTGACGGCGGCGCATCCGCTCGGCATCCGCACCACCAACGCCGTCTCCGGCGGGCGCACCGCCGCGGTCTCCGTCTTCGGCGTCGAGCCGGCCGGCCCGCTCGCGCCGGCCGGGGCGGGGCTCGGCCGGGGCCGGGCGGTCCTCACCGAGAAGGCGGCGAAGGAGCTGGGCGGCCTCACCGCCGGTGCCCGCGTCACGGTCGGTCCGCTGGAGCTGACCGTGGCCGCCGTCTCGGGCACGGCCGCCTACAGCCACACCCCGGTCGTCTGGACGGACCTGGACGACTGGCAGCGCGTCGGCAACCCGGGCACCTCCCCGGACACCGTCGCCACCGTCATCGCCCTCGACGGCTCCGGGGGCGTGGACTGGGCCGCCGGTGACCGGGCGGCGGGTACGAGGGCCCTGACGGTCGACGAGGCCCTGGGCGCCATGGGGTCGTACCAGGCGGAGAACGGTTCGCTCCAGCTGATGCGCGGCTTCCTCTTCGCCATCTCGGCCCTGGTCATAGGGGCTTTCTTCACCGTCTGGACGATCCAGCGCAGCGGTGACATCGCGGTGCTGAAGGCCCTCGGCGCCTCCACCCCCTACCTGCTCAGGGACGCCCTCGGCCAGGCCGTGGTGATGCTGGGGATCGGCACCGGTGCCGGTACGGGGCTCGCGGCCGGCGCCGGAGTCCTGATCAGCGGCGGCGAGGTGCCCTTCGTCCTCGACGCGGCCACCGTGCTGGTTCCCGCCGGAATCATGATCGTGCTCGGCGCGCTCGGCGCGGCCCTGTCCATCCGGCGGATCACCGCCGTCGACCCGCTGACCGCCCTGGGGAGCGCCCGATGACCCTGCTCGTCGACGACGTCACGCTGACCTACCCCGACGGCGACGGCCGTCTCACCGCGCTCGACGCGGTGTCCCTGGAGGTGCCCGCCGGCTCCCTCACCGCGATCGTGGGGCCCTCGGGCTCCGGGAAGTCCAGCCTGCTGGCCGTGGCGGCCACCCTGGTCACCCCGGACTCGGGCCGGGTCGTGGTCGCGGGCCGGGACACCACCCGGCTCGGCCCCGCCGAGAAGTCGGCGCTGCGCCGGGACCGGATCGGCATCGTCTTCCAGCAGCCCAACCTGCTGGCCTCGCTGACCGCCGCCGAGCAGCTCCAGGTGATGGCCCACCTCTCGGGCCGCCCCTCGCGGCAGCTACGCCGCCGTGCCCTGGAGCTGCTGGAGGCGGTGGGCCTGGCCGACAAGGCCGACAAGCGCCCGCACCAGCTGTCCGGCGGCCAGCGCCAGCGCGTGAACATCGCCCGGGCCCTGATGAACGAACCGGCCGTCCTGCTGGTGGACGAGCCGACCAGCGCCCTCGACCACGAGCGCGGCGCGGCGGTCCTCGACCTGCTGGTCGCCCTCACGCGCGAGCGTTCGACCGCCACGGTGCTGGTCACGCACGACCGGGCCCACCTGGACCGGACGGACCGTACGGCGGTCATGGCCGACGGCCGCCTCACCGCGTCGGTTCCCGCGTAGCTCCCCCGGGCCCGTCGGGCCGCGCCGCGGGGGACAGGTAGGCCAGGTGGCCGCGCCGGCCCGGGAAGCCGGGCAGGGGCAGCGGCCGCCAGCCCCGCGCCCACGCGGGCGGTGGCGACCCGCCCGCCACCAGCACCGCGGCGGGCCGGGTCCGGGCCAGGGCGGCGAGCCCGTCCGCGGAGATGCTGCCGTCGTGGCCCCCGTAGACCTGGCGCGAGGCGCACCGGGCGAGGAACGCGACCCGGACCGCCTCCTCGCCGCTGACCAGGCAGGGCGGCCGTACCCCCTCGCGGCGCAGTTCGGCGGCGACGGCGGTGAAAGCCGTCCGGTTGGCCCTGCCGCGCGCTCCCAGCGTGGCGGTGAGGGCGAGGTGGAGCGCGAGGTGCGCGGCCAGCGCCAGGCAGAGCGCCCCCAGGGCGAACGGGCGGGCGCGGGCCAGGCCGAACAGCCGGGCCAGACACAGGGCGACGGGCAGGGAGAGCAGGGCGTACGCGGGCAGCAGGAAGCGGGGCGCGGCGTATCCGATCATCAGCAGGTACGGCGCCGCGAGCGACAGCGCGGCCGCCGTGGGGACGAGGACCCGGCGCAGCCGCCCGGCCCGGTACGCGGCGACCAGCCCGCCCGCGGCCGCCGGCGGCAGGACGAACCACCACAGGGCGGTGAGGGGGTGGGACCCGGGCACGTCGCACGGGCGGCAGAGCGTACGCCCGCCCAGGGCGCGCAGGTGGTCGCCGAACGCGGGGTGCCAGCCGACGCCGCCCTGGATCTCGCCGGCGCGGTGCAGCCGGGTGACGAGGCCGCCGTAGCGGAGCTCGGCTTCGACGATCCACTCGGCGGCTCCGAGCAACGCCCCCACGGCGAGCGCCGCGACCAGCGCGAACCGCCTCCCGGTGCGGACGGCGCACGCGGCGCACGCCAGGGGCAGGACGAGCCACACCGCGTCGGAAGGGCGCATGAGCGCGGCGAGGGCGGTCCCGGCGGCGGTCCCGGCGAGGGCGAGGCGGTCGCCGGGATCGCGGGCGGCCCGCAGGAAGCAGCCCACGGTGAGGAGGGCGGCGAAGGCCACCCAGAGATTCGGCATGGCCTGCGGGCCGTAGAACAGGGTGGGCCACAGGCCGGTGAAGAGCACCCCTGCCAGGGCGAGGACGGGCGCGGGGAGCAGCCGCCGCCACACCCAGAGGCAGAGCAGGAGCGTCCCCGCCGACAGCAGCACCAGATAGATGCGCAGGGCCGTGACGGAGGGGGTGAGGGCGGCGACGGGGGCGACGAGGTAGGTGATCCCGCGGGCGCGGGGGGCGCTGAAGAACGCGGCGGGGGCATCGCGCGAGACCTGGCTGACGTACACGGTCTCGTCCCAGCCGAGTCCGGTGCCCGGCACGGCCAGGAGCAGCTGGGCGAGGGCGTACGCGGCGGCGACGGGCGCCAGGAAGGCGAGATCGCGCCGCCCCGGGCGGGGGCCGGACCTCGGCGTGGCATCGGGCGGGCTCGGTGCCGTGACGGGGTTCGTGGTCATGGGCGGACCTCGGGGCGGGGAGGCGGGCAGTTGCCTCCCCACGCTGCCCCGCCGGGCCGCACCCTGCCATCGCGGCCACGGCAGTCGGCCCAGCGCCGCCGGCCCCGCCCTTACGCGGAGCCCTCCGAACGGATTCCTACGCCGGGGCCTGGCTCTGCAGGGCCACCGACAGCTCGGCGGCGACGCCCTGCAGGATCGGTACGAAGGACTCGGCCACGGCCTGGGTCACCCGGCCCGCCGGACCGGAGATGGAGATCGCGGCGGCGGTCGGCGAGTCGGGCACCGACACGGCGAGGCAGCGGACTCCTATTTCCTGCTCGTTGTCGTCGACCGCGTAGCCGACCCGGCGGACCTGCTCCAGGGCCTCCAGGAAGCCCTCGGGCGTGGTGATGGTCTTCTCGGTCGCGGCGGGCATCCCCGTGCGTGCCAGCAGGGCGCGGACCTCGTCGGCCGGGGTGTGGGCGAGCAGGGCCTTGCCCACGCCGGTGGAGTGCGGCAGCACCCGGCGGCCGACCTCGGTGAACATGCGCATGGAGTGCTTGGACGGGACCTGGGCCACGTAGACGATCTCGTCGCCGTCGAGCAGGGCCATGTTCGCCGTCTCGCCGGTCTCCTCGACCAGGCGAGCGAGGTACGGGCGGGCCCAGGTGCCCAGCAGCCGCGACGCGGACTCGCCGAGGCGGATCAGGCGGGGCCCGAGGGAGTACCGTCGGTTGGGCTGCTGGCGGACGTACCCGCAGGCGACGAGGGTCCGCATCAGGCGGTGGATGGTGGGCAGCGGCAGGCCGCTGGCGGCCGAGAGCTCGCTGAGACCGACTTCGCCGCCGGCATCGGCCATGCGTTCGAGCAGATCGAAGGCGCGCTCAAGGGACTGGACGCCACCGCCGCCGGCGGTGGGCTTGGCGGAAGCGTCGGTGGTGCTGGCGCTGGACGTCGGCACGGCGCGGTCCTTTCGGTGCTGGCAGGCAAGGGAGCAGCCTACCGGTCGGCCGGCTTCGGCCCTAGAGCCGGGCCTCGCCGTCCTCGCCGGTCAGAGGTGGTTTGTCCCGGTGGTGGACGTCCTCGGAAGTTACCCGCCCGGATGCCCGTGGCGGTAGCTACATTCTGGATGGTGAAATCTTAATTCCATCCTGTGGAAACATCCAATCGGGGCGCGAACGGGCCGACGGTCCGTCCGGACGCTCTTGACTGGCCCCGGATCGGGGTGAAGACTCCGTCAACAGAACGTTGAATTTCGCTCTGTGGAAGTAGATGGGGAGGTTCCGGTGGCCGACGCCGCAGTGGAACTGGTACTGCGCTCGACGCGCGTCATCACCCCCGAGGGGACGCGTGCCGCCTCGGTGGCCGTCGCCGCGGGGAAGATCACGGCCGTGCTGGCGCACGACGCGGAGGTACCGGCCGGGGCCCGGCTCGAGGACTTCGGCGACGACGTGCTGCTCCCCGGCCTGGTGGACACGCACGTCCACGTGAACGACCCCGGCCGCACCGAGTGGGAGGGCTTCTGGACGGCCACCCGCGCCGCCGCGGCCGGTGGCATCACCACCATCCTCGACATGCCGCTCAACTCCCTGCCGCCCACCACCACCGTGGAGAACCTCCGCGTCAAGCAGGAGGTCGCCCGGACGAAGGCGCACGTGGACGTCGGCTTCTGGGGCGGCGCCCTTCCGGACAACGTCAAGGACCTGCGCCCGCTGCACGACGCCGGCGTCTACGGCTTCAAGTGCTTCCTGTCGCCCTCCGGCGTGGACGAGTTCCCCCAGCTGGACCAGGAGCAGCTGGCCACCTCCCTCGCCGAGATCACCGGCTTCGGCGGCCTGATGATCGTGCACGCCGAGGACCCGCACCACCTGGAGTCCGCCCCCCAGAAGCCGGGCCCCAAGTACGCCGACTTCCTGGCCTCGCGCCCCAAGGACGCCGAGAACACCGCGATCGAGAACCTGATCGCCCAGGCCAGGCGGCTCAACGCCCGCGTGCACGTCCTGCACCTGTCGTCCTCCGACGCGCTGCCCCTGATCGCCGCCGCCAAGGCCGAGGGCGTGCGGATCACCGTCGAGTCCTGCCCGCACTTCCTCACCCTCACCGCCGAGGAAGTCCCGGACGGCGCCACCGAGTTCAAGTGCTGCCCGCCCATCCGCGAGGCCGCCAACCAGGACCTCCTGTGGGACGCGCTCGCCGACGGCACCATCGACTGCATCGTCTCCGACCACTCGCCCTCCACCGCGGACCTGAAGACCGGCGACTTCGCCACCGCGTGGGGCGGCATCTCCTCCCTCCAGCTGGGCCTGCCCGCCATCTGGACCGAGGCGCGCGAGCGCGGCCGCACCCTCGAAGAGGTCGCGCGCTGGATGTCCACCGCCCCGGCCGCGCTGGCCGGCCTGGCGGCCAAGGGCGCCATCGAGGCCGGCCGTGACGCCGACTTCGCGGTCCTGGCCCCCGAAGAGACCTTCACCGTGGACCCGGCCGAGCTGCACCACCGCAACCAGGTCACGGCGTACGCGGGCAAGACCCTGCACGGCGTCGTGAAGTCCACCTGGCTGCGCGGCAGGCAGATCGCCGACCACGGCACCCCGACCGAGCCCACGGGCCTCCTCCTCGAAAGGCAGAACTGACAGTGGCACAGCGTTCGACTGGACTGACGTCCTTCACCGGCAACGCGAACCCGTACGGGGGCGGCGACCCGTTCGCGGACTACCGCACCGCGGAGTTCCCCTTCACCCAGTACGCGAACCTCGCGGCCCGCGAGCTGGGCGCCGGCGTCATCGCCGCCAACGACGAGTTCTTCGCCGAGCGGGAGAACCTGCTCATCAGCGAGGCCCCGCACTTCGACCCCGAGCACTTCGGGCACAAGGGCAAGGTCATGGACGGCTGGGAGACCCGCCGGCGCCGCGGCGTGTCCGCCGAGCAGCCCTGGCCGACCGCCGAGGACCACGACTACGCCCTGATCCGGCTCGGCGCCCCGGGCGTCATCCGCGGCATCGTCGTCGACACCGCCCACTTCCGCGGCAACATGCCCCAGGCCGTATCGGTCCAGGGCGCCTCGGTCCAGGGCTCCCCGACCGCGGAGGAGCTGCTCTCCGAGGACGTCAAGTGGACGACCCTCGTCGAGCGCACCCCCGTCGGCGGTCACGCGGCCAACGGGTTCGAGGTCAACGCCGAGCAGCGCTTCACGCACCTGCGCCTGAACCAGCACCCGGACGGCGGCATCGCCCGTCTGCGCGTCTACGGCGAGGTCCGCCCCGACCCGCGGTGGCTCGCCGCGCTGGGCACCTTCGACGTCGTCGCCCTGGAGAACGGCGGCTCGGTCGAGGACGCGTCCAACCGCTTCTACTCCCCGCCCACCAACACCATCAACCCGGGCCGCTCCCGCAAGATGGACGACGGCTGGGAGACGGCCCGCCGCCGCGACAACGGCAACGACTGGATCCGCTACCGGCTCGTCGCCGAGTCCGAGATCCGCGCCGTGGAGATCGACACCGCCTACCTCAAGGGCAACTCGGCCGGCTGGGCCTCGCTGTCCGTCAAGACGGGCGAGGAGGGCGAGTGGAGGGAGTTCCTGCCGCGCACCCGCCTGCAGCCCGACACCAACCACCGCTTCGTGCTGGACGCCCCGGCGGTCGGCACCCACGTGCGGATCGACATCTTCCCGGACGGCGGCTTCTCCCGCCTGCGCCTCTTCGGTTCGCTGACGGAGGGCGGCGCGGCCGCGCACGCCGCCCGCCACCAGGAGCTGGGCGGCTGATCCGCCCCGGCCGACCGCTCCGGGGGCCGACACCCCCGGGGCACGGGCACGGCCCTGTGGGGCGCACCGCACGCGGTGCGCCCCACAGGCGTTTCCGGGCCGGCCCCGTTCGCACGGCAGGGCAGGATCCCGCGCCCCGTTCAGGCGGCGTGGCCGCCGTCCACCGAGAACTCCGCCCCGGTGACGTACGCGGCGTCCGGCCCGGCGAGGAAGGACACCATGGCGGCGACCTCCTCCGGGGTGCCGTAGCGTCCGAGGGCCGTCATCGACCGCTGCGGGTCCGCGTACGGACCGCCGGCCGGGTTCATGTCGGTGTCCGTGGGACCGGGGTGCACCAGGTTCGCGGTGATGCCGCGCCCGCCCAGCTCCCGGGCGAGGGACTTCGTCAGGCCCGACATGGCCGCCTTGCTCATCGCGTACAGCGTGCCGCCGGGGCCGGGGACCCGCAGCGCGATGCAGCTGCCGATGGTGACGATCCGTCCGCCGGGCCCCATGCGCCCGGCCGCGGCCTGCGCCGCCAGGAAGGCGCCCCGGACGTTGACCCCGAGGACCCGGTCCACGTCGGCGGTGCCGAGCGTGCCGATCGGGCCGAGCACGCCGACGCCGGCGTTGTTGACCAGGACGTCGAGCCGCCCCAGCGCCCGTACGGTCTCCTCCACCGCGGTGCGCGGGCCCTCGGCGTCGCCCGCGTCCGCCCGTACGGCGAGCCCCCTGCGGCCGAGCGCCTCGATCTTGCCCACGACCGCGGCCGCGGCCGCGGCGCCGCTGACGTAGGTGAGCGCCACGTCGAAGCCGTCCTCAGCCAGGCGCAGCGCGGTCGCCGCCCCGATGCCCCGGCTGCCGCCCGTCACCAGTGCCACCGTGTTGCCGTTCATGTGGTTCCTCCCGGGTCCATTTGGTTGCGGGTTCAATGAAATCTGGGGGAGGCGGACGGCGCTGGCGGGAATCCGACCCGGCGTTCACGCGCGCCGCACCGATGAGCCCAGGCGCCGGCGGGAGTCTGAACCGACAACGGGACCAGCCACCGACACAAGGAGCGCCGAGCCATGGGCAAGCTGACCCTCACCACCTTCCTGACCCTCGACGGAGTGATGCAGGCCCCCGGCGGGCCCGACGAGGACCGCAGCGGCGGATTCGAGTACGGCGGCTGGCTCGTGCCCTTCGCCGACGAGGGCATGGGGGAGTTCGTGAACGAGCTCTTCGGCCGGGCAGGGGCCTTCCTCCTCGGGCGCCGGACCTACGAGATCTTCGCCTCGTACTGGCCGCGGCACGACGACCCGGCCGACCCGGTCCCGAACAAGCTCAACCGCCTGCCGAAGTACATCGCCTCGACCACCCTCAAGGACCCGGCCTGGGGCCCCGCCACCGTGATCGACGGGGAACAGCTCCAGTCGGAGATCGTCCGCGTTAAGGACGCCCTGGACGGGGAGCTCCAGGTGCACGGCAGCGGCCGGCTCGCCCAGTGGCTGCTCGCGCGCGACCTCGTCGACGAGCTGAACCTGCTGGTCTTCCCCGTCTTCCTCGGCGCGGGCCGCCGCCTGTTCCCCACCGGCGGACTGCCCACGGCCTTCGAGCTGACCGCCTCCCGCACCACCGGCAGCGGCACCGCCATCCACACCTACCGCCCCACGGGCCGCGCCTCGTTCGGCACCTTCGAGGACTGAGTCCGGGCGCGGGCGGCGGAGCGTCCGGATACCGGGATATCCGGTCGACGGGCAAGATCCGGACGGTTACGGTGGGCCCGCACCCGTGCGAGCCGCCGCCGTCTCCACGCCCTTCCCGCCGTCGGAGCCGCCCCGGTGTCCACCCTCGCCACCCCCGCGCCCGCGCTCGCCCCCCGCCGCGCCTGGCTCGCGGACCTGCCCGTGTTGCTCGTCGCCGTCGTCTGGGGCGGCAGCTACCTCGCGGCCAAGGGCATCACCGCCACGCACACCGTGATCGCGGTCCTCGTGCTGCGCTTCGCGCTGGTGCTGCCCGCCCTCGTCCTCGCCGGCCGCCGGCGGCTGCGCGCGCTGAGCCCCGCCCAGCTGCGCGGCGGCGCGGCGCTGGGACTCGTACTCGGCGGGATCTTCCTGCTGGAGACCTACGGGGTGGTGCACACCTCCGCCACCAACGCCGGTCTCATCATCAGCCTGACCATGATCTTCACCCCGCTGGCGGAGTCCGCCGTACGCCGCCGGGCGCCGTCGGCCGGCTTCCTCGGGGCCGCCGCCGTCTCGGTCGCCGGGGTCGTGCTGCTCACGCAGGGCGCCGGCTTCACCGTGCCCGGCACCGGCGACCTGCTGATCCTCGGCGCCGCCCTGGCCCGCACCGCGCACGTCCTGCTGATGGCGCGGATCAAGGCCGTCCAGGACGCCGACCCGCTGTCCCTGACCACCGTCCAGCTCGGCGGCGCCGTCCTGGTCTTCGCGCTGCTGGCGGTCGTGCCCGGCACCGGCGACGGCCCCTGGGAGACGGCCGCCGGTTTCGGCCCCGCCGAATGGGCCGGGCTCGTCTTCCTCTCCGTCTTCTGCACCCTCTTCGCCTTCTTCGTGCAGATGTGGGCCGTACGCCGCACCTCGCCCTCCCGCGTCAGCCTGCTCCTCGGCACCGAACCGCTGTGGGCGGCCGCCGCGGGCATCGCCATCGGCGGCGAACACCTCGGGGCCGCGGGCCTCGCCGGCGCGGCGCTCGTCCTCGCCGGCACCGCCTGGGGGCGCCGCGCGGCGGGCTGAACGTGCCCCTGCGCACAGGGCCGGGCCGGGCGCCGAATGGCCGGTAAACGGCTCCTGCGGGCTTGATCACGGGCCCTACTCTGGCCCGCATGCCCGCCAGCGCGTCCGCCCTACAGGTCCGGGAGCTCCTCCAGCCGTACGGGGCGGCGCTCGCGCCGGGAGCGCTCGCACGCCTCGGCCACGCGGAACGCGGCGAGCGCCTGGAACCCGTCGCAGGGATTGTCCCCCTCGCCGCGCACCAGCCGTACGAAGGCCGCCAGCTCGGCCTCGTACGCGGGCCCGAACCGCTCCAGGAAGCCGGTCCACGGCTTGCTCGCCGGGGGCGGTCCGTGCGGCTCCGTCGAGGCGATCGGCGTGCGGTCGTCCAGCCCGGAGGAGACCTGGTCCAGCTCCCCGGCCAGCTCCATCCGCACGTCGTACCCCGCGCCGTTGCAGCGGGTGCCGGTGCTGGTGACCAGGGTTCCGTCGTCCAGGGTCAGGACGGCCGCCGCCGTGTCGATGTCCCCCGTCTCGCGGAACCGGGCCGGACCCCCGTCGGAGCCGGCCGCGTACACCTCGGCCACCTCGCGCCCGGTCACCCAGCGGACGATGTCGAAGTCGTGCACCAGGCAGTCCCGGTACAGGCCCCCGGAAACCGCCAGGTACCCGGCCGGCGGCGGAGCCGGATCGGCGGTCATCGTGCGCACCGTGTGCAGCCGCCCCAGGGCACCCGACCGGACCAGCTCGCGCGCGGTCCGGTAGCCCGCGTCGAAGCGGCGCATGAAACCGACCTGGAGCACCCCGCCGACGCCCCTCACCTCGCGCAGCACCGCCAGGGTGCGGGCCAGGTCCGGGGCCAGCGGCTTCTCGCAGAACACCGGCAGCCCGCCGCGCACCGCCCGTACCACCAGGTCGGCGTGGCCCTCCGTGGAACAGGCCACCACGACGGCGTCCACGCCCCAGGTGAAGACCTGGTCGACCGTCGGCGCGGCGGTGGCCCCCAGCCGGTCCGCGAGCCGCGACGCCCGCCCCGGGTCGGCGTCGGCCAGCAGCAGCGAGCCGGCGTCCGGGTGGCGGGCCAGTGCGGCCGCGTGGAAGGAACCGATCCGGCCCGTTCCGATGAGCCCGATGCGCATGCACTCAACGTGACCCCGTACGGGGGACCTGTCAATCTGCCCGGGCATGCCCCGATGACCCTCCATGGTCCACTGTGGCGGATACTGGGCGGCTGAAACCGGAATGACCGATTGATGACGGACGAGGGAAGGGCACGGGGACGTGGCTAGGGTTCGGACAGGGGTACGCGTCGTCGGCGCCGTGCTCGCGGCGGTACTGGGGGCCTCCCTCGCCGGCTGCAGCAGCACGGGCGGCAAGCGCGCCGAGGAACGGGCGAAGGCCGCGGAGGCGGGCCGGCCCGCCGTGTCCACGCCGCGCTGGACCTTCGCGATGATCACCCACGCGGGCGACGGCGACACCTTCTGGGACATCGTCCAGAAGGGCGCCAAGGAGGCCGCGGCGAAGGACAACATCAACTTCGTCTACTCGCACGACGACCAGGCGCAGCAGCAGGCCCAGTTCGTGCAGAACGCCATCGACCAGAAGGTCGACGGGATCATCGTCAGCCTCGCCAAGCCCGAGGCCCTCAAGGACGTCGTCGGCAAGGCCGTCAAGGCCGGCATCCCGGTGATCACGGTCAACTCCGGCTCCGCCCAGTCGGCCGAGTACGGGGCGCTCACCCACATCGGGCAGGACGAGCAGATCGCGGGCGAGGCCGTGGGCACCGAGCTGGCGAAGCGGGGCCGGAAGAAGGCCGTCTGCGTCCTGCACGAGCAGGGCAACGTCGGCCACGAGCAGCGCTGCGCCGGGGCGAAGAAGACCTTCGCCGCCGCCGGCGGGGTCATGGAGAACCTGTACGTCGAAGGCACCAACATGCCGTCCGTGCAGGCCGCCGTCCAGGCCAAGCTCCAGGCGGACCCCACCGTCGACTCCATCGTCACCCTCGGCGCGCCCTTCGCCCCCACCGCCGTCAAGGCGAAGAACGCGGCGGGCAGCAAGGCCGAGGTGGACACCTTCGACCTCAACGAGTCCGTCGCCCGCGACCTGAAGTCGGGGACCCTCGGCTTCGCGGTGGACCAGCAGCCCTACCTCCAGGGCTACGAGGCCGTGGACCTGCTGTGGCTCCACCGCTACAACGCGGACGTCCTCGGCGGCGGCCGCCCCGTGCTGACCGGCCCGCAGATCGTCACCGGGGCCGAGGCCGCCGAGCTGGAGGAGTACATCAAGCGGGGCAGCCGATGAGCACCCCCGCCGCCCCGGCCGCGGACGAACGCCTCGCGCCCGCCTCGTACGCCCGCCGGCTGCTGGGCCGCCCCGAGCTGGGCGCGGTCGTCGGCGCCGCCGCGGTCTTCGTCTTCTTCTGCTTCGCCGCGGACAGCTTCCTGAAGCCGTCCAGCCTCAGCACGGTCCTGTACTCGGCCTCCACCATCGGCATCATGGCGGTCCCGGTCGCCCTCCTGATGATCGGCGGCGAGTTCGACCTGTCCGCGGGCGTCATGGTCACCACGTCGGCCCTGTTCAGCTCGATGTTCAGCTACCAGATGACCGCCAACGTCTGGGTCGGCGTCCTCGTCTCCCTGCTGGTCACCCTGGCCATCGGCTTCTTCAACGGGTTCATGCTGACCCGCACCAGGCTGCCCAGCTTCATCATCACGCTCGGCACCTTCCTGATGCTGACCGGCCTGAACCTCGGCTTCACCAAGCTGATCAGCGGCTCGGTCTCCACCAGGACGATCGCCGACATGGAGGGCTTCTCCTCCGCCCGGGCCCTGTTCGCCTCGCAGTGGAACATCGGCTCGGTCACCCTCAAGGTCACCATCCTGTGGTGGCTTGCCCTGGTCGCGGTCGCCACCTGGATCCTGCTGCGCACCCGCGCCGGGAACTGGATCTTCGCCGTGGGCGGCGGTGCCGACGCGGCCCGCGCCACCGGCGTCCCGGTCGTCAAGACCCGGATCGGCCTCTACATGGGCGTCGCCCTGTGCGCCTGGATCTCCGGGCAGCACATCCTCTTCTCCTTCGACGTCGTCCAGTCCGGCGAGGGCGTCGGCAACGAGTTCCTCTACATCATCGCGGCCGTCATCGGCGGCTGTCTGATGACCGGCGGCTACGGCTCCGCGATCGGATCGGCCGTCGGCGCCTTCATCTTCGGCATGACCAGCAACGGCATCGTCTACGCGCAGTGGAACCCGGACTGGTTCAAATTCTTCCTGGGCGCCATGCTGCTGCTCGCCACGCTGCTGAACGCATGGGTCCGCAAGCGGGCGGAGGCGAAGTGACCGCGCTGGTGAAGCTGACGGACGTCAGCAAGTACTACGGCAACATCCGTGCCCTCCAGGGAGTCTCCCTGGAGGTGTCGGCCGGCGAGATCACCTGCGTGCTCGGCGACAACGGGGCCGGCAAATCCACCCTCATCAAGATCATCGCGGGGCTGCACCGGCACGACGCCGGCAGCTTCGCGATCGAGGGCGAGGAAACGGAGCTCGCCAACCCCCGCGCCGCCCTCGACCGCGGCATCGCCACCGTCCACCAGGACCTGGCCGTCGTCCCCCTCATGCCGGTGTGGCGCAACTTCTTCCTCGGCTCCGAGCCCACCAAGGGGCGCGGCCCCTTCCGCCGCCTCGACGTGGAGCTCATGCGCGAGACCACCCGCACCGAGCTGCTGCGCATGGGCATCGACCTGCGCGACGTCGACCAGCCGATCGGCACCCTGTCCGGCGGCGAGCGGCAGTGCGTGGCCATCGCCCGCGCCGTGTACTTCGGCGCCAAGGTCCTCGTACTGGACGAGCCCACCGCCGCCCTCGGCGTGAAGCAGTCCGGCGTGGTCCTCAAGTACGTCGCCGCCGCCCGCGACGCCGGCCTCGGGGTGGTCCTGATCACCCACAACCCGCACCACGCCTACCTGGTCGGCGACCGCTTCGTCCTCCTCAAGCGGGGCGCCATGGCGGGCAGCCACGACCGCGACTCGATCACCCTGGACGAGCTCACCCGGCAGATGGCCGGCGGCTCGGAGCTGGAGGAGCTGAGCCACGAGCTGGAGCGGGTGGCAGAATCAGGGGCGACCACCCCTTCCGCTCCGGCCACCGACAGGGACGAAACGACTCGATGAGCACGTACCGGGACTTCACGCTCGCCCACCGGGGGGCGGCGCGGGGCACCGTCCTGCGGACCGTCGGGACCCGTGAACGCCGCTCGCTGCGCACCGCCCCGCGCGTCCCGACCGTCGGCATCGACATCGGCGGCACCAAGGTGATGGCCGGCGTGGTCGACGCCGACGGGGTCATCCTGGAGAAGATCCGCACCGAGACCCCGGACAAGTCCAAGAGCCCCAAGGTCGTCGAGGACACCATCGTCGAGCTGGTCCTCGACCTCTCCGACCGGCACGACGTGCACGCCGTCGGCATCGGGGCCGCGGGCTGGGTCGACGCCGACCGCTCCCGCGTCCTGTTCGCCCCCCACCTGGCCTGGCGCGACGAACCGCTGCGCGACGCCCTCCAGTCCCGGCTCGCGGTCCCCGTCATGGTGGACAACGACGCCAACACCGCCGCCTGGGCCGAATGGCGCTTCGGCGCCGGCCGCGGCGAGGACCACCTCGTCATGATCACCCTGGGCACCGGCATCGGCGGGGCCATCCTGGAGGGCGGCCAGGTCAAGCGCGGCCGCTACGGCGTGGCCGGCGAGTTCGGACACATGCAGGTCGTCCCCGGCGGACACCGCTGCCCCTGCGGCAACCGCGGCTGCTGGGAGCAGTACAGCTCCGGCAACGCCCTGGTCCGCGAGGCCCGCGAGCTGGCCGCCGCCGACTCCCCGGTCGCGTACAACATCATCGCCAGGGTCGGCGGGAACGTCCACGAGATCACCGGTCCCCTCATCACCGAGCTGGCCCGCGAGGGCGACGCCATGTGCGTCGAGCTGCTCCAGGACATCGGCCAGTGGCTCGGCGTGGGCATCGCCAACCTCGCGGCCGCGCTGGACCCCTCCTGCTTCGTCATCGGCGGCGGCGTCAGCGCCGCCGACGACCTGCTCATCGGCCCCGCCCGGGACGCCTTCCGCCGCCACCTCACCGGCCGCGGCTACCGCCCCGAGGCCCGCATCGCCAAGGCCCAGCTCGGCCCCGAGGCCGGCATGGTCGGCGCCGCCGACCTCGCCCGGCTCGTCGCCCGCCGCTTCCGCCGCGCCACGCGCCGGCGCGTCGAGCGGCACGAGCGCTACGCGCAGCTCGGCCGGCGCGGCGCCGGGGGCCCCACGGACCCCAAGGATCAGGAACCGCAGTGACACCGCCCTCCCTGCCCCGCCAGGCCTCCTCCCCCGAAGCGGGAGGCGACCGGCCGCCCACCCCCGAGGAGCGCGAGGACCGCCGCCGCACCGTACGGCGCCGCTGGGTCACCGCGATCATCATCCTGCTGCTCATCGGCGTCCCGGCGGGCTACCTGTTCGTCTCGGCCCAGCAGAGCCGCCAGAGCGGCAGGGACAAGGCCGCCCGGGTCGGCGCGGTCAAGGTGCGCACCGACTGGCCCTCCCGGGTGCAGCGCAGCATCTACGAGGTGCCGATCCCGCTGATGGCCTCCCACGTCGGCTACCTGGAGACCAACAACTGGCGCACCAGCCGGCTGTACGTCCAGTTCCAGGTGACCCCCGGGCAGCTGGACGCCTTCCTGGCCGACGCCGGGACCAGCAGGGAGGCACTGACCCCCGGCGTGTCCGTCTCCGACCGCGACGCCGCGGTCGCCGGCTGGAGCTGGAGCCCGCAGCACACCTGGTCCGGGGTGACCCTGGAGGCGAAGGACCCGCGCCCCACCCGGGACATCACGGTCGACTCCACCAATCCGGCCGCTCCCCGCGTGTACGTGGTCTCCACCGCCGTTCCGTAAACCGCCTCCGGACACGGCCTATGGTGGGATCATGAAGCTCACCAAGCGGCTGCATTCCTGCGTCCAGTTGGAGAAGGACGGGCGCGTGCTCGTCATCGACCCGGGCGCGTTCAGCGAACCGGACGCGGGCCTCGGGGCGGACGCCCTGCTGGTCACCCACGAGCACCCCGACCACTTCGACGAGGGCCGGCTGCGCGCGGCGCTCGACGCCAACCCGGCCGCCGCCCTGTGGACCCTGCGCAGCGTCGCGGACCGGATGGCCGCCGCCTACCCGGGCCGGGTGCACACCGTGGGCCACGGCGACGCCTTCACCGCCGCCGGGTTCGAGGTCCAGGTCCACGGCGAACTGCACGCCGTGATCCACCCCGACATGCCGCGGGTCACCAACGTCGGCTACCTCGTCGAGGGCTCCCTCTTCCACCCCGGGGACGCGCTGACCGTGCCGGACGCCCCGGTGGAGACGCTGATGCTGCCGGTGCACGCGCCCTGGAACAAGATCGCCGAGGTGATCGACTACGTCCGCGAGGTCAAGCCCGCCCGGGCGATCGACATCCACGACGCCTACCTCGCGGACATCGCCCGGCCGGTCTACGACATGGCCCTGGACAACTTCGGCGGAGCCCCGCACGGCCGTCTCGGCGCAGGTGAGAGCGCCGTACTCTGACTGTCGGTGCCGGGCGGTAGGTTGGTGTACATGCGTATCGCCACGTACAACGTCAACTCGATCACCGCCCGGCTGCCGCGCCTGCTGGCCTGGCTGGAGAGCTCCGGCACGGACGTGCTCTGCGTCCAGGAGACCAAGTGCTCCGTGGAGCAGTTCCCCGCCGCCGAGCTGCGCGAGCTGGGGTACGAGTCGGCCGTCAACGCCACCGGCCGGTGGAACGGCGTCGCCCTGCTCTCCCGCGTCGGGCTGGAGGACGTGGTCATGGGGCTGCCCGGCGGCCCCGACTACGAGGGCGTGCAGGAGCCCCGCGCCATCTCCGCCACCTGCGGCGGGGTGCGCGTCTGGTCGGTGTACGTGCCCAACGGCCGCGAGGTCGAGCACGACCACTACGGCTACAAGCTGAGGTGGTTCGGCTCCCTGGCCACCGCCATCGCCGAGGACGCGGCGGGCGTCCGCCCCTTCGCGGTGCTCGGCGACTTCAACGTGGCGCCGACCGACGAGGACGTGTACGACCCCGCGGTCTTCGCGGGCCTCACCCACGTCACCCCCGCCGAGCGGGCCGCCCTGGACGCGCTGCGGGTCGCCGGGCTCTCCGACGTCATGCCGCGCGCCCTGAAGTACGACCGCCCGTACACCTTCTGGGACTACCGCCAGCTCGCCTTCCCCAAGAACCGGGGCATGCGCATCGACCTGGTGTACGGGAACGAGCCCTTCGCGAAGGCGGTCAAGGACGCCTACGTCGACCGCGAGGAGCGCAAGGGCAAGGGCGCCTCCGACCACGCCCCGGTCGTGGTCGACCTGGACGTCTAGAAGACGGAGGGATCAAGGCGCGCCCTGTGGCCAGTCGGGGATCCGGGTGTCAGGGTGGTCGGTATGAACATCCCTTTCCTGGCCAACTGGCTGAACCGGCACGAAACGGAACAGGGTGCGGGGCTCGCCGCCGCTCTCGTGGATGATCCCGAGGGCGTCGCCGAGCTGTTCGCGGAGTGCCAGCTGCTGCGGTCCCAGGCGAGGGCGGCCGGGCTGGAACTCGACCAGACCCCGGCCTCGTTGGAGGCCCTGGACCAGCTGATGCCGCGCTGGCGCCGGGATCCCGAGGCGGTGCCCTGGCTGGGCAACGACGCCGGGTTCTACCTCGGGACCGTGATCGTGCGCAGTCTGCCGGGTGCCGGCTGGCAGGTCTGGCCCAACGGCCAGCCGGTGATCCGGCTGGCCTCGGGGCGGGAGCTCAACGTCATCGAGTCGGGGCTGTCCTGGGCGGTCACCGGGTCCCCCGAGCTCAGTCAGGCCTATGCCGAGGCCTCCGAAGGCTGAATAAAGGGCCAATGTACTTTATGTGCCTTTTAAGCGTGTCGAGATGAAGTCCCCTTCGACGGCTGGATAGTTTGCGCTGACCTCGACACACCGACAAGTGGGCAGGGCAGCGTATGGCCGTCGATCCGTTGATCGAGCTGCGGGACGTCAACAAGTACTACGGGAAGTTGCACGTCCTCCAGGACATCAACCTCACCGTCGGCCGCGGCGAGGTGGTGGTGATCATCGGACCGTCCGGGTCCGGCAAGTCCACCCTCTGCCGCACCATCAACCGGCTGGAGACCATCGAGTCCGGCACCATCACCCTCGACGGGCGGCCGCTGCCCGACGAGGGCAAGGAGCTGGCGGCCCTGCGGGCCGAGGTCGGGATGGTCTTCCAGTCGTTCAACCTCTTCGCGCACAAGACCGTCCTGGCCAACGTCTCGCTCGCCCAGCTCAAGGTCAGGAAACGCAAGAAGGAAGAGGCCGACAAGCGCTCCCGGGAACTCCTGGACCGGGTGGGCCTCGCCAGTCAGGCGGACAAGTACCCCGCCCAGCTCTCCGGCGGCCAGCAGCAGCGCGTGGCCATCGCCCGCGCGCTCGCCATGAACCCCAAGGCGCTGCTCTTCGACGAGCCGACCTCCGCCCTCGACCCGGAGATGATCAACGAGGTGCTGGAGGTCATGCAGCAGCTCGCCCGCGACGGGATGACCATGGTCGTGGTCACCCACGAGATGGGCTTCGCCCGCTCCGCCGCGAACCGCGTCGTCTTCATGGCCGACGGCCGGATCGTCGAGGACCGCACCCCGGAGGCCTTCTTCACCGCCCCCGAGAGCGACCGGGCCAGGGACTTCCTCTCCAAGATCCTCAAGCACTGACGGGCGGCCCGATGAAGCACACCCTGCGCGCGCTCGCCCTGGCCGCCGCCCTCCTCCTCGCCACCGCCGGCTGCGGCAAGTCCGGCAGCCCCCCGGTCAAGGGCCCCCAGCCCGAGGACCTGCCCGTCTACCAGGTCGACGCCGGCTTCTCGCTGCCCCAGTCCCGCACCTGGGAGAAGGCCAGGAAACGCGGCCATCTCGTGGTCGGCGTCAAGGAGGACCAGCCCTACATGGGGGAGAAGGACCCCGCGACCGGCCGCTACTCCGGCTTCGACATCGAGATCGCCAAGATGATGTCGGCCTCGCTCGGCTTCGACCCCAAGACCATCGAGTTCAGGACGATCGCCTCCGCCAACCGCGAGACCGCCCTGCAGAACGGCCAGATCGACTACTACGTGGGCACCTACACGATCAACGACAACCGCAAGAAGCAGGTCGGCTTCGCCGGCCCCTACTTCATGGCCGGCCAGTCCCTGCTCGTCCGCAGGAAGGAGGAGGACATCAAGGGCCCCGAGGACCTCGACGGCAAGAAGGTCTGCTCGGCCGCCGGCTCCACCCCCTACCAGCGGCTGCAGAGGGAGTTCCCCAAGGCCGTCCTCGTCGCCTACGACACGTACTCGGTCTGCGTGGACAACCTGCTGACCTACCAGGTCGACGCCGTCTCGACCGACGACTCCATCCTCCTCGGCTACGCCGCGAAGGTCCCCGAGGAGCTCAAGGTCGTCGGCAAGCCCTTCTCCGAGGAGCCCTACGGCATCGGCGTCCCCCGCGGTGACAACGCCCTGCGCTTCGCCCTCGACGACGCGCTGGCCGCGCACGAGAAGAACGGCTCCTGGAAGAAGGCCTACGAGGCCACGCTCGGCCTCTCCGGCCGGCCCGCCCCCAAGCCGCCCGCCATCGACCGCTACCCGGCGGGCTGAGGGGAGAGCACACCTCCATGGACGTACTCACCGAGAACTTCGCGCTCTACGGCAAGGGCTTCCTCGGCACGGTCGAGCTGACCGTCTACGCCTCGCTCGTCGCCCTGGTCCTCGGCTTCCTGATGGCCTCCTTCCGCGTCGCGCCCGTCGGCTCCTTCCGCGTCTTCGGCACGGTTTGGGTGACCGTGCTGCGCAACACCCCGCTCACCCTGCTCTTCTTCGCCGTGCTCCTCGGGCTGCCGCGCTTCGGGCTGGTCCTGCCCTTCCAGCTCTTCGCCGTCCTCGCGCTCGGCTGCTACACCTCGGCCTTCATCTGCGAGGCACTGCGCTCCGGCATCAACACCGTGCCCAAGGGGCAGGGGGAGGCGGCGCGCAGCCTGGGCATGTCCTTCGGGCAGACCCTGGGCACGGTGGTGCTGCCGCAGGCCTTCCGCTCCGTCATCCCGCCCATCGGCTCGACCCTGATCGCGCTCGCGAAGAACTCCGCGATCGCCGGTGCCTTCAGCGTCACCGAGCTGCTGGGCACGTACAAGAACCTCAACGAGCTGGGCTACAGCATCATCTGGACCTTCGTCTGGATCGCCGTCGGCTACCTGATCATCACCCTGTCCATCAGCGCGCTCTTCAACGTGCTGGAGAAGCGCTACGGAGTCGCCCGATGACCGCGCACGCGCTGCACGGGGACCTGGGGTCCACCGCCCTCTACGACCTGCCCGGCCCCCGGGCCCGGCGCCGCCACTTCCTCTACGGGATCGCCTCGACGGTGGTGATCCTCGCCCTGCTGGCGTGGGTCCTCCACCTGCTCTTCGACACCGACCAGTTCACCACCGGCAAGTGGCGGCCCTTCGCGTACGAGGGCATCCAGGAGCTGCTGCTGGAGGGGCTCGGGAACACCCTGAAGGCCTTCGCGTACGCCTCGGTGCTCTCGCTCGCGCTCGGCGCCGTGCTCGCCACCGGCCGCCTCTCGGCGCACCGGCCGGTGCGCTGGCTGGCGACGCTGTGCGTGGAGTTCTTCCGGGCCATGCCGGTCCTGGTGATGATCTTCTTCATCTTCGTGGCGCTGAAGGTCCAGCCCCTGCCCGCGCTGGTGGCCGGGCTGACCCTCTACAACGGATCGGTGCTCGCCGAGGTCTTCCGCTCGGGCATCAACTCCGTGGAGAGGGGCCAGCGCGAGGCGGCGTACGCGCTCGGGATGCGCAAGACGCAGGTGATGACCTTCGTGCTCGCCCCGCAGGCGGTCCGCGCGATGCTGCCCACGATCATCAGCCAGCTCGTGGTGGCCCTGAAGGACACCTCGCTGGGCTTCCTGATCACCTACGAGGAGTTCCTGCACGCGGGCAAGCTGATCGCCTCGAACCTGGACTACGACCTGCCGTTCATCCCCGTCGTGATGATCATCTCGCCGATCTACATCGGGATGTGCATGCTGCTGTCCTGGTTCGCCACCTGGGTCGCGCGGCGGGAGCGGCGCAACCCGAAGACCCGGGCCGTCGAGGTCGCCCCCGCCGAACCGGGCACGGTGCTGCCGGGGAGGTAGGCGCGGAGCCCTCCTTCCCCCCACGCCCGGGGGCGTGGGGGCCACCCCACCGGCGGCAGCCGCGGATCACTGCTCGCGCAGCGGTACCGAGACGTACGAGGGATCGGTGCGCGGCGAGGAGAAGGTCAGCTGCGCGCCGGTGGGGTTGTGCTCGATGTAGAGGGGGTCGACCGTGTCGACGACGAGCGCGAGCCGGTGGCCCCGGGGTATGTCGTAGGCGGTGGAGAAGAGGTCCAGGTCGACCCCGAAGGACTGGCCCGGGGTCTTCCCGTGGAAGGTGTACGGGGCGTTGCTGACGAGCTTGCCGACGCCGAGCGGGCCGACGTCGTAGAGGTAGGCGACGAAGGTGCCGTCGCCCTGGGTGGGCGTGACGGTGGTGTGCAGGCGTACGGTGCCGCGGATCCGGCGCTCCTCCTCGTAGCGCGGCGACTGCCAGACGGCGGCGAAGGCGCGGGGGAGCAGGGGGACCGACGCGGTCGGCGGCGCCTTCGCGAACTGGTCGAGGACGCTGGAGAGGAAGAGGATCCCGCCGTTGGCGCCGGAGTCGACGTTGGCCCAGACGTGCTCGCTGTCCGCGAGCGGGAGCTTCTCGGTGCCGCCGGAGCCGACCGACGCCCAGTCGGCGTAGCCCTCGTAGCCTTCGGCGGAGCGGGACTTGATCTGTACCGGGGCCTCGGTGTCGACCCCGTTGCGCTCGCCCTTGAGGTAGCGGTCGAACCAGCGGTGGGCGTTGGTCCAGGTGTCGTTGGGCAGGCCGAGCAGACCGGTGGCCTCGGCGGTGGCGTGGTCTCCGGGGCGGAACTCCAGGCGCTTGGGTCCGGTGAGCCTCTCGAAGAACTTCGCGTACTGGTTGGGCGGGAAGATGGTGTCGCCCCAGGCGTTGCCCAGCATGATCGCGGCGCCGTTGGCGTTGATCCGGTCCACCTGCTCGGAGGCGGAGCGCTTCCTGCCCCATTCGATCATCGCCTGCTCGCTCTCCAGCTTCGATCCCAGGAAGTCGCCGAGGATGCGCTGGAGTTCGGGCCCGGGCCGGCCGGTGAGGTAGCCGGCGGCGCCCAGCATCCCGGCGGCCTGGAGGTGCTGCGTGCGGCCGGAGTAGATGGACTCGATGAGGTCCGCCCACCCGCTGAGGGCGACCACGGCCTTGATCCGGGGGTCGTGCGCGGAGGCCAGCAGGCTGATGCCCGCGCCGTACGAGACGCCGCCGAGGCCGATGCGGCCGGGATCGGCGGGGGAGTTGGCGAGGGCCCAGTCGATGACGGCGGAGACGTCGGCGATGTCCGCCGGCCCGGCGGTCTCGATCTGTCCGCCGGAGAGCCAGAAGCCGCGGGAGGTGTAACTGACCACGACGTACCCGGAGTCGGCGAGCTGCTTGGCCTGGGCGATGTATTCGATCTGCGGCATGCCCCAGCTGGTGGGGAGCACGATCAGCGGGTATGTCCGGCCGGGTTCGGCGCCGGCCGGGGTGAAGACGTTGCCCTTGAGGGTGATGCCGCCGGAGCCGGGGATGTCGTGGAAGCGCACCTGTGAGGAGGCGTCCGTGCGTGACGCGGTGGCGGCGGGGGCCGCCTGGGCCTGGTGGGGGGCCAGGCCCAGGACGGCTGCCGCGAGCAGCGCGGCCACCGCCGTCGCGGTGGTGGGGCGGGTTCTCATCGGGGGCTCCTCGCGTACGCCGGTGTCCGAAAGTGACCCGACGGTAACCGGAGGGGCTTACCCGGGGTAACCCATGGGTAAGTTACGTAGCGGTAACAATTGTGGACGGGGCGGGCGTGCCCCCGCCGTCAGCTCTGCGGGGAGCCGCCGCCGGTCAGGGCGCTCTTCGCCTTCCACTGGTCCCACGGCAGGTTCCACTCGCCGTACCCGTTGCCGAGGTCGGCGTTGCCCTTGGAACCGCTGCCGACGACCTCGAAGGGGTCGCCGACCTGGACCCGCTCGTAGAAGGTCCTGGCGTCGGCGTCGCTCATGCCCACGCAGCCCGAGCTGCTGTTGGCGCGGCCGAAGTTGGCGGCGTTCCACGGGGCGGCGTGCGCGTACATGCCGGACCAGGTCAGGCGCATCGAGTAGTCGACCATCTTGTCGTAGGAGTCGCCCAGGCCCACCGTCTGGGAGTCCATCCGGATGGTGCCCTCCTTCGACATCAGCACCATCTTCCCGGACCAGGAGGCCTTCTGGCCGCCGGGCGTGCCCGCCGAGACCGGGATCGTCCTGACCGCCTGGCCGTCCTCGGTCACCGTCATCTTCTTGGTGTCGAGGCTGACTTCCATCCGGCGGTCCTTTCCTATCTTGAACTCGGTGGTGTAATCGCGGGCGAAGAGGCCGCCTCCGGGGCCCGAGTCCACGCCGTTCAGGTTCATGTCGACCTTGACGTCGGTGCCGGACTTCCAGTACTCCTTCGGCCGCCAGTCCACCCGGTCCTTGCCGGAATAGTCCTTGAACCAGCCCCAGGAACCCTCGGTGCCGTTCGAGCTGGTGACCTTCAGCTGCTTCTCGACCTCGGCCTTGTTCTTCACCGGATTGTCGAAGACGAGCGAGACGGGCATCGCGACGCCCACCGTGCTGCCCTTCGGGATGTTGATGGAGACCTTGTTCACCTTGTCCGCGGGCGAGGTCTTGAACTGGGTGCTCGCGCTCTGGCTGGCGGTGTTCTGCGCCTCGACCCGGTAATCGGTGCCGGGGGAGGCGTTGCGCTCCGAGGTCCAGGTCCGGCCGTCGGCGGATATCTGCCCGGGCAGTTCCCCGCCCTTGCCGTCCGTCACCTTGACCAGCGAGAACTTCCCGTCGGCCAGGGTCACCCTGACCGGCTCGCCCGCCTTGACCTGCTCGCCCGTGAGGTTCACCGAGATCGCCATGTCCGGGCCCTTCTTCGGGTCCGCCCCCTTGCCGTCACCGTCCCCGTTCCCGCCGGAGCCACCGCCCCCGCAGGCGCTCAGCGCCAGGGTGAGGAGCGCGGTGCCCGCCAGCACCGTGTGACGGGTGCGGCGGCGCGGAAGTGCGGTGCGGCGTGTACGGCTCAACGAAAACCCCTCCGGAATAACGGTCGTCCTCATATGAGGAGCGAACTCGGCCACTTCAGGTTGCGCATTCCCCGGAAAATCTCCTCCAGGCGGTTGTGACATGGGCCGCAGCGGAACCGTTGCCATCCGGTCACATACGGAAGCCATGCGGAAGCCGGCCGTCCGGAATTCGCCCACCGGCGGACCCGGAACCGGAAAAGGACCTTCCGCACCCGGCGGGGGGTCAAAAGTCTCTACCGCCCCGGCGAATTCACCGCGGCCGCCCGGCCGCCCGGACGTTCCGGCGGCCGGGATACCCTCGACCTTCGGCCCGGCGAAGGAGAAACACCCCGATGTACGGATCCACCAGCAGCGCGGAGCGGGAGCAGGCTCCACCGCGACCGGAAGCCGGTGGCGCCCCGGCGGCGGAGCCCGCGCCCGTGGCCGCACCGGCACCGGCGAAGACCTCGGTGCTGCGCAGCGGAGCGCTGATGGCGGCCGGCTCCGTCGTCTCCCGCGCCACCGGCTTCGTCCGCTCGGCCGTGGTCCTCGCCGCGCTGGGCGCCGGGTTCCTCGGCGACGGCTACACCGTCGCCAACACCATCCCGAACATCATCTACATGCTGCTGGTCGGCGGCGCCCTCAACGCCGTCTTCGTCCCCGAACTGGTGCGCGCCGCCAAGGAGCACCGCGACGGCGGCGCCGCGTACACCGACCGGCTGCTGACCGCCTGCACCGTGGCGCTCCTCGCACTCACCGCCACCGCCGTCCTCGCCGCACCGCTCATCGTCGACGCGTACACCCCCGAGGCGTACACACCGGCCCAGCGGAGCACCGTCATCGCCCTGGCCCGCTTCTGCCTGCCGCAGATCCTCTTCTACGGGCTCTTCACCGTGCTCGGCCAAGTACTGGGCGCTCGCGGCCGCTTCGGCGCCATGATGTGGACCCCGGTCCTCAACAACCTCGTCATCATCGGCGTCTTCGGCCTCTTCCTCTACACCTCCCACGGCGGCCGCGACGCCCTCAGCGCCGCGGACACCCGGCTGCTCGGCATCGGCACCACCGCCGGCATCGTCGTCCAGGCCCTCGCCCTCCTCCCCTCGCTGCGCGCCGCCCGCTTCCGCTGGCGCCCCCGCTTCGACTGGCGCGGCAGCGGCCTCACCCGGCCCCTGCGCAACGCGGGCTGGCTGGTCCTGCTCGTCCTCACCAACCAGATCGCCTACTGGGTGGTGACCGTCCTCTCCACCACCGTCGGCCACCGGGCCGGCGGCTTCGGCTACGCCGCCTACACCAGCGCCTACCAGCTGTGGATCGTCCCCCAGGGCATCATCACCGTCTCCCTGGTCACCGCCCTCATGCCCCGGATGAGCTCGGCCGCGGCCGACGGGGACCTCGGCGCCGTCCGCGAGGACGTCTCGTACGCGCTGCGCTCCAGCGCCGCCCTCGTGGTGCCCGCCGCCGCGCTCTTCGCCGCGCTGGCCCCCTGGGTGATGGACTGCGTCTCCGGATACGGGAAGGTCACCACCGCCGAGGTCGCCGCCATGGCCGGCATGCTCACCGCGTTCGCCCCCGGCCTGGTCGCCTTCTCCGCCCAGTACGTGCTGGCGCGCGGCTTCTACGCGCTCTCCGACACCCGCACCCCCTTCTTCCTCAACCTGGTGATCGTCGTCTGCAACGCCGGGCTGTCGTACGCCGCCTACCTCCTGCTGCCGGCGCGCTGGGCCGTCACCGGCATGGCCGCCGCCACCTCCCTCGCCTTCACGGCGGGCGCCGCGGTCACCGCGTACGCCCTCTCCCGCAGGCTCGGGCCGCGCGCCGGCGGCCGTACCGCCACGGCGCTGCGCACCCACCTGCGGCTGCTGGCCGCCTGCCTGCCCGCGGCCGCCGCCGCGTACGGGGCCGCCCGGGCCGCCGACGGCCTCGGCGCCTTCACCGCCGCGGCGGCGGGAACCGCCGCGCTGGCCCTGGTCGTCGTACTCCTCGCCCGGCCGCTGCGCCTGGCGGAGATCACCGACCTGCTGGACTCCCTGCGCCGGAAGGCCGGACGGTAGCGGGAGGAAAGCTCACGGAACGTCCTGGAGCACGGGCCGGTGCGACGGCCCCTTGCGGAGGCCCCCGGTGTCCCGCCACCGTGTGGACCATGGAACGCGCCGCCCGGCCCCCCGGCATCCCCGACGTCTTCGACCCCCGCCTCTACGCCGAGGGCGTCCCGCACGAGCGCTACCGCCTGCTCCGCGACCGCCACCCGGTGGCCTGGCAGGAGGAACCCGAGGTCCGGGGCTGGCCCGCCGGACCCGGCTTCTGGGCCGTGACCCGGCACGCCGACGTCGTCCGCGTCCTGCGCGACCACGCCTCGTACTCCTCCTGGCTCGGCGCCACCCAGATCCGCGACCCCGACCCCGCCGACCTGCCGTTCCTGCGCAGCACCATGCTCAACCAGGACCCGCCCGACCACGGCCGGCTGCGCCGCCTGGTCTCCCGTGCCTTCACCCCCGCACGCGTCGACGCCTTCGCGGACCGGGTCCGGGAACGCGCCCGCGCCCTCCTCGCCGCAGCGCGGGACGGCGCCGAGGACGGGACCGCCGACGTGGTGCGCGCCGTCACCGACGAGTACGCCCTGCTCAACCTCACCGACCTGCTGGGCGTCCCGCCCGCCGACCGGGGCCTGCTGCTGGAGTGGACCGTACGGATCATCGGCTACCAGGACCCCGAGGACGCGCCCGCGCCCCTCCTCGGCCCGGACGGCAAGCCGCTCGACCCGCGCTCCCCGGCCCTGCTCGGAGAGATGTTCGGGTACGCCCGCGAACTGGCCGCGTACAAGCGCGCCCACCCCGGCGACGACGTCATGACCGCCCTCGCGCGGGCCGGACTGGAGCCCGCCGAACTGGAGATGTTCTTCTTCCTGCTGACCGTCGCCGGCAACGACACCGTACGCAGCGCGGCGCCGGGCGGCCTCCTGGCCCTGGCCCGCCACCCCGACGCCTACCGGCGCCTCGCCGACGGCACCGCCCCGGCCGGCCGGGCCGTGGAAGAACTGCTGCGCGTCCACCCGCCCGTGCTCAGCTTCCGCCGCACCGCCGCCCGCGACACCGAACTCGCCGGCACCCCGATCCGGGCCGGGGACAAGGTGGTGGTCTTCCACGCCTCCGCCAACCACGACGAGCGGGTCTTCACCGACCCGCACCGGCTCGACCCGAACCGCACCCCCAACCCCCACCTCTCCTTCGGCGACGGCCCGCACGTCTGCCTCGGCGCCCACTTCGCCCGGCTCCAGCTGCGCACCCTCTACGAGGAGTGGCGCGCCTCCATGCCCGCTCCGGAACTCGCGGGCCCGCCCCGCCGGCTGGTCTCCAACTTCATCAACGGCATCACGCGACTGCCGCTGCGGGTGTCCGGGCCGCGACGGTGACGTCGGCGACCAGTTCGGTCACGTCCGGACCGTAGGCATCGGAGTTGACGACTTTCAGCACGAGGCAGAAGGACTTCCCGCGGTGGTCGCGCGCCAGCTGCCGGTGGTTGCGGGCAAGGTAACGGGCCGCGGCCTGGTTGCTGTTGGCGGTCTGCCCGGACAGCAGGAACACCGGCCGCGACCCCTGCTCCGTCGTGAGCCGCGCCAGCAGCACGTACTCGACCAGGCCCGGCTCCCAGCGGTACGCCTCCCCGCCGACGGTGATCATCCCCCGGTCGGGGCCGCGTTCGGAGGACACGTCGACCCGGACCCCGGGGAGCAGGGAGTGGAGGTGGGCCACCGTACGGGAGTTGGACGCGGGACCGCCGACGCAGAACTCGGCGCGCTCGCCGAAGCCCTGCCGCGCCTCGTGGGTCACGATCTGCACCGTCGCCCCGCAGTCCTTGATCAGGGACGATATCTCCAGCAGCGCGAAGGCGTCGTTGCGGTGCAGCGAGGATTCCGTACCGCCCATCTGGCGGTTCACCACGAACAGGCAGTCGGAGCCGGCCGGGAGCCCGAAGAAGGCCTGCTTGCGGCGGAGCGCACGGCGCCACACGTACGTCCGCGTGAACCAGCCGAAACCACCGCTGAGGGCCGTGGCCACCACTCCGAGCACGATGTTGCGGACGTCGTCGTTCATGCGGCGGATGGTAGCCGCCGCGCCGCCTTCCTGACGCGGGGGGCGGGGCGGCACTAGGCTGCCGGGCCTGGGACCTGGGGGGGGGGGGGGGGGGGGGGGGGGGGGGGGGGGGGGGGGGGGGGGGGGGGGGGGGGGTGAGGGGGGGGGGGGGGGGGCATGCGTGGGCTCCATTCCCTCCCGCT